>JAKQGX010000017.1 GCA_029573235.1 Bacteroidota bacterium
AAGCGTTCCGCTATTGCAACTATTACTAGTGCCTTTCAACCGTATTTAAAAAACAACCTTGCATGCTAAGCGCATCATTTTTTTTACATTTGTTCAATATTATTTTTATGTGGTTAAAAACATCAACCC
This sequence comes from Bacteroidota bacterium, assembly GCA_029573235.1. Lineage (GTDB taxonomy): Bacteria > Bacteroidota > Bacteroidia > Chitinophagales > Chitinophagaceae > JAFIGV01. Next base: position 130 of record JAKQGX010000017.1, read on the forward strand.
TACTACGTGGCATCAGAATTCTGTTATTGCTAATAGGATTATACCATAGCACTTTTGCTCAAAACTTGAATGGTTATAGTATAACTGTAAGCCCCGAAAGTATTACTGCTATAAAATTTAATTCAACCATCATGGATTATCAATGGAGCGACCCATCGGGATATACCTGCATAGCCCGTAATAATGATAATACCCTTCTCATCAAAACACTCAATGACCATCCTCAACCCACCAACTTGATCGTAAGTGAAGGAAAGCGAACCCACAATTTCATCATTGTGTTTATTCCTAAAGTAAACATCAACGAAACGAAGCTATACCATGATTTTTCTGACTTAAAGAAGTTGAAAAAAATAGCACAAGAAAGCGTAGAAACCGGCAATGCTATTGCCAAGCAAGAACAAAAGAAAGAAGAAGAAAAAGAAAAACTTTCTTCAAAAGAGCAAAAGCAATTAGAAAAAGAACAGAAAGCCAAAGCACTGGAAGCAGAGAAGAAGAAAAAAGAAGAAGCTGCAGAAAGGGAACGATTAGCTGCTGAACAACAACGACAAATAGAAAAATTAAAACAAGAAGAAGCAGCCGAAAAACAACGTCAACAAGCAGCGGAAGAAGAGCAACAACGTATTGCAGCCGCAAAAAAGCAAGCAGCGGAAGAAGAGCGATTGAAAAGAGAAAAAGCACGCGCCGACTCATTGGCAAAAGAACAACAGCGCTTGGAAGCAGAGAGAGAAAAACAACGTCAACTTGCTGCAGAGAAAGAAGCCAAAAGAAAAGCAGCCGCAGAAGCAGAAGCGGCACGTATCAAAAAATTACAAGACGAGAAAGCGGCAGCGGCAGCAGCAGCTAAAGAAAAGCAGCGTCTTGAGGCAGAACGTCAAAAGAAATTAGCCGAAGAAAAAGAACAAGCCAGACAAGAACAAATCCGTCAAAAGGAATTGGCGGCATTAAAAGAACAACAACGAAAAGAGGAAGAAAAGCAAAAAAGATTAGCAAAAATAGCAGAAGAAAAACGAAAGAAAGAAGAAGAAGAACGACTAAAAAAAGAAGCAGAAGCCAAAAAGACTTCGTACACCCATCAAGAGCTTTGGAAAAAATACCCCCATATTGTTTTTGGAGACCCACCACCCAGCCAACATCTTACCGGTGAGTATTACTTGCCTGCTGATACATTGGAGAATAGCCGCGTGAGCAATGCTTTGTTGCAAATGGACTATTGGCTGAATATTGCATCGCCAACTGTAAATGGTGTAACGATGACGTTGCAGAGCATGATTTTCAGTGGTGTAAATTGCTACTTGCGCATCACCATAAAAAACAATACAGACAACGATTTTCTGACCGGTGTAATGAACCTCAAATGGAAGCGAGATAATGGCGTAAGCATTGACCTGTACCCGGGTTACGTTACCGATTTCCCTGTTATCTTACCACACAAAGAGAAAACGCTAGTATATGTTTCCAGAGCGGTGAATGCATCCAACAAAGACCATTTTGTATTCTCCATTATAGACCGACTGGAAAAAACACATTTGGAATTGAGCATAAGTGGCAAAGAATACAATACCGAAATGATTCGATAATTTCGATACGTGAAAAGAACATCCTTACTGCCGTTTATCAGCTTTTGCTTTGTAATCATATTGAGCTGCAATGCTGCCCAAGCACATGTGATATCATTTGCAGGAGAGATTATTCCTGTAGACAATAATTTTGTGGCTAACAAGTTGATGAACGTCATTCGGAAGCAAATGCCTACTGCCAATCTTCCATCGTTGCGAAAGCGTGCTATGCTATACTTTCCGTATGTTGAATCACAATTAAAACTACATGGCATTCCTGCCGACTTTAAATATTTACCCATTGTTGAAAGCGGATTTCTGAACCTTTCCTCTCGTGTGGGTGCTAGAGGTTTTTGGCAAATAATGCCTGAGACCGGCAAAGGCTTGGGGCTTATCATCTCTTCTGTAAAAGATGAGCGCGACGATATTCAAAAAGCCACACAGGCTGCTTGCAAGCTATTAACGCAATATTATTCCATGATCTATAATCGGCACAAGGTTGCTTCTTGGTCACTTACTGCTGCGGCTTACAACTTTGGTATTGGCAACATCTTCAAAGCCATCTCTGCACAAGGGAAAAACTACTTCACCATGAACCTCAATCCGGAGACTTCTGTGTATGTGTATAAAATAATTGCCATTAAAGAGCTATTTGAGTATCCGGAGCTATACATGAAAAATTTTGGCTACAATGTCTTTGCGGTAAAGAATGCGACGAAAGCCAGTAAAGGTGGAAGTGACGATGATGATGATTTTAAAAACATGGATGTGAAAGTAAGCAACGTGAAAGGCAAATCCCTGGTACAAGAAAGTAAGGAAGTACTTGTAACAGCGCATCTGAGGGGCAAATACAAAGGCTTTGAAGATGGCGATTTAGTAACCATCGAATTGGATGAAGACCTTACTGTAAAAGGTGGATTTACTCGTAAAGGCAATACCATCAAAGGTCGTGGCTGGCTGATAGATGGCAAGGTGTACGTGGATATCGGCTATGGGCACGACGTAAGCTTGATGGATAAAGACGGTAAGAAAGGAGTAAGTCTTAAAAACCTGAAGAAAGATGAACCGGTGCTACTACTCAATACCATAAATGATGATGGCTCCAATTGGCAATAAGCATTGCAATTATTCCGGGTGGTGACAACATTCAGCTTTTACTTCATTTTGATGCATTTCTAGCTTGGGGCTTAAGTAAGGAATGCCAAGATTCATGCCCCTTACAATAAGGATGCTCCCAAATAAAAACAACAAGATGGGTACGGCATTTTTTACTTTGTGTAAAAAGGACATCGGAACTCTGGTTTGCAACACGCTAATAGCTATCAACAGGGGCATGGTGCCCATTCCAAAAAGATACATCCCTAATATTACCGATGGCAGGTCTGCAAACGACATAGAAGCCGCCAATGCCATATATACCAAGCCACAAGGCAACAACCCATTGAGAAATCCTGTCAAAATAAAAGATGGGATACTCATTTGCTGCATCACACGGCTCAGGTTTCTTTTCACCCAATCGCCCCAAGGTGTTTTGATCCCCCAACCTTTTATTGAAAAGAACGACAATAACCCCGCCAGTAACAACAAGCAGCCCAATGCAATGGAAATGTATTGTTGTACTTGCGGATGAAATAATGATTTGAAAGAAAATAATACGGACGCCATCAACGCATAAGCAGTAGAGCGTCCCAAATGATATAGGACTATGGTAGTATATTTCTTAACACCCGAATATTGCTGAAAAGGCACCATCCATACAATAGGGCCACACATACCGGCACAATGCAAGCTGCCCGTGAACCCCATCAAAAATATGGTAACAAATGCCGCGGTCATGGGTTACTGAATGTTTAAGTCTGACTCTTGATAATATGATTTACTCCCATCACTCCACTTCAACTTTACGGTATAAGTAGCCGGCTGCATACCATCTACGGCAATCACTACCGGGCTTTCTTTTGTATCAAACGCAACGGTTTTATCCCATTCTGCATTGACCATCGAAAAGAATTGAACAGTACCTTTTACTTGCATATTTGAAAACTCAGCAGGAAAACGCAAGAGAACTTCTTTGCCTTGCAACGACAACTGTACCGGCGCCGATAGTGCGGATTGATTTTTACCCGCATCTATTAACTGTTGAAACTTCAATTCTTCACTATAATAATCTTTAGTAACCAAATCAAAATTGACCTGTGTACTTCTATACACTAAAAAAATAATGAGCGATATAAACCCAACATACAACAAGGCAATACGATAACCCCAACCTATTTTCATTTGTATTTATGTATTTGAATGAACCTATTCTATTGTTATTATTCAATGCGTGGCAAACCTGTAGAAACGCTATGAGCAACGTATGGAACAAGTAATATGCAGTGAATGAGTGATTATTAGTTTCCTAAAAATGGCCCGAGGAATGATGTTTTCACTGTTGCAATCTTCTTCCCGTTTTCATACACTCCAATTTTCAATTCTGTCTTTCTGTCTTTAACTTCTTTTTCTGGAATCTTTATAAACAAAGAGCCACCGGTAGCGTTTTCAGCGGGTATTTTCAATTCACTATTACCTACAATGCTTAGCGTACCGATAAAGTTTTCGGGGCGTAACTCTAACACTTTATTATGGTAGGTTTTATTCAGCATTTTATAGTTGTACAAATTGCTTACATAACCATCTTTTTGCTGATACAATTGTCCTGGGGTGCGCAATATAGAAACGCCCACATCAGTACGGCTCGCTAACAAATACACCAAAACACCCAATAATACTATCATCACCGCAGAATAAGCTTTCATTCTTTTGGTAACAGAAAATTTCTTCTTATTGGCAATATTATTTTCGGAAGCATAACGGATAAGACCCTTAGGGAAACCCACTGCCTCCATCATGTTGTCGCAAGCATCCATACAAGCCGTACAGTTTACACACTCCAATTGTGTTCCGTTTCGGATGTCAATACCCGTAGGGCACACTTTTACGCATTGGTAACAATCGATACAATCGCCGGCAGTACGCTCTTCATTTTTTTTAAATTTTGCTCTGTTTTCGCCTCTTACATAGTCGTAGGTTACGTTGATAGAGTCTTTATCGAGTAGCACCCCCTGCATCCGCCCATAGGGGCAAACTACCGTACACACTTGCTCCCGAAACCAAGAATAAACAAAGAAGAAAATAGAAGTAAAAATTACGATAGCACTAAACCCACCGATGTGCTCTGAAAGCGGCTCTGTAATAATCTTCTTCAGCTCATCAATACCGATAACATACGCCAAAAAAGTATTAGCAATGATGAAACTCAATACCCAGAAAACCGTCCATTTAAAAAGTTTGGTTCTAATTTTCTTGGCGTCCCAAGGCGCTTTTGCTAACATTCTTTGTGCTGCGGCGTCCCCTTCAATCCAATATTCAATCTTTCTAAAAACCATTTCCATAAAAATGGTTTGCGGGCAAGCCCATCCACAAAATACCCTTCCGAAAACTACTGTAAACAAAGCAATGAACACAATAAAGAGCACCATACCTAAGCCAAAGATGAAGAAATCTTGTGGCCAAAATATCTGTCCGAAGAGAATGAACTTGCGCTCCAAAATATTGATTAGAAAAAGCGGGTGTCCATCTACTTTAATGAATGGCAGCGCAAAAAACACCAGCAAATACACAATGCTCAATTGAGAGCGGGTGATGTAGTATTTCCCTTTAGGTTTTGTAGGGAAAATCCAAACGCGTTTCCCCTCTTTATCTATCGTGGCGACTTTGTCTCTAAACGCTCCTGAATCTTGGCTCATTGTTTTGTTTTTTTTGATTATTGGGCGGCAGTCGTTGAGTCTGTCGCTTTTGTTTCGGTAGTAGTTGTTGTTGCTTCTGCTGTATAGGCTTCTCCTTGAGGCTCTTTGGCAACAGCCGGTTTGGTTCCTTTCAATGTTTCAATAAAACTTGCGATATCTGCAATTTGCTTGGGAGAGAAGTCATCTTTCCAACTCTTCATCCCTTTATCCGGCCATCCGTATTTGATAGATTTAAACACATCTGATAAACTGCCTCCATGCAACCAGTACACATCCGTAAGATTGGGACCTACCGTACCACCACCGTCTTTGGCATGGCAGGCTGCACAGTTGGTTTCAAAGAGTGTTTTACCGGCAGCGATACCGGCATCATCCGACATCTTTACGGTGTTTTCATCTATATTATTCGCCGACAATGAAAGATACTTGGCTTTTTGTGCTTCGCCTTCTTTCATTTCCATAGCTAATTCATCAAGCTGTGTTGGACCATTTCCAATATGATAATAATACAAGTAGAAAATGGATACTATAATGGTTAAATAGAAACCATACTTCCACCAAGGCGGCAAGCTGTTATCCAATTCCTGAATGCCATCGTAAGAGTGATCCAGCATGATATCTTGTTCTTTTTCGATGGCAACTGTTTGGTTGAAACGATCCCAAAAAGAACGCTTCTTAGCTGCAGGAGCTACAGCACCTTCCACCTCTCTGCGGCTAATGAGTGATTGCAAATTCATCATAGTAACCAACAAGGCAATGATGACAAGAATTTCAACAACGATAATGCTTATTAATAAATAAAAATCGAAAGCAGGCATACCGGCAATAACGCTTGGGGCAGCATTAGCAGCCGCTTCCGTTGCTGCGGCAGCTTCCGTTGGCTCCGCTGCTTGTACCAATGAAAACGGGGCTACAAACAAAAGCAACAATAACGAAATTGTTTTGGCAGCAGAGGACAATGTAGCATTCCTTTTCTTTCTCAGATGCGTTCTGTAAACAGCAGCTAGGTTGCTGAGTGAATTTGCCAATATACCAATGGCAAGTAATAGAACGAAGATGAGTGTTAGCAATGACAACAGTGTCATATTTATAGAAGTAGTCGCTACTGCAGGCTTTGCTTCTTCGGCTATGGATGTGAGGGGTAACAGCAGTGTTACGGGTAATATTTTATACAAATGTTTATACATGACTTTGCAATTATTTTTTTGAAGCTTGTTTATTCATTTTCGCCCAGTGGTAGGTGGCTCATGTTTTCAATATGCTTTTTATTTGCCTTTACCACCCACCAAACAAGTGCTGTGAAGAATACAAAGAATATGAGCAATGAAATCAAAGGAAAAATACCTACACCGGTAATTTGTTCTAAATAGGTTCTAAATTTCATGATGAGATAGAATGATTTTGTTAGCATATAAAAGAGTGGAAAGCTTGTATATTGGAGGACACAAAACGTCCCACTCTATTTTCTTAGCTGTTGTTAAAACAATTAGGGTGTAGTGTTTTTTTGTTCCAATTTGATGTCCGTACCTATGCGTTGCAAGTAGGCAATCAGTGCTATAATTTCCTTATCACTACTAATCTTAATATTGTCTTTCTCTAAATTGGCAGCAATCTTTTTAGCTTGTTTCTCCAAGTCTTCATTGGCTTTCATATCATAGCCTTCCGGATAGGGTACTCCAAGTGTTTGCATTGCTCTTATTTTTGCAGGAGTTACGTCTTTGTCTAAATCATTTTTAAACAGCCAAGGGTAATTAGGCATTATTGAGCCCGGCGACATACTAGACGGATCGTACATGTGATTGAAGTGCCAACTGTCAGGATACTTACCTCCGACCCTTGCCAAATCCGGACCGGTGCGCTTGCTTCCCCACTGGAATGGGTGATCGTATATAAACTCACCGGATTTAGAGTATTCGCCATAACGGGCTACTTCGCTTCTGAAAGGACGTACCATCTGGCTATGACAGGTATAACATCCTTCTCTTACATATATATCTCTACCTTGCAATTCCAATGGAGTATAGGGCTTCACACTACTTATCGTTGGAATATTGGATTTCACCAAATACGTTGGAATGATTTCGATAGCACCACCAATAGCTACAACGATTAAGCTGAACACTAACATTTGTATAGGTTTTCTTTCAATCCAACGATGCCAGTGCGTACCAGCATGTGGTGTGTATTCTTTGGTTAATGGCGCCGCAGATACCGCTTCATTATTCAAACAAGTACCTTTCTTCACCGTTTTCCAAATGTTCACCACCATCATTATTACGCCGGTAAGATAAAAGACACCACCAATACCACGCATTAAATAGAAGGGGCGAAGCTGTGTTACCGTTTCCATAAACTGGTATTTCAGCTGTCCTTCGGGAGTAAATTCTTTCCAAGCAAGGCTCTGCATGAAACCTGCCCAGTAAAGAGGTACAGCATAAAATACAATACCAAGGGTACCCAACCAGAAGTGCCAGTTAGCAAGTTTGGTAGAGTGAATAGACGTTCTGAATATACGTGGTATCAACCAATACAGCACACCAAAGGTGAGAAAACCGTTCCATCCTAATGCGCCAACGTGCACGTGTGCAATAGTCCAATCAGTAAAGTGACTAATGGCATTTACATTTTTCAAACTCAACATAGGCCCTTCGAACGTAGCCATACCATAAGCCGTAACCGCTACCACCATAAACTTCAGCACTACATCTTCGCGAACTTTATCCCAAGCCCCTCTCAGTGTTAGCAAGCCGTTGATCATACCACCCCATGATGGTGCTATCAGCATTACAGAAAACACAGTGCCTAATGATTGTGCCCAATCGGGTAATGAGGAATACAATAAATGGTGAGGGCCTGCCCATATATACAAAAAGATAAGCGACCAGAAGTGGATAATGGACAAGCGATAAGAATATACAGGACGGTTTGCCGCTTTCGGTAAAAAGTAATACATCAACCCCAGGTAAGGAGTGGTTAAGAAAAAGGCAACAGCATTGTGTCCATACCACCATTGTACCAAGGCATCTTGCACACCGGCATACCATGAGTATGATTTCAACCAAGTGAAAGGTATTTCCCAAGAATTGACAATATGCAACATGGCAACGGTAACGAACGTGGCTATATAAAACCAAATTGCAACATACAAATGGCGCTCTCTACGTTTCAGAATGGTACCAAACATATTCCATCCGAAAACAACCCAGATAAGCGTAATCATGATGTCCAATGGCCACTCTAATTCCGCATACTCTTTACCCGTAGTGTATCCGGCTAATAAGGTAACAGCAGCAAAAACAATAATCAATTGCCAACCCCAAAAGTGAATTTTACTAAGGGCATCGCTAAACATACGCGCTTTGCACAAGCGTTGTAGAGAGTAATATACCCCCATGAATATACCATTCCCTACAAAGGCAAAAATGACCGCATTGGTATGTACCGGTCTTACCCTACCAAATGTGGTTTGAGCCGTATTAAAGTTGAGTTCTGGAAAAACCAACTGAAACGCTGCAATCAAACCAACCAACATACCCACAACCCCCCAAAAAATAGTGGCATAGGCAAACCATTTGGCAATTTTGTTGTCGTAATAAAAATGATCCATTCCGCCGGAATGTTCAACAGCAACTGCCTGCGCAGCTGTAGGTTGCTGTTCTTCTCTGTTTCTTAACGAATCCATGTAGTTTTTGTGTTTATTGTTTTTTTGATTTAGGTTCCGAAAATTCATCCAACAAGATTCGCATCGATGATCCTTTAGGGTCTTTAAACTGGTTTGATTTTACACTCCAGATAAAACCGACTAAGAACAACGCTGCGACACATATACTTGCCGTTATCAATAGATAGATGGCACTCATAAGCTTATATTAAAAAGAGTAGGTAAAGGTACTCTCGACCAACTTGGCTTTTGCTGATTTCTAACTGCAAAGAAATGATCTTTGTCACTTTTTTGTCATTAAAATGCAAAAATTAATATTTCGTACTTTTTTATACCCTTCCTACCAATACTTAATAAAAACCTAAAGCTACTCTTAATAATATATTTTTTTTTACAAAAAGATACTCCTCATTATAAATAAATCATACTTTTACCTTTTAATAATTTTTTCATAGTTTTTTTATGCAAGAAGGCACAGTAAAATTCTTTAATGAAACTAAAGGTTTTGGTTTTATTAAACCCAATGACGGCGGAGCTGAAGTATTTGTACACGCAACAGGTCTTATCGACAAAATCACACAAGATGACCAAGTAACGTACGAAGTTCAGGATGGCAAAAAGGGGAAAAATGCAGTTAACGTAAGAAAAGTAAATTCTTAATATAGTTCAGTTTTTCACTTTGAATAGCTGCTTCAACATGAAGCAGCTATTTTTTTTGAATACGGCAATGGAGTAGAAGAATGTGGATTCCTATTTTTTTCGAATCAAGGCGGTGAAAGGGTTTTTCAAATTTGCATATTGATACAAATCTACTTTAATACTACCTACAATGATAGGGCTATCGATTCGCACCGGAATATGGTTGGCATCATCGCTTATCCAAATAGTCATTTTTTCACCTCCTTTAAATATCGTTCCTTCTATTAACAGCGGACGTATTTTGATGGTTTTATAGGTGCCGTACTTGGTCGTCATCGTTTCTTTTCCTAAATACTTAATATAAAGGCTGTACACTTTATCATCCAAAAACATATAGAAAGGAATTTTGCTTCCGGGCGCGTACTTACTATAATCTATATTGCGGGCATAATAGATGCTGGAAAGTACGTCCTGCACACATTTGGGAGCAGGAAAGGATTTTTGTTGAGTAGTAATTCGTTGTGATTCTTGGTAAAAATTAGCCAAGGAAGTAAACTTTGTATTACCTTCTTTCACATTGCGATAAAACCGATGTGGCAGCAAAGTCTCTTTATCAATCCAACTTTCGTAACGGTCATCTACTTTGTAAAACCATTCATAAGATGAAAGTGTTTTTCCGTCACCGACTATGTGATACACTTCACGGTCGCCAACTTTATCATCATACACGGTAAAATGGGCAATGCCGGCCGTCACCCACAATAAACTCATGTTGTAATATACCTTGAAGGAAATACGTTCACCCGTTTTAAAAGATGTGTTGGAAAGTCCGCAAAAATCGTTCTGTGCCTTTGCCGAGTAAGCTGCCAATAACGTGGCGCATAAAATCAACCACACAAGCGACCCTCTTATTTTATCCATCGAAGCTTTATCCATAAGATACTTCCTGCTATTGCAGGCAAAATTAGATTTATAACCCACAGTACAATAGTAGCTACTAGTATGCCAATTTTATTGGTAGTGAAATGTTGAAAAAATAAAAGGCTCAACTGCCCACGAATACCCATTTCTGCCAAGGCAATAGAGGGCACAATAGCCATGGAGAAGAAAAACATGCACGCCATACCAAAGCCGGCAATCCAATCCATCTCAATGTGCATCCAAAGCATGAGCAATAGGTATTGCGAAGCATACACTACAAAACGAAGCAAGGAGAGCCCTAATATTACCAACTGCTGTCGTGTGCTAAACCTTTTCAACATTCGAGAATAGGTTTTAAATTTTTTCAGAAAAGAAATGCGCTCAATGTATCGACTCCATTTTTCAAAATTCAGGAAAACAATAACCGCCAGCAATGAAACTATCAGCGCAATAATCAATACTACTTTTTGCCAGTAACCCGGATAAATCGAATAGTAAAACATCAAGCCAACGATGCCAAAAATCAACAAACTGAGCAATTGAGAATACATGCCCAGAAGTGTGACGCTGATAAGACGAGGTGTATTTTTTTGTTGAAGAAACAATATTCTTCCGGGATACTCCCCGATGCGATTGGGCGTCAGCAGTGATAACGACAATCCCGCTAAGAAACTCCGAACAGCCACCCCAAACGAAATGGGTTGTGCTGAGGCAACCAACAGCTTCCACTTATATATTTCAATAGTTAGGTTTAAAGGGAGCAGTAATAATGCTATGAAAAAATAAGTAAGGTCTCCGTCACGCAACACCGTGCTAATGCTTACTTGCGAAAGTTGTCCTTTTACTTGTGTGTATATCACCCAAAGCAAAAGCGATGTCACAATAACCCCGATAGTGTAATTGATTCGTATTTTGGTAGTTTTGTTCAAACGATGGCGTTGCAAGAAGATTCAAAAATAATATTAGGAATAGACCCCGGTACTTTGGTTATGGGCTATGGGTTGATATCCGTGCACAAAACTACTATTTCATTGTTGGAAATGGGTGTACTGCAACTGGCAAAGAAACAAAACCATGCTGAGCGGCTGGAGCTAATTTTTCGAAAGATGGATAGCTTGTTGAAACATTATAAGCCACAATCTGTAGCTATTGAAGCACCTTTTTTTGGAAAGAACGTACAAAGCATGTTAAAGCTGGGCCGCGCACAAGGGGTTGCTATTGCTGCTGCCATGCTGCATGGGTTGGAAGCTACAGAATATGCCCCGCGAAAGGTTAAACAAGTCATTACAGGTCGTGGCAATGCAACTAAAGAGCAGGTTTGGGATATGTTGCAGCGCATTCTTCACTTTTCTGAGTCACCACAGTTTATGGATGCCACAGATGCCTTAGCTGTAGCACTTTGCCATCATTACGAAAGTCGTTTGTCCGTAAAAAAGAATCCACAAACTCCTACTCGCATGACGCGTGTACAAAAGAGCTCAAACTGGGAAACTTTTCTTGCTGAAAATCCTGATCGTGTAAAGAAATAATTCTTCAAGCTGTTTGCCAGCATTACTATTTCAATTCCTTTATCTTGATTTGAATATCATGTGGTGCAGGCTCATCACCTCCGAAATAAGGAAATAGTTTTATGCCATTAGCTATCGAATCAGTACAATGGCGCTGCATCGTATCGCGTTTACCATTTAAGGTAAACACATATTTACCGGGAAGGGTTTCTATACTGCAGTTCACTTCTTTGTTTAAAGAAACGGTACCCAGTTCTTTGTATTGTCTTACACTATCTACATAACAATAGGCATGAATATGTATCGCTCCGTTGATCCAATTCCAACCAAAGCGGGCACTGTTTGCATGATGCGGCGTTGTGCAATCCGAAAAACCATATAGTTTATTGATGTCTGCTTGATTAGCCGGATCAACATTGGTATAAATACATGAACTATCAAAGATGGCTACAAATCTTAAGGATGAGTGTTTCCATAAAGGATAGCTGTTGTTCTCACAATAATTTTTCCCTTTCAATATTCGGTACGTAATAAAACTATCAATGGGTGTCTTTAGGGTATCGGAAGTATCCACCTTTGTTGTATCCTTGGGTGTCGGCGGGGTTGACTTCGTAGCGTCCTGTTTTTGGCATGCCTCCAAAACACTCACAAAAAAAAGAACGTGATAAATTTTCAATTTCATGATAGAATATTTATTATTGTAGGTATTGAAGGTACGTTATATTGATTTGCACAGTACTAATTTACGGATTGGCACAACGGATAAACCGGCAATTAAGTAGGTGAATAGTATTAGATTTGTAGTTTGAATACCAATAGATTCTACCAAACAATAGTAGCAAATTAGTAAAAAAACAAACAACTCAATGACCGAAACTAAAGCAAAAATATTGCTCGTAGAGGACGACCCTACTCTAAGCTTTGCTCTAAAAGAAAAATTACAAGAAAACAATTACACTGTCATCCATTGCAAAGACGGTGAAAGTGCCTATCAACAATTCATGAAGCACAATTTTGATTTGGTGCTACTGGACATTGTGCTTCCCAAAAAAGACGGTCTCACTATCCTTTCGCAGATTCGGCATAAAAATGAATTAATACCCATTTTGATGCTGACTGCTAAAACTATGGATGATGATAAGATAACCGGATTTCAAGTTGGTGCCGATGATTACATCACTAAGCCCTTCAATCTTCAAGAGCTGCTATTGCGCATCAGCGTACATATAAAACGTACTAAAAAAGAAGATGACGTTTCATCTGATGTTTTTAAACTGGGAAACTTAGACTTTATTTATCAAGAGTTGATGTTGACGGACGGTACCCATGAGCATATCTTAACGCAGCGAGAAGCAGACCTGCTCAAATACTTTTGTCAAAACGCTAATAAGGTGCTAAAGCGCGATGAGATACTGCTACACGTATGGGGTAAAGACGATTATTTTTTAGGCAGAAGCATGGATGTGTTCATCACAAAAATTAGAAAGTACCTCAAAGACCAGCCTAACATCAAATTGCAAACCATGCATGGAATCGGTTTTAAATTTATCATTCGGGAATCGTAATCAGCACTACATTACTCACCTCATACATTTCTGGCAAGTATAGATAATTGTATGGCTACAAGCTAATAATTACTATTAGATAATTTGTGCGCTTTTGTTTCGTTCATTGATGCAAGTCGACTGAGTAATGACTTCGTAATTGCTTCCTGTGAGTAAGTGCTCTTGATAAAATCAGCACCAGCCTTAGATATAGCGATGGCGTCTTCTTTTTTTTCAAAAGCAAATTTTATTTGTCGCACAAAATCATCGGCAGTTTCTGCCAATAAGAAGTGTTTGCCATTTTCCAATCCCGATATTCCCTGTACCCCCACGGCAGTGCTGATTACCAACTTTTCTGCGGCAATTGCCTCCATCACTTTAATGCGCATACCACTACCGGCTTGTAAGGGCACAATCAGTATTTTTTTATCAGCTATAAAAGCACGAGCATCCGAAACCTCACCGGCGCAAATCACCCCTTTCCCTTCATATTTTTTAAAAGAAGCCGGCATATTTCTTCCGGCAAAATGAAATTCAAAATCGGGTATTGCCTTATGCACCTCTTTCCATACCTGGTCTAAAAACCAACTAATCGATTCGGCATTGGGCATCCAATCCATAGCGCCAATATGATAGCCCACCCATTTTTCAGACACCAAGCTGTGATATACCTTTTCATTATTGATACCAAAAGGAACAACATGTACCGGAGCATCATGAAGAGTGGCTTTCACCACGGCTTCGTCTGTATCGGTAATAGCCAGCAATAAATCTGCCTGTTGCCACGCTTGCTCTTCGAAACGTTTGATTCTTGATGCTAAATCTTTCAGATAAAAACGCTTGAATTTATTAGAAGTATTCGCTGCTAATCGCTCCCAAATTTGATATTCGATATTGTGCAACCGGGTCACCACTTTTGCCTTACAATGCGCTCTAATAGTGTGAATGTACACGCTCAAATAAATACTTTCTATTTGAATCACGTCCGGCTCAAAATCTTCCACTACATCAATAACTTTTTTTTCAAATTTTTTATCAAAAAACCGCTCGGCATGGTTGGGCTGTTTGCTAAGAATAAAATTCTTTAGTGAAGAAAATATCTTGACATCTGTGTCAATATCTACGGTTGAAAAACGAATGCTTCGAAAGATCTCGGGCAACTCTTCAATTGGCACAAAGTGCCTGCTGGTGTTCATGCTCAACAAATAAACATCCAAGCCGGCTTGCTGGTATCCTTCAATCATAGAATATACCGCATGGTTGCCACCGTCTTTCAATGGGTATGGCACTCTATTCGTAATGATGAGTATTTTCTGTAGTGACATGAGTAGTAACAAATGTACTAAGCCCAAAATTAAAGCGCTATTTTTACCCGCATATTTATCTTTTGAATGTCGAAAAAGACAAAAATCATTTGCACTGTCACCAACGACTTGAATTATGACCAACGCATGATTCGCATTTGTCGTTCGTTGGCAAAAAACGGTTATGATGTGACGCTAGTAGGTATTCAAAAAAAGAACAGCCCAACCCTCATTCCTCAGTCCTTTCAGCAAAAACGCATTCCTGTATTCTTTGAAGCAGGCAAGTTATTCTATCTGGAATATAACCTAAAATTGCTGCTTAGGTTATTGTTTTCAAAGGTTGATATTCTTTGTGCTATAGATCTAGACACGATCGTGCCGGTATATTATGCGTCCGTGTTTCGTGGTAAAAAAAGAGTGTATGATGCCCACGAATTATTTACAGAAATGCAGGAGGTAATGTCGCGCCCCATGATATATAAGGTATGGCAATGGGTAGAGCGCACTTATGTCAAACGATTTCCGGTGGGTTATACGGTGGGTGCGGGCATTGCCGATATATTTCAACAGCGTTATGGGGTGCAATATGCATTGGTGCGAAACATCACCGTACGAACGCCCCTCTCAATTCCTACTGAAAAGAAACGATATATTTTATACCAAGGAGCTGTCAATGTAGGTCGCTGTTTTGAATATTTAATACCTGCCATGAAAGAGGTTTCGGTGCCTTTAATCATTTGCGGGGAAGGTAATTTTTTTGAGCAAGCCAAGGCAATAATGCATGAGCATGGCTTGTCGGAAAAAGTGTTTTTTAAAGGTTATGTGCCGCCGGAAGAATTGAAAGAATATACCCGCAATGCCTATATCGGCATTACCTTGTTTGAAGCTATGGGCACCAGCAATAAATATTCTTTAGCCAATAGATTCTTTGATTATTTGCATAGCGCTGTACCCCAACTTTGTGTGAAGTATCCCGAATACGTAGCCATCAATAATGAGTTTGAAGTAGCGCATTTGATTGAAGAACCCACCACTTCAGCTATAGCGAGGGGATTAAATCAACTACTCAACGATACGGATTATTACAACAGATTGCAACAAAATTGTCTTCTTGCTCGTGACGTTTTTTGCTGGCAACACGAGGAACAAACATTATTAAACGTATATCATTCGCTTGGCTGAAATCGCCCTCCATATCGTATCCTTTGCCATCCCCGACCCACCCGACTATGGTGGCATTATTGATGTGTTTTATAAAATAAAATGCTTGTCGGAAGCCGGCGTATCTATCTATCTGCATTGCTCCCAATATGATGGTCGGCAACCTTCTCCCATTTTAGAAAGTTGGTGTAAAAGAGTATGGTATTACCCGCGAAAAACGGGACTACATGGGCTTTCGTGGAAGTATCCATACATGGTCTATTCTAGAAGAGACGAGCAGTTGTTGCTCCGTTTGCAGCAAATAGACGCACCTATTTTTTTTGACGGATTGAGCACATCTTATTATGCTTCTCATCCTTCACTGGCATCACGGTTAAAGATTCTTCGCCCACAAAATGTAGAGCAAGATTATTATCGGTTGTTGGCAAAACGCACACCGCATTTTTTCAAAAAAACATATTACACAGTGGAAGCATTGTTGCTGGCCCGAATGGAGAAAAAGTTGGAGATGATGCAAGCCTTTTTTACGGTAGCACAACATGACTATGATTTTTTCAAAGTGCAATATCCGCTTGCTGCGCATGAGTATATGCCATCTTTCCAACCCTACCATCAGGTAACATCCTTGACTGGAATTGGCGATTATTGTTTGTATCATGGCAATCTTTCTGTTGCTGAAAATGAAGAGGCGGCGCTTTTCTTGTTAGAGCAAGTGTTTTCAAAAACGACAATGAAAATTGTCCTCGCCGGCAAAAAACCTTCTGCCAAAATCATACAAGCAGCCGCTGCACTACCCAACTGTCAATTGATAGCCAACCCCGACAGCTCAATGATGCAACAACTGATAGAACAAGCGCAAGTGCATGTGCTGCCCACGTTTCAAAGCACTGGGTTAAAATTAAAACTGTTGCATGCTTTGTATCAAGGTAGGCATGTATTGGTCAATGCAGCTATGCTTACCGGTACCGGATTAGCTTCTATTTGCCATATTGCAAATGACGCCCCTGATTTCTTAGCAAAAATCAACCGCTTAATGCAGCAGCCCTTTGATCTGCCGGAACGCGAGAAACGACAACAGGTATTGCAACAGCATTATGACAACGCAAGCAATATTCAAAAGTTAGTGCGCTATTTGGAGCAGCACCGCCCATGATGCTTTACTCTTTTATCTATCCAACTATAAAGGAATACATACGGTATATTCCTAAATTTGCGACCTCAAACAATAATTAAAAAGATGAGCAGAAAAGGAAAAGTGCTGGTAGCCATGAGTGGAGGAATAGATAGCACCGTGGTAGCATTGATGCTGCATGAGCAAGGATATGAGGTGATAGGAATAACCATGAAGACATGGGACTATGCAGCCAGCGGTGGAGGCAAAAAAGAAACCGGTTGTTGCAATTTGGACAGCTTTAATGATGCTCGTCAAGCCGCTGTGGATCATGGTTTCCCGCATTATGTACTAGATATACGCGAGGAATTTGGCAATTTCGTTATTGATAATTTTGTAGAAGAATACATGGCAGGGCGCACTCCAAATCCATGCGTGCTGTGCAATACGCACATCAAATGGGCAGCCCTATTGAAGCGGGCAAATGCCTTGGATTGTGAGTTTATAGCTACGGGACATTATGCCAAAGTAAGAGAAGAAAACGGACGTCATGTACTCTCCAAAGCCAAAGACCTCACTAAAGACCAGAGCTATGTTTTATGGGGATTGGGGCAAGAAAATTTGTCGAGAAGCTTGTACCCATTGGGCGATTATCTCAAAACTGAAGTACGTGAATTAGCTTATGACATGGGCTATAAAGAGCTTTCAAAAAAAGCAGAGAGTTATGAAATATGCTTTGTGCCAGACAACGATTATCGTGGCTTTCTCAAAAGACGCATCCCAACCTTAGAAGCTTCGGTAGCCAATGGAGATTTTGTAACTACAGATGGTACAGTTGTCGGAAAACATAAAGGATATCCCTTTTATACCATAGGGCAACGAAAAGGGCTGGACGTAGCCTTTGGCAAACCCATGTATGTTACCAAAATTATACCCGAAACGAACACTGTAGTGCTGGGCGAGGAGCAAGAGTTGCAACAACAAAAAATGCTGGTAAGTGGCGTCAACCCCATAAAATACGCTACCATACCCGAAGGCATAAAGGCGGTAACCAAAATTAGATACAAGGATGCCGGAGCGGAATCGACCCTGCATCACGAGAACAACCAAATTGCCGTTGCTTTTACACACATGGTAAAGGGAATTGCTCCGGGACAGTCTGCCGTCTTTTACGAAGGTGACGACGTTATCGGTGGCGGCATCATCAGAAGTGTATTGGAATCATAAGCCTCCCTTTTGAGTAGCTGCAAAGGCTCATGTCTAACCGGAGAAATATGTTATTGACCATCATCGGGAATTCTAAAGATTCGTTTAAGAATTTCTATTGTTTTTAGTTTCTTTAACTATATTTACACCTACACTTTGTATTTCTATGAAGAAAAGATTGTTGCCAGCATTGGTTATAATGGCTTTAGGCATAGTATCATTATACTCTTGTACCAAAAAGAATGAAACGTTTACGGGAGATTACGGAAGAAACTATTTTCCGCTCACCTTTGGTAAAACCATTACCTACGATGTTGATTCTACCCTTTGGGATGATTTCTTTTGCGTGAAGTCGATCCATCATTATCAAATGCGTTGGACAGTTGTAGATTCCTTTCGTGACAACGAGTTTCGCCTTTCTTACCGAATTGAAAGTCAAATCCGTAAAACCGATACTTTGCCTTGGGAAAACCATCGCGTGATGTTGGTAACACCTACTCCTACAACACTCGAATTTGTAGAAGAAAATCTTCGTTTCATCAAGCTCACCTTCCCTATCCAAAACGGAAATACGTGGGATGGTAATGCCAAGATATCTTATGTATTGGATGAAGATTTGAGAAGATTTGACGGCTGGCACTATTATTACGATAAATACGCAGCGCCATATAACAATGGATTCATCAACTTTGAAAACACAGTAACCGTAAACGAAGTAAACGATACGGTGAACAATCCGGAAATTGACCCTTACTCTTTTGCCTCTAAGACTTTCAGCAAAGAAGTGTATGCACAAGGAGTAGGAATGATATATCGAGAAATGATTTACTGGACCTATCAACCATCAGCAGGTGGTGGTGGCACCGGTTGCAGAAAGGGATATGGTGTGGTGATGCGTGCGATAGATCATAATTAATACCACGTATGCGAAAGAGCAACCTATTGCTGGCATTGGGAATAGTGCTATCCATTAGTTCCCAAGCGCTTCCTGCTCAATACGCTTTCAGAATAAGTTTTACCAATAAATGGGGGACAGCGGCTATTCATCAACCGCTGTCTTTTCTTTCTCAACGAGCACTCGACCGAAGAGCTAAATACAACATCCTTGTTGACAGTACCGACCTACCTGTTTCAACTATATATATTGATAGTGTCAAAAAAATTAGTTCTGCGGTATTGCACAGCACCTCAAAGTGGCTAAACTATTGCGTGTTATTAATGGATGATACGTCAACAGTAGTATCAATACGCTCTCTATCGTTTGTAAAAAACGTGGAATGGGTGGGCTATTTCCCATCAGGCTTGCACAACAAAAACAGCACGACAGAAGCCAACACATTACCGGTATCGCAACTCTCTTTGCGCAACAATGATCCACTTGCCAAACCATCTGCCAATGCTGCCTATTACAATTTTGCTTGGGATCAAATCAACATTTTTAATGGAGCTTGCCTCCATAACCTCGGATGGAAGGGGCAAAATATGCTGATAGCCGTTTTTGATAATGGATTTAAATGGGTAGATGTAGGACCTGCATTTGACAGCCTCTACCATTCCGGTCGCATCGTTGATGGCTATAATTTTGTAAAAGACACTACTGATGTATATAATGCGGGCTCACATGGCACCGAAGTATTGAGCATTCTTGCCGGTTATCTGCCCAATCATTTTGTAGGTACAGCGCCACTGGCTCAGTACGCCTTATACGTTACCGAAGATGTGTTTTCCGAACAACCCATTGAGATGGACAACCTCATTGCCGGCATGGAACGAGCAGATAGCATTGGTGTAGATGTGATGAGCATGTCCGTAGGTTATAATGGATTTGATGCGCCCTTCTCGGCAATAAGTTCATCGCAACTGGATGGCAAAACGATCATCGCTACACAAGCTGCAAATGCGGCTGTACGCAAGGGAATATTCACGACTATTACTGCCGGCAACGAAGGCAGCGGCGGATTGCTTTCGCCCAGTGATGCCGACAGTGCATTGACGGTAGGCAACGTGGACATTAACAAGCAACCTGCGAGTTCTAGCGGACATGGACCCAATGCCGCCGGAGTAATAAAACCTAATGTTTGCGGATTAGGAAATCCAGGAGCTACCATGGCCTTCAACATGAATGTCAGCAGTATGAGTGGGACGTCATTCTCCACACCAGCAGTAGCGGGTATGGTCGCTTGTTTGCTACAAGGGAACCCAACCCGAACACCTTATCAACTTAGAAGTGCTATTCAACAAACAGGGCACACCTTTGCTACTCCGGGTGTACAAACGGGTTATGGCGTACCGGATTTTTGTGCAGCAAATTTAATATTAGGCATTTCAAATCCTACTGTGGCTCCGTCAACAACAGCACTCTACCCCAACCCATTTGAAAGTGCTATTCGAATAGAACATACATCCACAGGGCGCGAGATGGCAACGATTACCCTTTCTGACATACAAGGGAAAACACTTTTATCCCATCATCAAATGCTTATTGCAGGGAATAATAGTTGGACGCTACCCA
>JAKQGX010000020.1 GCA_029573235.1 Bacteroidota bacterium
GTTGGACGCTACCCATACGCGCCACCATTCCTTCCGGCAGCTACCTGATTCGCATCACGACTTCAAAAGAAACGCATGTATTAAAAACTATGAAACGATAGCTTCTTTTTTCAACACAGCAACAAACATACTGTCGGCGCCTTCTGCAATACCATTAATCAATTTCATCGACTCAACCGTCAAGCCATTGATAGCCTCGCAAACGTTTTCATTCTCATCTTTAAAGACCGAACAAGTAATATAAATAAGCCTTCCCCCGGGTTTTAAAAAGGCTGCTGCATTCTCAGCTATGTGTTTTTGTAAGCTAGCAAAAGATTGGATTTTCTCTACTTCAAAAAAGTGTAATTGCTCTGGGGTACGCGCCCAAGTACCGCTGCCGGAGCAAGGCACATCGCAAATAATATTATCAAACAACCTATTCATTAATTGCTTTTTCAGGCTTGATGCATCAGCAACATCTGCTACCAATTGCTCTGGTGCAGGCTTATTATACAATTCAAATCTCGTCTTCAGATTGTGCAAAATGGTATCTCTTTTATCGGATACGGTAAGCTTAATTTTAGGCTGTAGGTCGTGTAAGAGTAGTGACTTACCACCGGCGCCGGCGCAGCAATCCCACCAGTGCTCTCCAGCTTTGGGTGCAAAATAATTTCTGGTCTCTTGCGAAGACTTATCTTGTACTACATAATCCTTTTCGGGCAAAATCGTTTCCAGCTTGGTGCCATTCGGCAAAGCGAAACAATCATTGCCATAGGGTGTATAGTGCCATTTCTGTGCATCAAGCAGTGCCTTCAATGAGGCTGTATTCTTTCGATAACGAATAAACAAATTCGGTTGTATAAACATAGATGACAGCCATTCTTGTCTTTGCATACCTGACGAAAAAGCGACTGTCATTGGAAGTAATTTTTCTATATCAAAACGGATTTTCTCTTTTTGAAGTACCGATATCTTTTGTGCAAAAAAATAATCGTATTTACCTTGCCATTCCGGTTTTAACAACTGTAATATTTGATGTTGTTGCGTATCACATAAAAACAAACAAGCCTCTAATTTTTTATTGAAAGGAAGTGCATCGTCAAACACGTTGCTGCACCGATACCATACATAACTCATTTCGGTGAGCATCTTCCTATCGCGACTACCCAATATGGGATGCTTTTTGAAATAGGCTTTCAAATAGTTGCTAAGCGGCTTGGAGCCGTCGTAATGGTCAATGATACGTTGTATATGTTGCAATATAGCGCGCATGAAAAAAACCGATAATTATTAATACTACTAGAGAATTTATACAATCATTAGGATGCCATGCAGATTAAAGTTCTAATAGTCCATCGGGCAATTCCATCTGAATAGTTTTGGTTGGGGGATGCGCACTCCGTAGCATTTCTGCGATGAGCGGTATCAATACTTCTTTCCCATTATATTGTACTTGTGCAAGCCATTGGTGTGCCGTTTGTATCACATCATCAATCACACCTATAGCTCCCAGTTTACGGTCAACAATGGTGTACCCTACCCAAAGCAATGGTGTGTCAGCATCTCGTTGTTGTAAAATGGCAGCCTCTGAATAAACCGATCTACCTACAAGTTTTTTAGCGGCTTCTACAGAGGTGATGTCTTCAAAACGAAGGATACACTCTTCCTCCTGTGTGGCGCGAACATTGGTAACAAAAAAGGGAATAAAACTTCCTTTATGAAGCTCTAAGAATAAGGCATCATCTTTTTTCAACCAGTTCTTTTTATTCAGTATATGAGTTAAGATTACATCTCCTGCCAAGCCATGTGTTGCTACTATTTTGCCAATGCGTATCATCCTTCAAAAATAGCAACTTCGATTCCTATATCGCTGCAAAAAAATTATCAAGGACAATTTTTCATTTCTTCAATTTTCACTTTACATTTATTCCATGCAACGATTTACAGGACTGTTGGGCATAGTCCTCATCTTAGGAATAGCTATATTATTCTCCAACAACAGAAAACGTATTAACCTACGGCTAGTACTCAGCGGATTGTTTTTGCAAGTAGTAATTGGGCTCTTGGTGTATAAAGTACCCTTAGTAAATCGTTTCTTCCAGTTGCTCAGCAAGGGAATGGAAAAAATTGAAGGCTTTGCAAAAGAAGGAGCCAGCTTTGTATATGGTGGTATTGGCGCTTATGATTTTACCGGCACGCTGACCAACTACAATGCTCCCGGCACTTTTGTATTTGCGTTCAATATTACGGCTACTATCATTTTGGTATGTGTTATTGTGGCTGTGTTATACTACTTGAAGATTATGCAACGGATTGTTGCCGTCATTGCACGCGGTATGAATTGGGTGATGAAAGTGAGTGGTGCCGAGGCATTGAGCAATGTAGCCAGTGCATTTGTGGGACAAATAGAAGCTCAAGTAATGATACGTCCTTACCTGCCTACAATGACACGAAGTGAGTTGTTGGCATCCATGAGCGGCAGCTTAGCTTGTATTGCCGGTAGCATTCTTATTGTTTATGCCAATATGGGGCTACGTGCCGGAATGGACATCACGCCTCACCTTATAGCTGCCAGCCTCATGGCGGCACCGGGCGCTTTGGTCATTTCAAAAATTGTATATCCGGAAACAGAGCAGTCGCACACGATGGGGGAGGTGACATTAGAGGTAAAAACCCCTTACAGCAATCTGATTGATGCCATCAGCCATGGTGCTGCTGACGGCTTTAAAATAGCCATGAACGTACTGGCAATGCTTATTGGGTTTATTGCATTAATTGCCATGATAGACTGGATGCTATTGAAAGCCGGGCATTTGTTTAGTCCGGACTTACAACTAAGCCTGAATTATATTTTCAGCAAACTGTTTTATCCGTTTGCTTGGGCAATGGGCATTCCAGCGCAAGATGTAAATAATGCTGCCACCCTTTTAGGACAAAAATTAACCATCAACGAATTCGTAGCTTTTACCAACCTCACCAATAAGTCGGTGCCGATATTGACGTCGAAAGGACTTACCATCATCAGCGTGGCCATTTGTGGGTTTGCCAATTTCAGCAGCGTGGGTATGCAGATTGGTGGCATTGGCGCATTGGCACCCGAGCGTCGTGCAGACCTTGCCAAACTGGGGATGAGAGCCTTGTTGTGCGGCACATTGGCAAGTTATATGAGTGCCACTATTGCCGGTATGCTATTCTAATGTTTTTTGGGAAACAATGGTTGAAATCAATTGTATTCGAGAGCGAATTTGGAACGATTATTCGAAAGCATCCTTTCAACAAATAGCACTTGAATTAAGCAAAGACGACCGAGCTTTCAACGAGTTTTTACACCTGCTTCAAGACACCGAAAAGACCGTCATTAATCGGGCAGCTTGGATTTTGAGTTTTATTTTTGAAATAAACAAAAGCTATATAATGGATGCCTTGCCACAACTCGTAAAGCTGATTCAGGAGACCAATGCTACTATTGCTTTGAAAAGAAATATCCTTCGTATCCTTCAGTTTGTAAACATTCCGGAATCCCTTCATGATGCGGTTATGCAAGTAAGTTTTGATCATTTAGAAAACAGGCAAATGGCAGTAGCCGTGCGATGTTCGTCAATGACCGTACTCGCCAACTTGGCAAAATATTACCCGGAAATAAAACAAGAAATTACCGCAATCCTTCATACCGACCTTCACTATGGTACCAGTGCCGGATTTAGAAGTAGAGCCAAGCGGATATTAAATGAGCTATCATAACGCTGGCTTCAACACAAAATGAGCAAAACATCCATACTCATAATGAAATAGCAGGTAGCAATATTGGTAACCTTCCCTTCTTAAGAACTCCATTTAATGATTGCTAAAACAACCTTTTGTATACTGCATTTTCTTCTGACATTTAGCCAACTATTTATTATTATTACACTGTCTATTATATTGTAAAATTTTATCCATTTCGTTTAGTCTCTTACTTTAAGACACATCTATATGAGAAATAAACTACTCTTTTTAGTTTTTCTGCTGTCGCTTGTGATTTCACATCGTAGCAATGCCCAGACCATGATGCCTATACCACCACACGTATCAATATATTCGGCTGCTGTAAGAGGGTATTGGTTTACGGCACCTACAAATTTTACCATTATTGGTTTAAGGATTCCTCCGGAAGCCGGGTCCGGCACCCAAAACATTCAAGTAGTAAAAATAAATGATGTGCCTCCGGTGGCTTGGCCAACCTTGTCAACCAATTTTGTGAATCTTGCCTATTTGCAAAATGGTGCGAATGGTGTTATTCTTCCAGTGAGCATTAATGTTTCCGCTGGCGATATTATTGGAATACTAGGCTCTGCCGGCGCCAATGTGAGCTATAGTGCCAGCGCTACACCATTTGCTACTACTATTAATGGGCAACCGGTGATGTTAAATAGATTTTTACACCAATCCCCCATTACGGCGGCTCCTGCTATTAACTATTCTACAGAAGGAAGCGGATTCCCCATCGGAAGAATTGAAATGTACTATCAAACGAAGCCTACAGCCCCAACTATCTTAGGAGCAGGTTCGTTTTGTGCAGGAGCAAATGTGGCACTTCAAGCCGTTGTGGCACCTAGTTATACAAATAAGACCTATAGTTTTCTTTGGACTTTACCTGATGGCTCTAACAGAACAGATTCTATTTTGTATTTCCCCAATGCGCAACCCGGCGCTACCGGACCGAGCGGAACATATAAGGTGGTAATGCTAGTAGATACCGGAGCCGGCCCGCTCGACACCTCTGTTGTAGCTACCGCTCAATTATTCATCCAACAAATTCCTCCCCCCCCTGCTGTAGCGTCCCTCATTACGTTTTGTCAGGGCAGCCAGGCAGACAGTATTCCTATTTATGGACAGAACCTGCAATGGTATAGTGTGCCTA
>JAKQGX010000025.1 GCA_029573235.1 Bacteroidota bacterium
AACATAGGTCTTCCACATCATGTCAAAGATGTTTTTTGAATATTGGGGAGAGTGGGGGTCTTTGTCTGTATCGGCATAGGCATGATGCATGCGGTGCATGATGGCATAAGCTCGCGTACTCAGATAAGACGAGCCTTGAAAGATAAATGTTAATACAAAGAAGAAGCGTTCCCATCCTTTGCTCATGGTGAAGGCGCCATGTGCTGCATAGCGGTGCTGAAAGAAGGTTTGACAAAACAAAGACAGATACCACTGTGCAATAAAGAAGATAATAACAGACATTTAGCTCTTTTATGAAAATATTTTGCAAGATTACGAAATGTAACTCTATTGTAAGAAAATGTTCTTATCAATATTATTCGTTCTACGGAGGTAAAAAATGATAATCACTTTTGGGAAGGTGATTGAGAGGCAATATTTTTGTGCATTACACCTACTCATCCTAATAACTGAAATGATGTATCAAATAATTAGAACTAATTCCGACCATGTCGATTTTCAAAAATTAGTATTGGAATTGGACAAAGATTTAGCCTTACGAAATGGAGATAGCAACGATTTTTTTGCCCAATACAATAAAATTGATTTAATAAATAATGTTGTTGTTGCTTACGAAGCCAATAAGGTTGTTGGGTGTGGCGCCATGAAAATGTATCGCGATGGGGTTATGGAAATAAAAAGGATGTTTGTACCAAAAGAGTATCGTGGACAAGGAATAGCAGGCAACATATTGAACGAATTGCAAGCTTGGGCAAAGGAACTAGGGTTCGAGAAGTGTATTTTGGAAACCGGTGACAAGATGGTTGAAGCCATCGGTTTGTACCAAAAAAGTGGTTTTATCACTATTCCAAATTATGGTCAATATGCTAATGTGAACAGCAGTATTTGTTTTGAAAAAGCAATTTGATAAATCGTAGAATATACCACGAAAATGGCTTTCATATTCAATGCGATTGTGTTTTTGTTTCTCTAGTACACAAAAAAACTGCTCCAAATAGTGGAGCAGTTGAAATTTATGTTCAGATGTTTGTAGCTAAAGAGTATTATTGTTAGGCGATGTATTTTGTAATTGGGTCAAAATACCATTTCTTCCTTCTTCATCGCTTACTACTTCTACTTTTACTTTTGCCAATCCGTTTTTGTGAAAGTTTAGTTTTTTGGCTGCAATGCTGGCGAGGTCTATTAAGCGTCTATTGTTTGCCGCCATACGGTCGTTTATTTTCACATAGCATATCTCGCCGTTGTTGGTATTGGTTACTTTCACATAGGTGCCCAACTTCAGTGTGTTGCTGGCAGCAGTGTATTTATTGTTGTTAAATATCTCCCCATTTGCCGTCTTTCTCCCTTCAAATTTATCATGGTAGAAGCTGGCAATACCGTCTTTTATCTCCGTTGCAATTTTTCGAATAGTGTTTTGAGCATGGCTACTAAAACTACAGGCAACTAATAGAATGATTATTGTCAATTTCCTCATACACATTACATATTTTTTGCAAAGGGAAAGAAAATTATCCAAATATCCAAATTGACATTAAGAAAAATTATCCTTTGAGTTGTTAAAATTATCTATCGCCTCTTCTGGCTTTCCTTTCCGGAAACCCATTTGACATCCTTTCTCTATCACTGAAACGAGGCTTTCTATCCGTATTAAAACTTCTGTTATTGAAGTCTTTGTTAACGCCTCTTCCTTTTAATGTTGCCGCATCACTTCTTCCGTTATCTCTTCCTTTTTGTTCGGCTTCATCTATTCTTATCTTACGTCCTTTGTGTTTTTTGGTGGCAAGGGTTTCTTTGATAAATGAGGCTGCATTTGCCGGTACATTAAAGAAACTGGCCATTTCTCTTACGGTGGCACGACTAATAAGATGCGATTCTAAATCGGTTGCATCTACAAGGAAACGCACTAATTTTTCTGCATTTTCAATACCGTCTTTAGCACCTATGTTAATGAATAAACGCACGGATTTATCTGAGTTATCCTGATTATTATTCCCAAATCCGGCATTGAGATCGTCTGCGTGTTGGTAATTATCAATGGTGTCCTTTAATTGCAGCCACATGAGTCTTTTTATTAACTCGTCCTTTTCCATCTGCTCAAAACGTTCATGAATGCTTTGCCAATAAAGGTCTGCAAAGTTTTTTTGCGGTTTTGCAGTTTCTATTTGCTCGAGGAAATAAAAGAGTCTTTTACGCACTACTTCTGCACCGTCGGGTATGTCACATTTCGTAAAGCGTTGTTTCACCAATTTTTCAATTTGACGAATGGTACCAATTTCCTTAGGTGTTACAATGCTCATACAAATACCGGATTTACCGGCACGGGCTGTTCTACCGCTGCGGTGGGTATATACTTCAGGGTCGTCGGGTAGTTCTACATTGATGACGTGGCTGATATCGTTTACATCAATACCGCGTGCGGCAACGTCTGTGGCAACAATAGCTTGTAGGCTTTTGTTTTTAAAGCGCTCCATCACTTTGCTACGCATTTTCTGATCCATATCACCGTGTAAAGGACTTACATGATACCCTTGTTTCATCAGCTTTTCAGCTATTTCTTGACAGTCTTGTTTGGTTCTTACGAAGATGATACCGTAAATACCAGGAGTAAAATCCAACAATCGTTGCAAGGTTTCGAATCGAAGGTGGCGTTGTGTGACGTAGTATTGGTGGTCGATGTTTTCGTTGGTTGTATTGGCCGTAGCTACCGCATATTCTTTCCATTGGCTCATGAAGCGTTTGGCAATACCGCGCACTTCGTTATTCATAGTGGCAGAAAACAACCAAGTGTATTGGCGAGCCAGTGTATTTTTTAAGATAAAATCAATGTCTTCACGGAAGCCCATGTTGAGCATTTCGTCGGCTTCATCTAATACAACAAATTGAACATGCTCTAAAGAAAGTGCTTTGCGTTCCAATAAGTCAATAAGTCTTCCCGGTGTGGCAACTACTACTTGTGGATGCGTCTTTAACTCTCTAATTTGTCCGCCAATAGGCACTCCACCATATACGGCTGTGGTTTTTAATCCACGCATGTAACAACTGTATTTCTTAAACTCTTCTTGTATTTGCATACAAAGTTCGCGGGTGGGCGAGAGTACTAGTGCTTGCACATCACGACGCCCTACATCCATATGGTGCAATAAAGGCAATCCGAATGCAGCCGTTTTTCCCGTACCGGTTTGAGCAAGTCCAATAATGTCTGTAGGGTCTGAAAGGAGGTGAGGAATTACTTTTGCTTGAATTGGGGTGGGAGTTTCGAAACCCATATCGGCAACTGCCTGGGTCAATTCCTCTCGCAAAGAGAGGCTAGAAAATGTTATCATTAATAAATGAACTAAATTTTAAATAAAATATCGGCAAAGGTAACGTAATATCGTTGATGCGAAACGTTTATTTTTGTTAAGTGAATTGTTATCCCAATAAGGCTATGGCATATTCTTATCAATAATTTTGCAAGGAATTTTGTATTCGGAAAAAAATAAAGAGAAAATAAAAGAGGAAGCCATCCGTCTGGGATTCCAATCGATGGGGGTGGCAAAGGCTGCTTTTATGGAGGAAGATGCACGTGCCTTGGAGCAATGGTTGCATAAGGGCTATCATGGCAAAATGCAATACATGGAAAATTATTTTGACCTCCGAACCGACCCCCGAAAATTAGTGCCGGGAGCCCAATCGGTTATTACTCTGACTTACAATTATTATCCAGCTGAGACGGCAAAAGTTACAAATCCCAAAATTGCAAAATACGCATGGGGTACTGATTATCATTTTGTTATTCGTGATAAGCTCAACCAATTGTTGAATTTTATTTATGAACAAGTTGGAGCCATTGAAGGAAGGGGATTTGTAGATAGTGCACCTGTATTGGAACGAAGCTGGGCAACACGTAGCGGGTTGGGGTGGATAGGTAAAAATGCTAATTTGATAAACAAGCAAACCGGCTCCTTTTTCTTTATTGCCACGTTGATATCAGATTTAGAACTGCCACCGGATGCTCCATTCCCTACCGACCATTGTGGTACCTGCACGCGTTGCTTGGATGCCTGCCCGACAGGAGCAATCGTAGCCCCTCAAAAAATTGATGGAAGCAAATGTATTTCCTATCTTACCATCGAATTGAAAGATGCCCTCTTGCCCGTCGATATACAACATCAATTAGAAGGTTGGGCATTTGGTTGTGATATTTGCCAAGACGTGTGTCCTTGGAATCGGTTTTCGAAGCCCCATCAAGAACCCTATTTTACACCTTTGCCCGAAATATTAAACCTTTCCTTAAGAGAATGGGAGGAAATGAGCGAAGAAGCCTTCCGAAAGATTTTTAAAAACTCCCCTTTGAAAAGAACCAAGTGGCAAGGGATTCAGCGAAATATTAAGGCTATAAAGGACGCGCTATAAAATTCGATAGCAAAAACCTATATTTATCGAATGAGACAACAACTGTTTCGAACCAAATCGGTAGCGTTAATTCAAAAGGAGTCGGCTGCCGGATTTTCTGACTCACATGGCACACCTGACCACTTGCGTCGGGTATTAGGAGTGAAGGATCTCACCTTTATGGGCATCGCTGCAATTGTGGGCGCCGGTATTTTTTCTACTATTGGCACGGCCAGCTATGAAGGTGGTCCGGGAATAATTTTACTTTTTATTATCGTTTCTATTGCCTGTGGCTTTTCGGCTGTTTGTTATGCGGAATTTGCCAGCATGGTGCCCGTTGCCGGTAGTGCTTATACTTATTCTTATGTAGCATTTGGAGAAATTGTTGCTTGGATTATTGGTTGGGACTTACTCATGGAATATGCTATTGGCAATATTGCCGTAGCCATTTCTTGGAGCGATTATTTTACTTCATTATTAGACAATGGTCTTGTAATTGCCGGCAGTCACATACATTATCATATTCCTGATTATCTGACGATGGATTATTGGACAGCCAAAGAGGGGGCATCAGCGGCCGCACAAGCAGCTTGGAATACGGCGCCTCAATTGGGAACCATACGGATCATCTGCGATTTGCCGGCATTTCTGATCACTTTTATTATTACGTGGGTAATATATGTAGGTATTAAAGAAAGCAAGCGAATGACCAACGCCATGGTATGGTTGAAGATGGGGGTTATTGCATTAGTGATTATCGCAGGGGCTTTTTATGTACAGCCTGAAAATTGGACTCCGTTTTTACCCAATGGTATGAGTGGTGTGTTGGCAGGTACGGCTGCCGTATTCTTTTCCTATATTGGTTTTGATGCTATCAGCACCACGGCAGAAGAATGCAAAAATCCACAGCGCGACCTGCCCAAAGCTATGTTCAATGCATTGATCATTTGTACCATCGTGTATATGCTTATTGCTATTGTTTTAACAGGTATGGTTAGCTATACCGAACTGAATATTGGCGACCCGCTTGCTTATGTTTTCCAGGCGAATCATTTGGACTGGCTTGCCGGCATTGTATCGGTAAGTGCAATAATAGCTACCGCCAGTGTGTTGCTGGTGTTTCAATTGGGACAACCACGCATTTGGATGAGCATGAGCAGAGACGGGTTGCTGCCTCCCGTTTTTTCGCGTATTCATCCGAAGTATAAAACCCCTTCTTTCTCTACCATTCTTACAGGGCTAGTAGTGGGTATTCCGGCATTGTTCATGAATTTGTCCGAAGTAGTGGCTTTATGCAGCGTGGGAACCTTGTTTGCCTTCGTATTGGTTTGTGGAGGTATCTTGCGTTTGCAAAACAATCCCAATAAACCACAAAGCCGTTTTAAAACACCGTATATAAATGGCAAATGGGTCGTGCCAATTCTGTTTGTAACCACGCTTGTTTTGTATCAATATTTTTCGGAAAACGGTATTATGGGATTTTTTGAAATAGATGTAGTAAACGAAAAAAGTGGATGGCAATTTTGGCGTGAAAAAATACCTTATCTAGCGTTTGGGATATTGTTCCTCATCATGTCTGTATTATCCTTTCTGAAAAACTATTCCCTCATTCCCGTATTAGGATTCCTGAGTTGTTCTTACTTGCTTTGCGAGTCGGGGGCAACCAATTGGGAGCGATTCTTAATATGGTTAGCCATTGGATTGGTGATCTATTTTTTATACGGAAAAAAACATAGTAAACTGGCGAAGGTTGATTCCTCTGAGGCATAGCACTGGAGCAATAGTGTCGGATATGCTTGGCGTTTTCACCGACCCGAAGTCTCCATTCACCGACCCAAATGGGTGTGCTACCTATATTGCCTTGTACACTATTAATAGCAGCTGTAGTATTGCATAAAATTTATATCATGCAAAATACAAACAACGATTGGAACGACTCACAAGAAAAAATACATCGCCCCAACCGTCCCGACTTCGAACGCTATAAAGCAAAACGAAAAGTAGGTTTGGGTTTGGTAGTAATAGTCATCGGCTTGGTTGTGTTGTTGAAACAGTTAGGGCTGAGTATTTATTTACCCATCCGTGAATTTTGGCCATACATTCTTATTATTATCGGTTTGATTGTTGGATTGAAAAACCGTTTCCGTTCGGCAGGTCCGTTGATTATGATTATTATTGGTATTGCTTTTGCCATTCCTTCTTTTCAATTTATGGTTGGCGATACCGTCGTGCGTTCTACCAAATTGGTAGCGCCCATCTTGCTTATATTAATAGGCTTGTACTTCCTTTTTGGTAAAAAAAAAATGCACAGTTCCTGTGCTCCAAATACCTCCATTCGAGATGAAAACTACCTAAATTCTGAAGTGATGTTTGGTGGATCAAAAGAAGTGATTACGTCAAAGACGTTTAATGGTGGAGAGGTATCCGTACTGTTTGCCGGTGCAGAAATAAACTTAACACAGGCAGAAGCTACCAACCATGTAATTTATCTAAATATGCAAGTAGTCTTTGGTGGTTGCGAGCTGCTTATTCCTTCGCATTGGGATGTGAAAAACGAAATGTTTGTGGCATTGGGCAGTGTAGATGATAAAAGATTACTGCGTACCAAAGATGCCAATACGCAACGCACGACGCTCATATTAAAAGGTACTTGTGTGTTTGGTGGGGTAGATGTAAAATCGTATTAAGCCATGCAGTCATACATTGCACAGTTAGTATTTGGTATCTATTGCGATGGTGCTTTTACAGACCAATACGACCAACAAGTGCGCCTCATAAATGCACCGCATACAGATGCTGCCTACGAAGCAGCACTAACATTGGGTAATTCGCTGTCAGAGTCTTTTTGGGATAGAAACGGACGAAAAATGGATTGGAGTTTCTTATCCGTGCTGGAGGTGATGCCCATTGAGTTGGAATCTGGTTCCCTATTATTTTCTTTTATCAAGGAACAAAAACCGATTGGTTTAGAAAATTAAAAACTAAAAAAACACTTGCAGCTTTTCAAAGACACGTTCCGATTTCCTTTGCTACTATGGCTGATTGCTGCCATAGTAGGCACGTGTGCAGTATATTATGCTGAAGGGAAGATAGGCTATGCCATTACCGACGGGCTTACCAGTGCTACCGCATTTACCCTTACCGTAATGGCAGCCTTATACATAATGCGCAGCTATCCTACATATGTGGCAGCTATTGCTTATGCCATTCTGATAGGATGTGCAGCAGGTATTGTGTCCAACTCATTAGCCGGTTTGTTGTTTCACCTTATCAACGATGTGCCTGCTGATAACGCCTTGTACGAAAATGCTGCCAGTGCAAGATTTTTGGCGCATTGCATAGCTGCTTGTTGGGCTATCTCCTTTCATGTACTAAAAGAAAAAAACAATTCATTAGAGGAAAAAATAAATCGCATTGCTGATGTAGCCACCTTGCACAAAGAGGCAGAACTTTTTAAACTCAGGCAACAAATACAACCACATTTTTTATACAATAGTCTTAATTCTATCAACTCCCTCATCTTGATAAACCCTTCGCAGGCGCAGCTCATGATTGGAAAGTTGTCTGATTTTTTACGCTTATCCGTAAAGCGAGACACACACGGTGTGGTGTTATTGTCCGATGAGTTGGATTATATCAACACGTATTTAGACATCGAAACATTGCGCTTTAATGACCGATTGAAGGTTTCCATCACCGGCTCGTATCAACCCCATACTACCATTCCTCCCTTTTTAGTGCAACCCATTTTAGAGAATGCTATTAAATATGGGTTGTATGGTAATACCGGCGAAGTATTGATTCCTATTCATATTTCCGATACGGATACCTTGTTGCAATTGCGCATCGAAAACCCCGTGAATGACGAAAATATGCCCACAGTGGGCACGGGCTTTGGTTTGGAAGGAATTCGTCGTCGTTTGTTTTTGTTATTTGGTAGGGATGATTTGCTTCGTGCCGAAAGAGAAAATAGTACCTTCATCACCACTATAAGAATCCCCCAACAAGATGCATAAAGTTGTATTGATAGATGATGAGCCATTAGCACGACAACTCATACGTGCCTTGTTGCAGCCTTACGAAAACATCACCATTGTAGGGGAGTGTGCCGATGGCTTTGAAGGGTTTAAAATGATTCAACAAGAACAACCCGATCTTATTTTTTTAGATATTCAAATGCCGCGTATCAACGGTTTTGAAATGTTGGAATTATTAGACAAAGTACCTTCTGTTATTTTTACTACTGCCTTCGATGCTTATGCTATCAAGGCTTTTGATGCCAATGCCATCGATTATTTATTGAAGCCCATTATGCCGGATCGTTTTGAAAAGGCTATGCAAAAATGGTTGCAAATAGCATCAACTCCTTTACCTGTAGATGTGAAGTCGATGATAGACGAAGTGCCTATGGATGGTTATCGAAACAGAATTGTAGTGAAAGACAATGGTCGCATTCGCATCATTGCCGACCATACTATTGAATACCTCGAAGCCAATGATGACTATGTGAAGATTGTAACGGCAACAGAGCGTTTCTTGAAAAAGAGTACACTTTCCGGTATCGAAAAGATGCTCAATCCACAACAGTATATACGGGTGCATCGTTCTTACATTCTTCCCATTAGCCGCATCGCAAAAATTGAACCTTACGAAAAGGATAGCTACATGGCTATCTTGCTAAGTGGTGCCAAAGTACCCGTTAGCAAAGCAGGGTATGCCAAGTTGCGAGAG
Organism: Bacteroidota bacterium; assembly: GCA_029573235.1. Taxonomy (GTDB): domain Bacteria; phylum Bacteroidota; class Bacteroidia; order Chitinophagales; family Chitinophagaceae; genus JAFIGV01. The sequence goes on from JAKQGX010000025.1 coordinate 9,106, forward strand.
TTATTGGGCTGGTAATTAGATGAGGTTGGATGTCTATAGCTATAGCTAATGCTAATGCTAATGCATTGCTTCGCCCATATCTATCTTTTTGTTCTTGCTGCCTTTGGCAACCAATATGAATGGGATGCAAATAAGAAATATCACACCGATATATAGAAACACATCCATGTAGGATAATATCATGGCTTGCTTGCTCACGCTATAGTCGAGTGCTTGATATGCTGCCTGCAATGCTTTATCCGTTGGCATTCCCTTGGACATGAAGTTGTGTTGCAATCCTGCTACCCGCTCTTGTACCGCCGGATTGTTGACATCCAAATGACTTACAATAGCAGAGCGATGTGTGACGGTTTCCATAGAGATAAACGTCGTAATCATGGCTACTCCAAAGGAACCTCCTAATTGGCGCATCATTCCGGAGAAGGCAGCGCCCTTCCCAATATCCGGACCTTTTAGTGTAGAAAGCGATAGGGTAGTAATGGGAATAAACAACATGCCCATTCCCACACCGCGTACAATCAAGGGCCAAAAGAAATGCACGCTACCTGTATCAGGTGACAAAATCTTATACCCCCAAAGACTATAGATGAAAAATATTAATAGCCCACCGGCTACGAGGTATTGTTGGGGCACACCACGTTGCAGCAATTGACCAATAATGGGCATCATAAAAGCCGTAGTGATAGCAGCGGGTATCATCAGCATACCGGATTGCGTAGCGGTCCATCCCAGTGTAGCTTGGGTATAGAGTGGTATGATAAAGGTAGAGCCATACAAGCCAAATCCTAAAATGAAGGAGAGTATGGTGCCGATGCGCAGGTTCCCGTTTTTAAGCACTCGCAAATCCACAATGGGGTTTCTATACGTTAGTTCACGCCAAATGAAAAAGAAAATTCCCAATACAGCCATGATACAAAGGGTGATGATGGTACTGCTGCTAAACCAATCATCGTCGTGCCCTTTCTCTAAAACATATTGTAGCGAACCCACTGCTACAGACAACAAAGCAATTCCCAACCAATCGATATCTTTTTTGTCGGTTTTCTCAGCATACTTAGGACTGCGCACATACCGCAATGTCAATATAGTGGCGATGATACCAATGGGAATGTTGATGTAAAAAATATATGGCCAAGAAAAGTTATCGGTGATGTAACCGCCCAATGGTGGCCCCAGTGTTGGTCCGATGATAACGCCTAAACCATATATCGCTTGCGCCATACCTCTTTTTTCGGGCGGATAGCTTTCGGTAATGATGGTTTGTGAGGTTACTAATAAGGCGCCACCACCCAAGCCTTGCAAGAATCGGAAGAAGACCAACTCCCAGATACCACTTGCATTTCCACACAAAAAAGAAGATACAGTGAAGATGATAATAGACGCTGCAAAATAGTTTCTACGTCCAAACTGCTGCGATAACCAACTGGTCATAGGAACGATGATTACATTGGCAATAGCATACGCCGTGATAACCCAACCCACTTCGGTAAGGGTAGCTCCCAAATTACCACGCATGTCATTCAGTGCTACATTCACAATTGTAGTATCTACTATTTCTAGTAATGCGCAGAAGATGGCCGTAACCGTTACGATCACCCGTCGCATTCCATATTCAACCATTGAGTGCTGTTCGGTCATGCTATAAATTCTATTGTTCGTATGATGTTGTCAATTATTGGTGCTTTGTATGCCTTAGAAAATGTTCGCATCATATTAGTTAAGGTGCACTTCAACTCCTACGTTCATTCCGGGGCGTAGGTTTGCTGCCAATGGATCATTTTTATCGGTGAATTCAATTTTTACAGGAATACGTTGTACCACTTTTACAAAATTACCTGAGGCATTGTCCGGAGGAAGCAAAGCGAAACGTGCGCCGGTGGCGGGAGAGAAGGATGTGATGCGGGCTTCAAAAGGATGACTGGGGAAGGCATCTACATGCACAACTACCTTTTGTCCCACTTTCATTTTTTCCAATTGAGTTTCTTTAAAATTTGCCGTCACCCATATCGATTGCTCATTCACGATACTAAATAAAGACTGCCCTGCATTCACCAATTGTCCGGTTTGGATGTTCACTTTAGATATACTTCCATCCGATGGCGCAGTGATGATGCTATACGAAAGATTTAGCTGTGCAGCTGCTACATCCGCTTCCCTTGCTTTGATGTTGGCATTGGCTACTAGTATTTGTTGTGCTGTTGCATTGCTTTGCGTTGATACCGCTTGTGTTTGTCTTTGCGAAGCAGCCTTTTGCTCACGCAATACATTTAACTGTCGCTCGGCTGTTTGCTTGGCAGCTAATGCTTGTTCGTATTGTTGTTGCGTGATGGAATGATCTTTTATTAAGTTGTTATATCGTTCATAATCCTGAGTAGCTCTCCAAAGATTTACTTTCGCTGCTTCAATTTGTGCATCTATGGTATAACTATTTGCTTGTGCGGAGGCAATATTAGCACGTGCTGCAGAAGTGGTGGCTGTAGCGGCTTCATAGCTTCCTTTCGCGGCAGCCAAAGCAGCTTCTGCCTGAGCCAATCGCAATAGCAAATCACGTTGATCAAGTATTAATAGTGTGTCGCCTTTTTTTACTTGTTGGTTATCGGTTACACGCACCTCACTCACATATCCCGGCACTCTTGGTATTACCGGGCTGATTTTAGCATCTATTTGCGCATCGTCAGTTACCGCATGATGCAAGGAATATAGGTATGATCGAGTGCCAAAGAACCCTCCGCCGAGTATCAGTACACCCAATAAGATGGGGAATATTTTTTTCTTCTTATCTGGTTTGTTTTCGGTAGTGTTAGCGGATGGCAATGAGTTATGATGACTTTTTATAGTGGGTTGTGTCGTTGTAGTGGTGGCTTCCATTAGTATTGTTATTTGTGTTGAAAGGAATATTGTTTTTAAAGAATGATTATTGTTTTTCGATGGTACCGGTGGCTTGCAGTAAACGTTTGTATGCGACCAAGACATCGGCTTTACCATTGGCTCGATTAATATTGGCTTGCAGTTGTGCTACATCTGCTTCCAACAATTCTGTTGCGGTTGCCAATGCGTTTTGGTATTTGTTTTTCATGATTCGATAGTTTTCATTAGCTTGTTCGGTAGCCTTATTATATACTCTTAGCTTTTGTCGGGCAGATAAATAGGCTTGATGTGCTTGTGCAACTTGTAACTTAATGCCATCGTTGAGTACACCGGCAGATAATTCGGCTTGCGCTAGTTGTGCTTTGGCTTGTGCTACCTTGGCACCTGTTTTCCAAAGTGAAGAGGGACTGTAGGATAAACCTATACCGGCATTTAACCCATTGGTAAGCGTGATAACATCCGGTATATAAGCAGCAATATAACCTCCAGTGAGTGCCAGGCTAGGGTAGTATTCACCTTTCGTTGCTTTCACTCCGGTTTGTGCTGCCTTAATTCGGTATTGCAATGCTTGGGCATCCGCGCGATTTTCGATGGCTACGTTTTGCCAATAGTCATAACTTTCTGAAGCCGTTAATGGAACTGCCATATCGAGGCTGTCGATGACTAATTGTGTTTGTTCCGGCAAGCCCAGCATCAAGTTGAGGTGTATCGTACTCAATTCGTAATTATGTTGTGCATCCATAAGTGCCAATGAAATATTGGATTCATTGAGTTGTACTTTCAATAAATCGTTACGCGCAACAACGCCATTCTTTTCTAAGTTGGAAAAGTCTTTTACTCGTTGTTCCGACTGATGCAGGTTTTCATTTACTAATTCCAAAGCAGCTTTGGATTTATATACATTGACATATGCCGCAATGGTGTTTTGAATAACCGATTCTTTATCTTTTTGTGCATCCAATTGCGTGGCTTGCCATAAGTATTTGGCAGCATCTACACCATACTGAATTTTGAATCCGGAAAAAATAGGTATGGTCAAATTGGCACTACCATAAGCGGCTTGGTTCACCGTTGGAAAAGCTGCAGACGAAGACGGAGTAGGGTTTTCGCCGGTAGTTTGTTGTTGCCCCGATCCCATTTTTATTTTTAAGTCCACATCCGGTTGCATCAATCGCAAGTAAGAGCCTGATATCTTTACGTCCGGTAATCTTCTTTCTTTAGCTTCTCTTGCAGCAGCGGCAGCTTGTACCACTTTTGCCTGACTAATCTTTAATTCATTGCTGTGCGATAAGCTCATTTCTACGGCTTCTTCCAACGATAGATTGCGTTTTTCTTGTGCTTGAACCGCTGTTGACAACAGGCAAGCAATCACCGCCAATATTTTATAAGTTGTATGGATGTTATGGTTCATGTTTCAGTAATACTTTGAAAATTGATTTTAGATGAAGGCTGAGTTTCTTTTTTAAATGTTTTTGAAAGGCTTCTTCTGAAAGACTTTCCAGTTTATTTACCTCTTTATAAAATGCTTTAGTAGTCATGAGTTGGTTCGCCGTTCCGAGCATGGTTGCTGTCAATAGTGGGATGTCAATATTCTTTTTAAAATCCCCTTTCTTTTGCCCTTCAGAAACAATCTGACGAAGCAGGTCTAAGTTGCTTTGCTTCATTTCATGCAGCACCTTCATTATTGGGCTATCAGTATTGCGCAATTGCATCCGTTGTGCCAGGCGATGAAAGCTTTGTTGCGAAAAATATTTCTCTACAAACCCATCGAGAAGTTTTTCCAATTTTTCCATTGGGGTCAATTGGTCATTTTGTAACACACTTTTTATTTGAAGCCCCACCACTTCACTATGTGCCAAAAAAATGGCTTCGAGAAGTTTTTCCTTTGATCCGAAATAGTATGATATCATGGCAATGTTCACACCTGCTTCTTTAGCAATATCCCGAACAGAGGTTGCGGTAAACCCATTTTTGGCAAAGAGTTGTTGTGCAACTTCCAAGATATGCCCACGCTTATCGGTTGATTGATGTTCTGTCATGGCGACGCAAAATTAAACAAACGTTTGAATTAAACAAGTGTTTAATTGTATTTTCGAAACAAAAAAAGAGCAAAACAATTTGTCTTGCTCTTCAGGTATCATCGATTCATATGTTTAGCGACTGTAATTCGGTGCTTCTTTCGTAATCGTAATATCGTGTGGATGACTTTCAGCCATAGATGCCGGAGTGATTCGGATGAATTGTGCATTGTCTTGTAGCGCTTTAATGTCTTTGGCACCACAGTAGCCCATACCGGCTCTCAGTCCACCTACAAATTGTTGCACTACTTCGTTCAACATCCCTTTATATGGCACACGACCTACAATGCCTTCCGGTACTAACTTCTTAATATCTGCTTCCACATCTTGAAAATAACGGTCTTTAGAGCCTTCCTGCATCGCTTCTACCGAGCCCATACCTCTATACGATTTGAATTTTCTTCCTTCAAAGATGATGGTCTCACCGGGGCTTTCTTCTGTGCCGGCAAAAATAGAACCTGCCATCACACAAGACGCACCGGCTACTAACGCTTTTACCATATCACCGGTGTAGCGAATTCCACCATCTGCAATCACCGGAATACCTTTCTTTTTCAGAGCTTGCGATGCTTCTATGATAGCGGTAAGCTGTGGTGCACCGGCACCTGTTACCACCCGTGTAGTACAAATTGAACCCGGACCGACACCTACTTTCACTGCATCTGCACCGGCATTGGCAAGGGCTAAGGCACCTGCTGCTGTGGCTACATTCCCGGCTATTAATGGCAGCGTTTTATACGTCGATTTTACTTTCTTCACCATCTCTAGCACACCTTTGGAATGACCATGAGCACTATCCAATGTTATCACATCTGCACCAGCAGCCATAAGGGCATCTACACGTTGCAGCGTATCTGCCGTGATGCCTACCGCCGCACCTACCAACAACCGACCAATATTGTCTTTGGCAGCAGTAGGGTAGCTTTTGAGATGAATAATATCGCGGAAAGTGATCAATCCCATCAACTTTCCCTTCTTATCTACGATGGGTAGTTTTTCAATCTTGTATTTTTCTAAAATCGTCTCGGCTTTCTTCATATCTGTACCTACCGATGCCGTTACCAAATTTTCTATCGTCATCACATCACGAATCAATTTTTTGGTATTTTTTTCAAAGCGCATATCCCGGTTGGTAAGGATGCCTACTAACTTGTAATTATTGTCCACAATTGGAATGCCCCCAATTTTATTGTCACGCATCAGTGCTACTGCGTCGCCCACAGTCGCTTCCGGTGTCAGTGTAATGGGGTCAACAATCAAGCCACTCTCTGAGCGTTTTACTTTGCGCACTTGTTCCGCTTGCTTCTCGATACTCATGTTTTTATGTAGAATACCAATACCGCCTTCGCGTGCCAGCGCCATAGCCAATTGCGATTCCGTAACGGTATCCATTGCAGCAGATACCATTGGAATGTTGAGCTTGATGTCTTTGGTAAGTTGGGTGGAAAGATTTACTTCACGGGGAAGTACTTCAGAATAAGCGGGGAGTAGTAACACATCATCAAAAGTGAGTCCTTCTCCATAAAACTTAGATTTTACAGCCATGTGCAAAGGTATATCAACATTTCTGAAAATTGAAATTTGGTTTTTACAATACCCGCATTAGCTTTTCTCATACTCCTGTTTATTTTTGTTTGATTGTATTTCTTTTTGGGAGTCCAAGCTGTATGGCTACTATATAGCTTCAGTGGCGATGGCACCCTTCATCGAAACAATTCTATTCAGCTTTTTACCTTATGAATTTTCAACCCCAACTAGCCTTCCAACCAATTTCGGTTCAACAAGCGTATCAATTCAACGCTTTGAAAGAGCTATTGGAATATGTACAACAGCATACTCCCTTTTATCGCCGGCAATGGGCGGAAGCAGGTGTTTCGGCAGCTACAGTTACCTGCTTGCAAGACTTAACCTTGATGCCTACAACCACCAAAGAAGACATCCAACAATACAACTGGGACTTTTTGTGTGTACCCAAAAACAGCATCAAGGAGTACACAGCAACCTCCGGTACATTGGGCTTGCCGGTAACCATTGCACTTACTGACAACGACCTCCAGCGACTTGCTTATAATGAACAACATTCTTTTCTCTGTGCTGATGCACAAAAGGAAGATGTCTTTCAATTGATGCTCACCCTCGACCGGCAGTTTATGGCCGGTATGGCTTATTATAACGGTGTTGGTAATATAGGTGCAGCGGTAGTACGCACCGGACCTGGCTTGCCATCCATGCAGTGGGAAACCATACAAAGACTCGGAACAAGCAGTATTGTTGCGGTACCTTCTTTCATCTTGAAGTTGATTGCTTATGCGCAAGAACAAGGTATTGACCTACAGAAATCACCTGTTAAGAAGGCAATATGTATCGGAGAAAACCTTCGAGAGCAAGACTTTTCTTTGAATGCACTCGGGCGTAGCATCCAAGAACAATGGGATATTGATTTGTACGGCACCTATGCCTCTACTGAAATGCAAACTGCTTTCACCGAATGCCGCTACGGAGTAGGAGGGCATGAGCAACCCGAACTCATCATCACCGAAATATTGGACGAGCAAGGAAACCCTTTACCGGATGGCGCTTACGGGGAAGTAACAGTGACCACATTAGGTATTGAAGCGATGCCCTTGGTACGGTATAGAACGGGGGATATGGCTTGTTTTCATTCAGGTATCTGTGCTTGCGGACGTCATTCCCGAAGACTCAGTCCGATTTTGGGACGCAAACGTCAGATGATAAAATATAAAGGAACCACTTTATACCCACCAGCAATATTTAATGTGCTAAACGAAATAGAAGCCATTAGAGAATATGTGGTAGAAGTGCATACCGATACATTGGGTGGCGATGCAATGACGCTATACCTCTATGGTACCGAAACCGAATCGTTGAAAAGCCAGCTGCGAGCAGGTTTAAGAGTACTCCCTGAGTTGGTATTTATAGATGCTGCTACAATTCAGCAAATGCAATTTCCTGCTGCTTCACGCAAGCAAATAAAATTTATTGATAAAAGATAAGAGACACTAAAGCAGTTACTCTATGTATTCCGCTTGGGCATTGATGGGTGGCATGCATTTTAATTTCAAGAATACCTGTGCCGTTGTGTACACATCTTTGAGGCAATAAGTACCGATGCGCCGGATGTCTTTTTCTTCCCAAAAAATAGCAGATACTTGGCTGCCATCCATATCATCTTTGGGAGACGGGATGCCCAATATTTCTGATAATAAGGCTAAAGAAATATAGTGTTTGTAATCGCCAAACCTCCATAATTCCAAGGTGTCAATATGTGGATTGTCCCAAGGTTTTACACCGCTTAAATCCAATAAGTGTGGCAATTTCATGCCGTGAATCAAAAGTCTTCTACATAAATACGGTAGATCAAATTCTTTGATATTATGCCCACAAAAATGCACCTGTTTGTGTTGTTCGCAAAAGCGATATAAAGATTCTAAGAATTTTAGTAGCAACTGTTTTTCATCCATGTCAGAAATGACCTTCATAACAAATTTCGTGGAGTTGCCTTCCATTACATAGCACCCTATACCAATGCATACAACCCGCCCAAACTCTGCAAAGATGGCTGCTTTCTCTTTGTACATATCATTGGGTAAAATGTCTGCGCCGCTCCTGTGAGAAAAAGCTTGCACTTTTTTAGCCCATTGCTCTTGCATACCTGCCGACAATTCATGGTACGTAGCCGTAACCGAAGCGGTTTCAATATCTATAAAAAGAATGTTTGCCAGTTGTTTCATTACTTGATAGGATAAGTATCTTTGTGGTTAAAATACTAATTTTTTATTTATGAGCCAAGATACACAAAGCCAACATAGCGCTGCACCACTGCCCAGAAAAAACAATAACTGGATTTTTTTCGCCATCATCGCCCTTTTGTTAGGCATCATCATTTATCTATTTATTAACCGCTCCCAGGTAACTTCAGAGCGAGATATGGCTTTTATGGAGCGAGATAGCGCTGCTTTGGATCGTGATAATATCCGTTCTGAGTATGATGCTGCATTAGCAAGACTGGATCAGTTGGTCACAAAAAATGCTGAAATGGAAAGCGCTATTAATGATAAAGACGGTGAGATTGCTCAGTTAAAAAAACAGATTCAAGGTATCATTAAAAATAGTGATGCCACAGCTTCTGATTTAAAGAAAGCACGTGATTTAATTGCAACACTTAATGCTAAAGTGAAAGGCTATGAAGAGCGTATTGCCGAGTTGGAGCGAGATAACAGTCGTTTGACAGACGCCAATTTAGTTATCGGCAAAGAAAGAGATAGCGCTGTTTCGGAAAATATCGGATTACAGAAAAAAGTACGCTTAGGACGGGTACTGCATGCTTCCAATATACGTTTAGAACCCATCGACCTGCGCCGTGGTGGAAGAAAAGAAGTCGGTACTTTGAAAGCCAAACGTACTGATGTCTTTAGAGTGATTTTTAATATTGACGAAAATAGAATAGTAGAGGATGGGGTTAAAGACTTGTATTTACGTATCACCGGACCGGATGGAGCACTATTAATCAATGCTGCATTTGGTTCCGGTATTACGAACTCGCATGACGGACAAACATTAGAATACACAGTTGCCAAACAAATTAACTTAAAACAAGGAGAGAAAGTAAATAACGTAATGGTCGATTGGAACCAAGAAAGTAATTATGCAAAAGGTAGCTATACGGTAGAAATATTTAACGATGGTTATTCTATTGGAAAAGAAACAATAGTTTTGAAATAGTACTCAAACAATATTTCTCGACCTCTCTTTTGAGAGGTCTTTTTTTTATGCTTATACTTATACTATGTTTTTTTATGTTATACGAGTAGATATGTTTGTTTGATATTATGCACATTAACATTTTGCTAACACAACTCGGACTTTTGTTTGGAATATTCAACACACAAGCAAAAACTTGTACAAGTAATTCAAAATTTTAGAAGCAGAAATAGAATATCAATAGATGAAGAATTAACAAGGTAAGTCGAAATGATTATATGTTTCTGCAAAAAAATACTCACAAATTAAAAGTAACAACCTCATGAAAAAGTTATGGAACAGCATTTGGGTAGTAGTGGCGTTGGTCGTAGCACCTGCATTTTATCCTACTAAGGCATTAAAGGCACAAATGGTTGGTGACATTTCATACCAAACATTTTACGACGAGTTATCTCCTTATGGCGACTGGGTGTATGACCCCGATTATGGTTATGTATGGGCTCCCAATGTAAGTAGTGACTTCCGACCTTATTATTCAAATGGGCGATGGGCTATGACTGAATATGGTAATACCTGGGTTTCAAATTATGACTGGGGATGGGCGCCTTTTCACTACGGTAGATGGACGTACAATCATTACTACGGTTGGGTTTGGATTCCGGATACGGTATGGGGTCCGGCATGGGTAAGTTGGAGATACGGTGGCGGCAATTATGGTTGGGCTCCATTAGGTCCGGGAATCAATATTCATATTTCCTTTGGCAACAGCTATTATGTGCCTTATGACTGGTGGACGTTTGTACCTTGTAACCATATTTATGGCGGCTACTATTACAATTATTGGAGAGGAGCCAGCTACAATAATACCTATATAAATAATACGGTAATCATCAATAATACCTACAATAATACTTATGTATATGGGCCGCGCAGAAGAGATGTAGAAAGAGTAACCGGAGGCAGGGTAGAAGTATATAATATCCGCAACAACAGAAGTGCAGGAAATACTACTATCAAAGGTAACGATTTGAATATCTATCGTCCGGAAGTACGCAAAGCAAATGTTACCGAAGCTCCTCGCCATTATGTTCGTGCAGAGCAAAACAGAAGTATCCGCGTAGCATCACCCATACTTACCGGTACGGCTGCTGCTGAACGTAACCAAAGAGAATTAGCAGCAAGCCCTATAAGAAATGACAACAATCGCGACATAAGTAGAGATCGCATAAATAGAAATTCAGATAGGACTGCTAACGAAAGGGAAAATCCATCTACATCTCAGCCCAATGTATCAAATCGTAGAGATGAAGAAGCCAATAGATACTCGGATCGAGACCGACAAGTACGACCTGACGGAAGAAACGATAGAAATGCTATATCTGACTATGGCAATGCACAACGAAATAGAGAAGAAGAGCAACAACAAAGAGCGCAGCAAGAGCGTGCTTACCGCGAACAACGCATACAAGAGGCAAGATTACAACAACAACAACAACAACATAGAGCGCAACAAGAACAAGCCTACCGTGAGCAACGCATGCAAGAGGCCAGAGCCCAAGAACAAAGAGCGCAACAAGAGCGTGCTTACAGAGCGCAACAGCGGGAACAACGTGCTGCGCAAGAAGCCAGCATCAGGCAACAACGAATGCATCAAGAGCAAAGGCGCTATCAAGAAGCGACACCACAACGCCAAATGCAACAAGAAAGAACACAACCTCAGATTCGTCGTGAGTGGCGCCGCCCCGAGCCACAACGAATGGAAATGGCACCCAGACAAGCGCCGGAACAACGCCAAATGACACCTATGAATACAAATGAAAGAAGGGGGGCTGATTATGGCGGTAGCGCACGTGAAATGCGTCGATAATCATAAATTAGAACGGAAGTACATACTTGCTGTCTATCTTCTAAAAGGTAGGCAGCATTTTTTTTGAATCGATTGACTACATGAAAGTGCTTTCTCTGGAACACGCCGCATGTTTGATTTTGAAAAAAACAAGTAATATGCTCGGTTGGTATATTCCTTTTGTAAATGCAAAGACAAGGTGTAATTTTGCGCAACTTTTCCTAAAAACAGAAAGTAATACTCATGAATTTGCTCACACATCAGCAAGAAGAATTTATTCAGCGCCACATTGGACCTCATGCTGCAGCTACTCAAGAAATGCTACAGACGATTGGGGTATCTGATTTACAAGAATTGATTGCCCGCACTGTTCCCAATGATATTCGTTGGAATCGTGATTTAAACGTGCCTGCAGCCATTAGTGAATCGGATTACCTGCGCGAGTTGAAGGAAATTTCATTGAAGAATAAAATATATAAAAACTACATAGGGCAAGGATATTATGACACTATCACTCCAAGTGTTATTTTAAGAAACATATTTGAAAACCCGGGATGGTACACCCAATACACTCCTTATCAGGCGGAGATTTCACAAGGGCGTTTGGAGAGTTTACTGAATTTTCAAACCATGGTTAGCGATTTAACCGGCTTACCCATTGCAAATGCTTCTTTATTAGACGAGGCTACGGCAGCAGCAGAGGCAATGTCAATGTTTTTTCATGCCTTGAATAAAAATACAGAACAGCCGGAGCGTCCTAAGTTTTTTGTGGATCAAGAAACCTTTCCACAAACGAAAGATGTGGTGGTAACGCGTGCTACACCGTTGCAAATTGAAGTAGTGTTTGGCGATTATAAAACCACTACTATTGATAACACTTATTTTGGAGCATTAGTACAATACCCCAACGACAAAGGAAGTGTTGAAGATTACCGTTCATTCATCGACCAAGTACACCAAGCTGGCGCATATGTAGCTATGGCAACCGACTTGTTAGCATTGACCTTATTAACACCTCCGGGCGAATTGAATGCAGATGTTGCATTGGGTTCGGCGCAACGTTTTGGTGTTCCTTTGGGCTTTGGTGGCCCGCACGCTGCCTTCTTTACCTGCAAAGACGAATTCAAACGGAGTATCCCCGGACGTATTATCGGTATCAGTGTAGATGCGAATGGCGACCGTGCCTTAAGAATGGCTTTGCAAACTCGCGAGCAACACATCAAACGCGAAAAAGCAACTTCCAATATTTGTACAGCACAAGCCTTGCTGGCTAATATGGCTGCGATGTATGCCGTTTTTCACGGACCGGAAGGATTGAAAAATATTGCTAAGAGAATAGCTGTATTGACGCAAACATTAGCAGAAGCACTAAGTGCAGCCAACTATACTTTACAAGTTGCTTCTTACTTTGATACCATCACCGTTAAAGTAGCTGATGTAAATGATATCCGCAAAAATGCAGAGGCTGCTAAAATTAATTTCCGCTATAAGAATAATCAAGAAATAGGTATTTCATTAGATGAAACCACTACTATTTCGGATGTGTTCAATATCCTCGAAGTATTTTCATCACACGAAGACGATAGCGTAGGCTTTTCAATTGACCATGAGCAAGCGCTAAACGGCATTCCTGCACCACTCTTGCGCAGTTCAGAATACCTCACTCATACGGTTTTCAACAGCCATCATAGCGAAACTCAAATGATGCGGTACATAAAGTGGTTGGAGAACAAAGACCTTTCTTTAAATACTAGCATGATATCATTGGGGTCTTGCACCATGAAGTTGAATGCGGCAACCGAAATGATTCCACTTAGCTGGAGCCACTGGAGCAAAATACATCCATTTGCACCCAAAGATCAAACCGAAGGATACTTGCATATCGTAAGAGAGCTTTCAAACTACTTGTCTGAGATAACCGGATTTGATGCTTGCAGCTTACAGCCCAATAGTGGTGCACAAGGCGAGTATGCTGGTCTGTTAGCCATCCGAAACTATCACATCAGTTTAGGACAGGGCAATCGTAACATCATGCTTATTCCCATTTCCGCACACGGTACCAACCCCGCATCTGCAGTGATGGCCGGTTATAAAGTAGTGGTGGTGAAAGCTCTTGAAAATGGATATATCGACACCGAAGACTTGAAAGCAAAAGCTGCTCAACATGCCGAAAACCTTGCCGGTATTATGATTACCTATCCATCTACCTACGGTGTGTATGAAGAAACGGTTAAAGAAATTACTGCTATCATTCATGCACATGGAGGACAAGTGTATATGGATGGTGCCAATATGAATGCTCAGGTAGGGCTTACAGCGCCGGGTTTAATTGGGGCAGATGTGTGCCATTTGAATCTACATAAAACCTTTGCCATTCCGCATGGAGGTGGTGGTCCAGGCATGGGGCCAATCTGTGTGAAAAACCATTTAGCTTCGTTCTTGCCCGGATTTACCGAAGGTGGATATGAGCAACCTTCACATGCTGTATCAGCCGCACCTTATGGATCTGCCAGCATCTTGTTGATATCCTATGCCTATATTAGAATGTTGGGATATAAAGGACTTCGCATGTCCACCGAATACGCCATTCTTAATGCCAACTATATGCGTGCTCGTCTGCAAAACGACTTTGACATATTATACACCGGCACTAATGGCACTTGTGCGCATGAGTTTATTGTTGATTTACGCCCTTTCAAAAAAACAGCAGAGATAGAGGCAGAAGATGTTGCCAAACGCTTGATGGATTACGGTTTTCATGCTCCTACGATGAGTTTCCCTGTAGCCGGTACTATCATGATTGAGCCTACTGAAAGCGAAGACAAAGCAGAGTTGGATCGTTTCTGCGACGCGCTTTTGGCAATTAGAAATGAAATACGTGCTATTGAAAATGGGCAGGCGGACAAAAAAGATAATCCGTTGAAAAATGCTCCCCATACACAAGCTGCCATTACTGCCAATGAATGGAACCATAGCTATCAACGTGAAGCGGCTGCTTTCCCATTAAGCTATGTGCGTTCTAATAAATTTTGGCCTAGTGTTGCCAGAGTAAATAATACCTATGGTGACCGAAACCTAGTTTGTACTTGTGAGCCCGTAAGCGCTTATATGGATGCCGAGGCATAAAGAATCATATCTATACAATAAGGCAAGAGGTAGTGTGAATGCGCTGCCTCTTGTTATTAATAATCTTCATTTTTAAATTGAGTTATTTCATTTTTTTATCCATATTTATTGTATGAAATCGTTTTTTTCAACGGCACTTGCCATCCTGCTGTTTCTTGTTTCGTGCAACCAAGACGACACCAATAATGTTCCCAATCCCAGCTATTTTACTATCAATGGAACTACCTATCAAGTAATATCAGTACAAGGGGCTGGCGGTATCTTTACAGCTTCCGGGAGTCATAGTGTTGATGTGGGCTCTGTAGCGGTCTATTTCTATAATAATGTTTTGCCAAATGTCAGTGGCACGTACAATATTTCTGACAGCGCCAATGTTTCAAATAATATTTATGTAACTGCTAGTACCAATTCAGGAGGAACAACGAAAACTTACACCAGTTTTGATACTGCCACCCAATCGAAGGCAAACGTTATAGTGAACAAAGGAAAGTTGACTATTCAATTTTCGGATGTAGCTATGCATGATGGCAGTGGAAATACTGTTAAACTATCTGCTACCTTAAAGCAAGACTAACAACAGCAATGCCCTGCAAAGAGTATTAGATTTTTTCTTGTAACGCTTCCCAAAATTCGGCTGCCCGCCTTGTGTGTGGTATAACAATAGTGCCCCCCACGATATTGGCAACTGCGAATATTTCATAGACTTCTTCTGTGCTCAGTTGTTGTTCGTGGCATTTTTCTAAATGGTATTTAATACAGTCATCGCAACGCAATACCATACTGGCTACCAAGCCCAGCATCTCTTTTATACGAGTACTCAAAGCGCCTTCCATGTAAGTGTTGGTATCAAGATTGAAAAGCCGGTTGATAACCTTGTTTTGTTTGCCGAGGATAACCTCATTCATTTTAGAACGATATTCATTGAACTCTGTTACTTGTTTGCTCATAGTTGTAGTATTAATAATCGGTAGTAAATGTAAGCACTGCTTTAGTCTTCAAGCACTGAAGAAATGCAAAAAAAATGTTGCCACACACTAACGAAACTTATAAAATAATAGACATTTTGGGTGATCTACAATACCCTGATTTGTTGGGTGTAATATTTTGAAAGCAGGCGACAACAGTGTATTTTCACGCAAAATATTGAGCACTTATGCAAAGAGATACTGCCATTTTTGAATTGATAAAAGAAGAATTAAACCGCCAACGTTGTGGACTGGAGTTGATAGCATCTGAAAACTTTACTTCCCTGCAAGTGATGCAGGCAATGGGCAATGTGATGACCAACAAATATGCAGAAGGCTACCCCGGAAAGCGCTACTATGGCGGTTGCGAAGTGGTAGACAAAAGTGAGCAATTAGCAATTGACCGTGCGAAAGAAATATTTGGCGTTGAATATGTCAATGTGCAACCACATAGTGGTGCGCAAGCTAATATGGCCGTTACGCTTGCTTGTTTGCAACCGGGGGATACCATTTTGGGGCTCGACCTCAGCATGGGAGGGCACTTGACCCACGGCTCGCCGGTGAATTTCTCGGGCAAGCTGTTTAATGCGGTACATTATGGTGTTATCAAAGAAACCGGACTTGTAGATTATGATATGATGGAAGCGCAAGCCTTGCAACATCGTCCGAAAATGATTATCTGCGGTGCTTCTGCCTACAGTCGTGATTGGGATTATGCTCGCATTCGCGCCATTGCGGATAAGGTAAATGCATTGGTATTGGCAGACATTGCGCATCCGGCTGGGCTTATTGCAAAAGGCTTATTGAGCAGCCCTTTTGAACATTGCCATTTCGTAACCTCTACTACACATAAAACACTTCGCGGGCCCAGAGGCGGTATCGTGATGATGAAACAAGATTTTGAAAACCCGTGGGGCATTATAGGTCCGAAAGGCGAAACACGCATGATGAGCCAACTGTTGGATTTAAGTGTTTTCCCTGGAGTGCAAGGTGGGCCGTTGGAACATGTGATTGCTGCAAAAGCCGTTTCATTCTTCGAAATATTGCAACCCGAGTTTTTGGACTATGGCAAGCAGGTTATACAAAATGCGCAAGCTTTAGCACAAGCTTTCTTGGCAAAAGGGTATGATATCGTTTCTTCCGGTACCGACAATCATTTGCTCTTGATAGATCTTCGCAATAAAGGAATCAGTGGTAAAAAAGCTGAAAACACCTTGGTGAAAGCGGATATTACCCTTAATAAAAACATGGTTCCTTTTGATGATAAATCACCTTTTATTACTTCAGGTATCAGAGTAGGTGTGCCGGCTATTACTACTCGCGGACTGAAAGAAAAAGACATGCAACAAGTAGCAGATTGGTTGGACACTGTTTTAATGAATGCCGATAATGAGAGTGCCATTTTAAAGGTAAAACATGAAGTGAACGAATACATGCTTGCTTATCCCTTGTATCCGGAATGGCAGTAACAACAAGCTTATTGCCGCATGCATTATGATTGATGAAGAAAAAACTTTGAAAGTGTTTTGGGACTCTTTCGGTATTGGTTCTTCATTTATTTTTAACATTGATACGCAATCTATGCATCGGTATTCATTTACCTTGCAGGTCATATTTACAACAAAGCAGTTTATTCCTTTATGCGATATACATCCCGTACTATTGTCTTATTACTGATAACCCTTGTAGCTACTGCACAGCAAAGCGCCTGGGCACAACGTCAGAAAAAACATCGTGAGCCGGCCATAAGCATCTATAATGTGGATACTTTAATCAAGCCGATTCCTATTCAACGCAGCCTTTGGCATTCGAAGATTGATAAGGCACAACGCGGCGTAGATGTTTCGGATGGGCAAGTGGATGGTATGGTTTACTACGGTGAAGACGAGCGCATGACGGAAGTACTCACCCATGCCATGCTGAAGGACATCGACCAAATACAAACCATGATAGAGAACCTTCCGTTTCCTCCATCTGCGCAAACGGATAATTCTGAAATGCAAACTAAAATTCGCTACCTCAGTGCATTGAATGAATTGCTTCGGGCTTATAATAACGATACCAAAGTGGATCCAATTTTTTACAGAAATGTAGTGGAAAACTTTAAAGCCCTTGTAATAGCACGCCAAGAGAACAGATTAGAAGCTTTTGTAAAAGACAATACAACATTGGTAACCTTAGCCAATAACGATTTGCTGGAAGGGTATCCACAAGTACGTGAATACCTTTTTACGGAGTTGGGGAAGAAGGAGCCGTTGGTAATGATTAAACGATTGAGTGAATTTGCCAAATACACGTTTGCCGATGAAACAGTGAAAAACGCTGCCCCATTAGTTCCTAATGAAATTTATAATTATGCCTCTTCCAGCAACCCTAACTTGAGTTGGGCAATCAGAAGAAATACCGACCCCTTGGTACAAACCATTGTGAAGATCTCGCAAGAGTCAACTTCACCGTTGAAGGCAATGGCATTTTTGAATGATATCTATGCCAAAAAACTAACTATTGCGGAGGTTGACAAGATTACTTCCAACCAGGATTTGTTTTATAAAAACTTGGTTCGTTTAAAAGTAGAAAACCCATCATTGGGCAACAAAACCCTCACGGACGAAATACAATATCGGGGACTGAAGTATGTGCGTGATATGAACGACCTGCACGAAGAAGCAGAGAAAGTTCGTTTCAAATGCATTGATGGTTTTTCGCCTGTGCAACTCTATTTTATCATGGTGTATGGTCAAGATGAAATATACACCAGTAGCTTTTTAGGCACTTTCAAAAGGATGATAGAGCGCATGGGCGCCACGAAGGGCGACCAAATTCTCGATTCGGTACACTATGATAAATTCCGCACCTTCATTCGTATGTGTGCCGGTTATAACACCCTCAGCACGTTTTTAACTACGATTGATGAGCAAAAGAAAATTCAATTAATGAAAGACTTTATTGCCAATTTAGGAGAAGGAAAGGATGATGAATTGGAAGATGCCGTTGATGTGGCAGATGCCTTAGGCAGTATCAATGATTCGGTATTGATGAGTTTTCTGCAAAAAGAAGTAAAAGCCAATTATGAGCTTTCGTACAAAAACAAAAGTAAGAAGGGCATGAAAGTATATGCTTTGCTGGCAACGCTTTCGGATGGTTTAAAAGCAAGTGATAACGAGTCGGTGATGGAGCAACAGTCGCAAGCATTGAACTTGCCACCTATTAACATGGTGCGCTATCAAAGCCTCGACAACGATTCGGCAGCTACCGTTTACCAACAGTTTTTCTTTTATGGAGATGAAGATGGCAAAATGTCGTACAATAGTTTTTTGACTAATTTTAAAGATGGGAAATGGAAAATTACACCTTCTACCTATTGGACAACGATTACTTCTACATCCGAAAAACCGGTAACTATTTTTGCCAATCTCCCTCTTACAGAGCCGCAAGACGAAGAAGCTCAAAAGAAGTTGGCGGAATACCTGTCAGCGCAGCAGATATATCCTTCTATCATTGTACACCGTGGACATAGCTACCATTTGCCCACTACTATTGATGGACTAACCAAGAATACACGCATCGTTATGTTAGGCTCCTGTGGTGGTTATCACAACCTCGGAAAGGTGCTGGATAAATCGCCGGATGCTCATATCATTTCGTCAAAGCAAGTAGGTGCCATGGCTATCAACGAACCAATTATCAAAGCCATCAACAATAGGTTGTTAGAAGGTAAGGATATTGATTGGATTAATATGTGGAAAGATCTGTCAGTATTCTTCTCTACCAAAACGGCTGCACAAAAAAACCTATTTAATGACTACGTGCCACCTCACAAAAATTTAGGTGCCATATTTATTAAAGCCTACAGAAGACTGACGGCTGAAGAGAATTTATAGTGTGCATCATCAGTTGGCATGACATCAAGGCACCGATATTATTGTACTTTTGCAAAACTACAAATGGGATTGTCGCAACACCGTAATAGGTATTGAGGAAAGTCCGGACAGCACAGAGCAACACACCATCTAACGGATGGGTAGTTAGCAGTAACTAACAGATAGTGCCACAGAAAATAACCGCCTTCGGGTAAGGGTGAAAATGTAGGGTAAGAGCCTACGCAAAGATTCGGTAACGAATAGTTGGGGTAAACCTTGTGTGCTGAAATGTCAAATAAGTAAACGCTTGAGGGTGGCTCGCCCGATGTTTATGGGTTGACAGATAGACGGTGTCAGCAATGGCACTGCGAGATAAATGGCAATCGCTCATGGCAACATGAGGCACAGAATCCGGCTTATACATTTGTAGTTTTTTTTTGAAAAGCATTGGAGACGTATTCGATGCTTTTCTTTTTAATACTAACGAATATTATTACATACTTACTTGTTTTTTTACAACTAATGAAACACATATTCTCCTTTTTACTCGCAACTGTATTTTTTATAGGCACCATGAAAGCTTTGGCTCAAAAATCAGGCATGATAAGCGGCACTATCAGAGACAAGCATACGCAAGAGCTATTGCCCGGAGTGATGGTAATAGCAAAGGGGAGTGATACGCTTTCTGCCCAATCAGACGAAAATGGTGTCTTTCAAATAAAGGCACCGGTAGGCAAATACACTATTGAAGCCATGATGATGGGATACCAAACATCATATATCTATAATGTAGTGCTTAACTCCGGTAATGCACAAATCAGAAGTATCGAATTGCAAGAAGAAGCCAGTCACTTGAAGGAAGTAGTCATTAACCAATCGCGATCGGTGCGGGCAACCGACATGGTAACACCACTTGCGACACAAAGGCTCTCTGCTGAAGAAATAAAGATTAATCCGGGAGGCAATTTCGATGTGTCAAAAGTTATTCAAGTACTGCCGGGTGTAGGTGGCGGCACAACGCCCAATAGAAATGATATAGTGGTGCGTGGTGGTGGACCCAGTGAGAATGTGTATTATTTAGATGGGATTGAGATTCCGGTACTCAACCATTTTCAAACACAAGGTGCCAGTGGTGGGGCTACCGGTATCGTCAATGTATCTTTTATTAATGATGTACAGCTTACTTCATCCGCCTTCGACAGTCGATATGACAATGCATTGGCCGCAACCATTGTCATCCAACAACGCAATGGAAATCCTGATAAACTGAGTGGCAACTTCCGCTTGTCGGGTAGCGAAATGGCATTAACAACAGAAGGACCTTTGAGCAAACGAACTACTTTTTTAGCCTCTGCCAGACGGTCGTATTTGCAGTTTCTTTTCAGTATGTTGGATTTGCCTATTCGCCCCGATTATTGGGATTTTCAATACAAAATCAACCATAAACTCAATAAAAAAACGGAGTTGAATTTTATTGGAATTGGAGCAATTGACAACTTTAAAATGGCTGTACCTAAAAATGCCGATGCTGAAAACGAATACATCATTCGCGCTAATCCTTTAATCAACCAATGGAACTATACGGTGGGCGGCACCTTGAAGCACTTGATGCAGCGAGGATATTATACAGTAGCATTGAGTAGAAATATGTTTTCTAATAATGCAATACGATATGAAAACAATACCACAAAATCGGGAGCTACCTTGTTTCGTTTAAAAAGCAATGAAATAGAAAACAAACTTCGCGTAGATGTGCATCAATTTGTAAAAGGATGGAAATATTCATTTGGAGTAGAAGGACAGCGGGTGGAGTATGATGCTAATATTATGAACACCATCGCCCCTGCTGTATTGGATAGCAATCACCAAACCGTTCGCCCTGCAATAGTCGTATCGCAACAATCCGCTATTCAGTTTTTCAAATGGGGTGCTTATGGACATGCCAGCAAATATTTTTTCAACAATAAGTTATTGCTATCGGGTGGCATCCGTACCAGTATGAATTCCTATACCACATCCGGATGGAATCCGCTAAAGACGCTCTCTCCAAGGTTTTCGCTGGCATATAATATCAATGATCATTGGAACCTTTCGGCATCGGTAGGCAGCTATTTCAAGCTCCCGTCTTATACGGCTTTGGGTTATAAAGATACTTCCGGTGTCTTGGTCAATCAGTCGTTGCAATACATGAATGCAACACACTACACCATCGGTACGCAGTATATTCCTCGCAACGATTTGCGGTTTACATTGGAAGCATTTTATAAAAACTATTCCCATTACCCCGTGTCATTAACCAACGGTGTTTCTTTTGCTAATATCGGCACCGATTACTCCGCAGTAGGCAATGATAGCTATGCTTCTATCGGGAAGGGACGTGTATATGGTGTAGAGTTGTATGCCCAACAAAATTTTGTAAAGAACATTTTTTACCTCGTGAGCGCCACCTTTGTCCGCTCTTCTTTTTCCGGAATAGATGGTCGGTATCATCCTTCTACCTGGGACTACGGCTATTTACTATCTACCACCCTTGGTTATAAATTTAAACGAAATATTGACTTGGGTTTGAAGTATCGCATTGCTGGAGGGCAGCCCTATACACCCTTTGATATGGCAGCATCTACTGCTATGTACATGACTACCGGTACCGGTGTGTATGATTATTCGCAGTTGAACAGCAAGCGTCTTCCAATGTTTCAACAACTGGATTTACGCATCGATAAGAAATTTAATTTTCGAAAAACGAGCTTAGGACTGTATCTGGATTTTCAAAACCTGCTGATGTATAAGACCCCTAACATGCCACGGTTTACCTTTATGCGCAATGAAGATAATAGTGGATTTGCAACTACTGATGGACAACCTTTGGCTACCGATGGCAGCAACGCTATACCGGTTGTGCTGATGCAGCGCTCCGCCAATGTTGTTCCCACTATTGGATGTGTGTTTGAGTTTTAAGCAAGCAAACTAAGCTCCTGCATTGCGTTGTTTATTGATACTCTAAAACGGCATTCATGTAAGCCGGGCATTTGTATGTTTTGAGTTGGATAGAAAGATGGATGAGCAGCATCATGTATTGATCTTTAGTAGAAGAATTACCCCGCTGTTTTCCAGCTCTGCCTAAAGGATTGTTGGCGTCAATTTCTATAGAACGATCTTGCAGCACGTAACCGGGATTGGGGTTCTTGGGGTCGGTCGGAAACTTATCGCTACCTACATACGAAGTGCTTACGTCATCTATATAATCGGTAAGGGTGAGCCGGTCGGAAATTTCTATCCCTAAGTTCATGCCGGGGCGCAACCAGTATTTAATGCCGACGCCTATTGGGAAACAGACACTGAAATTGCTATAACTTCTGCCATTAATTCCTGCTTGTTGTCCTTCGGTGCCTAAGGGTCTGAGGTAATATTTTTTGTTGTTGTAAAAGGCATAAGGGTTGTAATAAAATGCGCCAATACCACCGGTCAAATAGGGTGTAAAACGACTATCCAATTCACCGGTATGATAGCGGAAGAAATTGAATTCGGCTTGTATGGATCCCTCGTAAATATTGGTTTGAAAGCTTAGGTTTCTTTTTCTGTTATAAGGGTTCGATGATAGATTGTCGCTATAGCCTAAATGGGTAAATAGCAAAGAGCCTCTGAGCGAGATGTAGGGGTTGAGATGATACCGTACAAAACCTCCCAATGCCGGACGGATGTATTTAAACCCGTATTCGTCGTTTAAATCGCCAAAGTATTGGGAAGCACCGGCAGAAAGACCAAACTCTCCGGCGGAATAATAATTCTGTGCACTAGCGGCACTCCAAAAGCAAACGGACAGAAAAACAGAAGCAACAATTCTTCGCATAAGTGACATTGCAATAACAACAAAAGTAGTGTTTTATTATTGGCTTTGTGGTTTCGTTTTAGTTTGTGTTATGGGATGCAAAACACAGAAGTCACTTACAACAGAAGGGACCGGTATGTCATCCCTTATTTTAGGGAGCCTGCAAAATATATCAACAACCGGTATTATTTTTAGCCAAGAAACAACAAAGGGTGATGCGTATTGAAATGGGATCTCATCACTGTTTTGTAAAACGTTTCTATAGCTTTTACCGACAATTATTTTCATGAAATCTTTTTTTCAAATTATCGCATTCCTATTGGTAGCTTCTGTGGCAACAGCGCAATCAGACTCCCTTCAATTCAGAAAAATAGCGGATGAAATCATGCTTCACGGCACGTGCTACGACAACCTACGGGAATTATGCCATACAATAGGACATCGTTTGTCCGGCTCGCCACAGGCTGCAAAAGCGGTACAATGGGGCAAGGTAACATTAGCCGCACTACAACCGGATAGTGTTTGGTTGCAACCGGTGACGGTGCCAGTTTGGCATCGGGGTAAAGAAAGTTTACAGATAAAATTTTCAGGAAGTAGTGCGTATGAAAAAATCAGAATGTTGTCGCTTGGCAACTCAGAAGGTACGCAAGGAAAAGTATTGTCAGCGCCCATCTTGATGGTCAATAGTCCCGAAGAACTCAAGGCACTGGCACCTTCTGCTGCAAAAGGAAAAATAATATTCTTCAACAACCCATTTCCGCAAGAGATGATTCAAACCTTCCAAGGTTATGGACATACGGCTCGCTACCGAACCGTGGCACCCAATATGGCTTCTTACAAAGGCGCAGTGGGCATTATCATTCGTTCTGTTTCTACCGGATTGGATGATGAACCGCACACCGGAGCGATGCGTTATGCCGATAGTGTGAAGAAAATTCCGGCAGTTGCAATTGGTAATACATCAGCGGACAGATTAGCAAAGGCTTGTAGCGAAGGGACAGTTTTGGCTAAGTTGCAAAGTGAATGCACCATGAAGGGGACAGCCACTTCCTATAATGTTATTGCAGAAATAAGGGGCAGCGAAAAGCCGAATGAAATAGTGTTAGTCGGTGGGCATTTGGATAGTTGGGATGTAGGCGAAGGGGCTCATGATGATGGTGCAGGTATTACGCAGTCTATAGAAGTGATTCGCACGTTTAAAGCACTAAAATGGAGGCCCAAACGTACCATTCGTGCAGTGTTGTTTATGAACGAAGAGAACGGCATGAAAGGAGGATTAGCCTATGCCGATAGTGCCAAAGCTAAAAAGGAAAAACATATTCTTGCCATAGAGAGTGATGCCGGCGGATTTTCTCCAAGAGGTTTGGGCACAGAGATGGATCCCGAAAAAAGAAAAATAATTAAAA
>JAKQGX010000033.1 GCA_029573235.1 Bacteroidota bacterium
ATGAGCCCAACGAGCTACCGCTGCTCTAC
The DNA here is from genome assembly GCA_029573235.1 of Bacteroidota bacterium. GTDB lineage: Bacteria > Bacteroidota > Bacteroidia > Chitinophagales > Chitinophagaceae > JAFIGV01. Next base: position 30 of record JAKQGX010000033.1, read on the forward strand.
CTCGCGATGAGGGTGCAAATGTACAGGAAGTAATGCAGCCAAACAAACTATTTTTTTATTTTTCTTAAAACTCAATTTTCTTGTGCATTTTTACCAAGCTATGTCAACATCACATCAAGCCGGCTTTGTCAATATTTTCGGGGCTCCTAATGCAGGGAAATCCACTTTGTTGAATGCTCTTTTGGGAGAAAATCTCGTTATCACTTCGCACAAAGTGCAAACGACGCGCCATCGAATCTTGGGTATTCTTACCGAAAAAGACTATCAAATTATTTTCTCTGATACTCCGGGCATCATGGAACCCAAATACAAGTTGCATGAGAAAATGATGCGACAAGTAAAAAGCGCCTTAGAAGATGCCGACATAGCCATTTTGGTACATGATTGTACCCTACCCCTTGAAGATATCGAAACGATTGCAGCTTCGTTAAAACTAAAAGTACCCACGCTCTTGCTCCTCAACAAAACGGATTTAATAAAAGATAAAAAAGCATTAGAAACACTTGTAACTACTGCTGCTTCACGCTTCCCAAAATGGGAGGTATTGGCAGTATCTGCGCAGCAAAAAAATGACATCGAAAAAATAATTCCGCATATACTAAAACACTTACCGGTGGCGCCGCCGTTTTATCCTGAAGACAGCATGAGCGACCGCCCTGTGCGCTTTTTCGTGAGCGAGCTTATCCGTCAGCAAATCTTCGAACTATACCATGAGGAGATTCCGTATCATACAGCTGTCATCATACAATCGTTCGAAGAAAAGCCCACCCTGAATGTGATAAAAGCAGAAATCATCGTGAGCCGAGAAACCCAAAAAATCATTCTCATCGGCAAGGGTGGCAGCCTCATAAAACAATTGGGGATTCGCTCCAGAGAAAAGATTGAAGAATTTTTGCAAGCAAAAGTACACCTCGAGCTATTTGTGAAAGTTCGACCCAAATGGCGCGACAATGAAAACTACCTTAAAGAATACGGTTACAACAATTAACACGGACTTCTCTTATCATGCCCGACTTACCCGATATACGACCGTATGAGTATCTCTTTACCGGAAGGATAGATTCTGTCATACTACCAGATACAGAGCGTACGATTCAGATGCTTCGGTTGGACTTGCTACATCCGGTTGTATCCGGCAATAAATGGTTTAAGTTAAAATACAATTTAAGGCAAGCAGCAATAGAAGAGAAACAAGTCATCCTCACCTTTGGTGGTGCTTACTCCAATCACTTGATAGCAACCGCAGCTGCGGCACAAGCATCGGGATTGAAAAGCATCGGCATCGTCAGAGGATTACATGCGGAAGCAGCAATGACGCCCACCTTGCAAGCCTGCCAAGAATACGGAATGCAATTGCAGTTTGTATCTCGTGAAGCCTATCGGTTTTTAAAAACCGGCGAAGGTATGGCATCGGTTCAAGAGCAATACCCTCATGCCTTCATTGTACCCGAAGGAGGTAATAATGAACATGGGCTGAGAGGTGCTATGGAAATTGCCGCTTATATCCCAGAAACGATTACCCATGTGGCGGTGAGTGTGGGCAGTGGTTGTACCTTTGCCGGTATCCGAAAAGCTTTAGATCCCTCTGTGAAACTACTGGGTTTTGTACCCATGAAACAAGGCAGATATTTGGCAGACGATTGGCAAATGGAGCAAGAGAATTATGCCCTGATAGACGACTATCACTTGGGAGGGTTTGGAAAATGTACAGATGAATTGATTGCATTCATGAATCAATTTTATCAAATCAACAATATCCCGTTGGATCGTGTTTACACCGCAAAGATGATGTTGGGTCTGCAACATTTAATACTACAAAATCATTTCCCCAAAGAAGCCTCTATATTGGCTATTCATACTGGTGGCACGCAAGGCAACAGCAGCATCGATGACAAGCTGTTGCAATAGCCTGTTCTAAATTATGGCTACTACTATTTTCCCTTTTCGTGAAAGGAACATCAAGACTTTTAACCTATTCCTATTACCTTTGCGCCTTCGATGAACTTACCGGTGCTGTTGGAAAAATACTGTAACGATGCCCGCATAAAAACCATTGCGGATGACATCGCTATGTCCACAACACCGCTTCGCATATCACTGCAAAACCTTGCCGGTAGTGCTGTTAGCTTTATTGCTACCGCTATTCGACAACACTCTACAGCCAACCATGTAATTATTTGCAACGATAAAGAGGAAGCAGCTTATCTGCATAACGACTTAGAGTACCTCACCCGTGCATTGGATATTTGCTATTTTCCTGACAGCTATAAAAAAACAGGCAACTTCCATGAGTTAAACAGCAGTCATATCATGCTGCGTACCGAAGCTCTCACAAAATTTGGAGCAGGGCAAGTGCAACGAAAAATGCTCATCACCTATCCGGAAGCATTGCTGGAAAAAGTAGTGAACCCCAATACCCTGCTTCGCAACACCATTGCTTTAAAAGTAGGGGAAACCCTAAAGGTAGAATCCTTAATGGAAGACTTTGTGAACTTGGGTTTCAAACGGGAAGACTTTGTGTATGAACCCGGACAGTTTGCAATGCGTGGCGATATTTTAGACATCTATTCGTTCGGGAATGAGCACCCGTATCGTATCGAATTATTTGGAGAAGAAATTGAAAGTATTCGCATCTTCAATCCGGAAACACAACTATCCGAAAAAAAGCTGCTCGCGGTGTCTATACATCCGAATGTAGAAACGAACTTTACTCCTTCTGAAAAGATTTCATTACTAGAATTTTTACCTCCACAAACAGTTATCTGGGCAAAAGATTTTGAATTTGTCATTGCCCGAATGGAAAAAGCGAGTGAGGGATTGGCGGATAAATTAGCACAAAACAAAGTGGCTATCGACCCTGATGAAGCCATCTTAAAAGAAGTAACCCTTGCCGATTTTGAGTTGATAGAAGAATGGAAGCAGAAGTTGTTGCAACGACATTTACTACACTTCACCGCAGCCGAAAAGAAAGAACACGAAGGTACCATCATCCCCTTCCAAACCAATGCACAACCGGTTTTCAATCGTCAATTTGACTTGTTGATGCAAGACCTGCAAGGCAAGATAGCAATGGGATATGCTGTATATATTTTCGCTGAAAACCCCAAACAATTAGAGCGATTACACAGCATCTTCGAAGACTTGAATGCAGCTATCGACTTTGTGGCTATTCCCACTCCCATCAGCCAAGGGTTTATTGACCATGACCAAAAAGTAGTTTGTTATACCGACCATCAAATCTTTCAACGTTTCCATAAATACAAGGTCAAACAAGCCTACAGCAAAGGGAAAGCGATCACCATGCGGGCACTACGGGAGTTACAACCCGGCGATTTTGTAACCCATATCGACCATGGTGTGGGCGTGTATAGCGGCTTGCAAAAAATAGAAGTGAATGGCAATATGCAAGAAGCCATTCGCATTATTTACCGCGACAATGATGTGCTGTATGTGAACATTAACTCCCTACATAAAATCAGTAAATACACCGGAAAAGAAGGCACTACACCGCGTGTCAACAAGCTGGGTAGTGATGCTTGGGAAAAATTAAAAAACAAAACTAAACGACAAGTAAAAGATATCGCTGCCGATCTTATCAAACTATATGCGAAACGAAAGGCTTCACAAGGCTTCAGCTTTACTACCGACAGCTATTTACAAACCGAATTGGAAGCATCGTTTTTTTATGAAGATACTCCCGACCAAAGCAAGGCTACAGCGGATGTGAAGCGTGATATGGAAGCTCCGGCTCCTATGGACCGTTTGGTTTGCGGGGATGTAGGCTTCGGAAAAACTGAGATCGCCATACGAGCTGCGTTCAAAGCAGTAGCAGATAGCAAGCAAGTAGCGGTATTAGTACCTACTACTATCTTGGCTTTCCAACATTATCAAACCTTCAAAGAACGCCTCAAAGATTTTCCTTGCACTGTAGATTATATCAATCGTTTTAAAACATCAAAAGAGAAAAAAGAAACCATTAAACGATTGACAGAAGGGAAAATTGATATCATCATTGGCACTCACGCGTTGTTGGGGAAAGACGTTACCTTCAAAGATATTGGGTTGTTGATTATTGATGAGGAACAAAAATTTGGGGTTTCCTCCAAAGAAAAATTACGGGAATTACGAGCTAGTGTGGACACGCTTACGCTTACTGCTACGCCCATTCCTCGCACTTTGCAATTCTCGCTTATGAATGCTCGCGACCTGAGCATTATGAACACACCTCCTCCCAACCGACAGCCGGTACATACAGAGGTTGCCGGTTTTGATGACCTGCTCATACGTGAAGCCATTTACTACGAAACCGAAAGGGGTGGGCAAGTATATTTCATACACAACAGGGTGCAGAGTTTGCCGGATATGGTTACTCGTCTTCGTAGTCTGTGCCCTGACATAGAAATAGGCATGGCACATGGGCAAATGGAAGGGCATAAACTGGAAGAAGCACTCTTCAATTTTATAGAACATAAATATGATGTACTTTGTTGTACCAATATTGTAGAAAGCGGTGTGGATATACCCAATGCCAATACTATCATTATCAACAACGCTCATCAGTTTGGGCTCAGCGACCTGCACCAGTTGCGCGGACGTGTGGGACGAAGCAATAAAAAAGCATTCTGTTATTTGCTGGCGCCATCTTTGGCAACGTTGCCTACTGATAGTCGAAAGCGATTGCAAACATTAGAACAATTCAGCGAGTTGGGAAGCGGTTTTCAAATAGCCATACGCGATTTGGATATTCGTGGTGCGGGTAACCTATTGGGGGGAGAGCAAAGCGGCTTCATTGCAGAGATTGGATTTGAGATGTATCAAAAAATATTAAGCGAAGCGATACGCGAACTCAAGAGTACCGATTTCAAAGAAGTGTTTAAAGAAGAACTGGAGCGCAAGAACGACTTTGTAAACGACTGTACCATTGATACCGATTTAGAGATACTCATCCCCGATGATTATATTGAAAACATCACCGAACGATTGTCGTTGTACCAACAACTGGATGAAGTAGCCGATGAAACTGCTCTTCAAAAATTTATTACGGAAATACAAGACCGCTTTGGCACACCACCTCATCAAGTAGAAGCACTCTATACCACCATACGCTGCCGCTGGCTGGCAGAAACATTAGGGTTTGAAAAGCTCATTCTTAAAAACAAACAACTACGGCTATACTTCATCAGCCATCCGGAATCTCCCTATTTTGAATCAGCCGTATTCAATCACATTCTATTGTATATTCAACAACGCACCAACAAAGCCCGATTAAAACAGACCGGTAAAAACTTTATGTTGATTGCGGATGGTATAGAAAGTATGGAAGCGGTACATTCTTTCTTGAGTGAAATGGTAGTGACGAATAATTAATCTCCATACAAAATCTGATATTAGCGAACAATAGGCTATACTTGAACACTCCGTCATGTAATAGTTGAATGATTAAAGCACTCGTATTCTTACACACTCCTTTGCTGAAGCACCACTCTACTTTCATCTCTTATTTTTGCAAAATAAATGTTGGTCATTACCTTTAAGAAATCATGGATATAAATGACGTGCCACAAGATGCGCTTCCTTTTAAAGACAAAGACAAAATAAAAAAAGTCGTTTATGCAGTCGATAATAAAGGGCATTATACCGAAGTGCAATCTGCCGGTTGGGAAGCAGAGCATGTTGCGACTCAGCAAGCTTGGGAAGCTATAGAAGAAGAGTTAAAAGAAACCGCAGAAAAAGTAGCGAAGGGCGAGCTGAGTCCCATTGCCTACTTCATGCTAAAAAAACTCATGGACATCTCCATATTGGCGCGCTATGTGGGCAAATGGCAGTGGCAGGTAAAACGCCATATGAAACCGTCTGTCTTTAAAAAGCTACAACAAAAAACCTTAGATAAATACGCAGCAATATTTGGCATTACTACTTTAGAACTTCTCCATTTTGGACAAACACCACCCCGTGAACAACCATAATATCTTTCAACATCATCAACACGCCCATTGCGAAAGCGGTGTTACCGCCAACCTATTGGGACACGAAGGTATCCCCATCTCAGAACCATTGGCATTTGGCATTGGTGCCGGTTTGTTTTTTGCACACCTTCCTTTTGTAAAAGTCAACGGCACACCGGGCACTACCTTCAGAACCTGGCCGGGTGCTATTTTCAAACGGGTCACCGAGCGATTGGGTATTACTATTCATAAAGAAAAATTTCGCACCAGAGAAAAAGCCATGCGAGCACTTGACCAAGTATTGGCTCAAGGAAAGCCGGTTGGGATGTTGAGTAGCGTTTATTATCTCCCTTACCTTCCGGAGGCATTTCGTTTTCATTTCAATGCACACAATTTGGTATCGTATGGCAAAGAAGGAAACCAATATCTCATCAGCGACCCGGTGATGGAAGAAACCACCCAAATAGCACCCGAAGACCTTGCCAACGCCCGTTTTGCGAAAGGCACACCGGAGCCAAATGGAATGATGTACTACATTACCCAATCCCCCAAAGAAGTAAATTTTGCAAAAGCCATTCAACAAGGTATTAAGCAAACCAATTTCTTTATGCTATCGCCACCACTACCGTGGTTTGGTAATAAAGCCATCTTTCTTTTAGCAAAGAAAATAAAAAAATACCCACAGCAATTGCCTCCCCGAAAAGCGGCTTTGTACTTGGGCAACATCATTCGGATGCAAGAGGAAATAGGCACTGGCGGCGCTGGTTTTCGCTACCTTCATGCTGCCTTTTTAGAAGAAGCAGATACCCTTTTGAAACGAGATGATTTGCGAGAAAAATCACAAGAACTCACCGCTATCGGCGACCAGTGGCGCAACTTCGCTTATAGTGCCGCTCGTCAAATGAAAAACCGCAACTCCGACCGGGTATCTTATGATGAGCTCAGCGAATTGCTCATGGAAATCGGGAAGCAGGAGAAAACATTTTTTAAGCAAATGGAACAACTGAAATGGTAGTTGCAAATTGTATATTACCTTCCGTACGTTACGAACACTTGGCTATTATTTAACCCCGAAGGAAGCCAAAAACCTATTACTTTTGCGGCAAATTATATTTTTCGGATGAACCTTGTAAAGGAGCTACAGCAACGCGGACTAGTGCATGATGTGATGCCCGGCACTGAAGAGCAATTAAACAAAGAAATGACAGCCGGATACATCGGCTTCGACCCAACGGCAGATAGCTTGCATGTAGGAAGCATGCTTCAAATAACCTTATTAAGAAGGCTTCAACTTGCCGGTCATAAGCCCTATGCCCTTGTGGGAGGTGCGACCGGTATGATAGGCGATCCCACCGGCAAATCAGCCGAACGGAACTTGCTGGACCGTGCCACGATTGACAAAAACTGCGAAGGCATTCGTAAGCAACTTGAGAAATTTTTAGACTTCGACCCGACTAAAGCGAATGCAGCCGTAATGGTAAACAACTACGATTGGTTGAAAGACTATACGTTTTTAGACTTCATAAGAGATGTAGGTAAGCATATTACAGTGGGCTACATGATGTCGAAAGACTCGGTGAAAACCCGCATGGAAACAGGGCTTTCCTTCACTGAGTTTTCTTACCAACTAATACAAGGTTATGACTTTTACTATCTCTTTAAAGAGAAAGGACTCAAACTGCAAATGGGTGGTGCCGACCAATGGGGCAATATCGTAACCGGCACCGAATTGATACGCCGTATGTGTGGTGGTGAGGCTTTTGCACTTACCAGTCCATTAATTACCAAAAGTGATGGTGGCAAATTTGGGAAAACCGAGAGCGGCACTATTTGGTTGGATAGAGAACGTACTTCTCCTTATCAATTTTATCAGTTTTGGTTGAATCTTAAAGACGAAGATGCCGAGCAATTAATCCTGCGCTTCTCTTTCAAACCGGTAGGAGAATTGCAAGCATTGATAGCCGAACATAAAACCGCACCCCACTTGCGACTGGTACAAAAATCATTGGCAGAAGAGATTACCGAAATGGTACACAGCAAAGAAGATTTAATCTTTGCACAACAAGCCTCAGAAATATTGTTTGGTAATGCCGCCATTGATACACTACGCACATTAAACGAAAAACAGTTGCTGGAAGTAATGGAAGGAGTGAAGCAAGTGCATTGCAGCAAGAGCGTACTTGAGAGCGGGTTTGACTTACTGGGATTTTTAGCGGAGCATAAAATCTTTGCCAGCAAAGGTGAAGCACGCAAGATGGTACAAAGCGGCGGCTTTAGCATCAACAAAGAAAAGGTGACCGCTACCGAACACCAGATTGCAGCATCCGATTTGCTCAATCAAAAATACCTGCTGTTTCAAAAAGGGAAAAAGGACTACACTTTAGTAATAGTGGGAAAATAATATAGTAATTTAGGAATACCGGAAACGGCTCTATCACCAACACTTCAAAAATCTTTATAACATCATTCCATGAATAGCTCAACAAAACGAATTATCAAAGCGCCAACCGGCAACCAATTGCATTGCAAAAACTGGGTTTCCGAAGCTGCTTTTCGCATGATACAAAACAACCTCGACCCCGAAGTGGCAGAGCGTCCCGAAGACTTGGTCGTGTATGGTGGTATCGGAAAAGCCGCCCGCAATTGGGAAAGTTTTGACAAGATTTTGGAATGTCTGAAAAACCTGCAAGAGGACGAAACCCTTATGGTGCAAAGCGGAAAGCCCGTTGGTGTATTGCGTTCGCATAAAGATGCCCCTCGTGTGCTCATCGCCAACTCCAACTTAGTAGGTCGTTGGGCAAACTGGGAAACCTTTCGTGAACTGGAAGCTAAAGGGCTGATGATGTATGGGCAAATGACTGCCGGAAGTTGGATATATATAGGCTCACAAGGCATCGTACAAGGCACTTACGAAACATATTTGTCTTTAGCCAACCAACATTATAACGGCTCTTTGAAAGGTACGCTCAATGTTACAGCCGGCTTAGGTGGTATGGGTGGTGCTCAGCCATTGGCCATCACCATGAACGAAGGGGTTTGCTTGGCCGCCGAAATGGAAGAATGGCGTGTGCAAAAAAGATTAGATACAAGATATATCGACAAGATGAGCCACAACATTGATGAAGCCATTGACATGGCGCTCGATGCCAAAGCCAAGGGGGAAGCTATTTCCATAGGAGTGGTTTGTAATGTGGTGGATTTGCTGCAACGTTTGTTGGATAGAAATATTACTCCCGATACCCTCACTGACCAAACATCAGCACATGATGAGTTGATTGGCTATTTCCCTGAAGGACTCAGCGTAGCAGAAGCTGCATCCCTCCGTCAAAACGACCCGAAAACATATAGTGAACGATCATTGGATACGATGGCAAAGCATGTAAGACAAATGCTGGAACTGCAAAAACGCGGTGCCATTACTTTTGACTATGGTAATAACCTGCGCGGTCAAGCCCACGACAAGCGAGGTGTTACTAATGCCTTTGATTTCCCGGGTTTCGTACCGGCTTACATTCGTCCCCTCTTCTGTGAAGGGAAAGGCCCATTCCGTTGGGTGGCGCTGAGTGGTGACCCCGAAGATATTTATACTACCGACAAAGCGCTTATGGAGCTATTCCCCAACAATACCGGATTGCACCGCTGGCTAAACATGGCCAAAGACAAGATTGCCTTCCAAGGGCTTCCGGCACGCATTTGCTGGTTGGGAATGGGCGAACGAGAAAAGGCAGGAAAACTATTTAATGATTTAGTGAAAGAAGGCAAGGTGAAAGCACCCATTGTTATTGGTCGCGATCATTTAGACACCGGCTCTGTAGCCTCTCCGAATAGAGAAACCGAAGCGATGAAAGACGGTAGTGATGCTGTTGCCGACTGGCCTATATTAAATGCATTAATCAATACAGCCGGTGGCGCCAGTTGGGTGAGCTTCCATCATGGAGGCGGCGTGGGTATGGGTTATTCGTTGCATGCCGGTATGGTCATTGTAGCAGATGGCACGCAGGAAGCCGAAGAGCGTCTTCGCCGCGTGTTACACAACGACCCGGCTATGGGTGTTATCAGACATGCCGATGCCGGTTATGAGCTAGCGCAAGATACCGCCAAAGACCACGGTTTAATGTTGTAAGAATTAGTACAAGAAACAAGAACGTTTACCATACATTCCTCAACAAAAAGATAAAAAAGTACGTTTACCAAGGGATATAACACCCTTCGGGTAATTTTTTCTTAAATTGCAAGTTATGTCATACAGAATAGGTCAAGGAATAGACTTTCATCAATTAGTAGAAGGAAGAGATTTATGGTTGGGAGGTGTAAAGATACCTCATACCAAAGGCTGCTTGGGGCACTCCGACGCTGATGTATTGCTACATGCTATTTGCGATGCATTGTTGGGTTCTGTAGGGTTAGGCGATATTGGGCTACACTTTCCCGATACCGACCCGGCATACAAAAATATAGATAGTAAAGTATTGCTACGCCGGTGCTATAACATGGTGCGTGAAAAAGGATATTGGTTGGTCAACATCGACTCTACATTGCTACTGCAAGCACCCAAAATAAAGCCGTACGTTTCTCAGATGCAAGAAACCATTGCCCGTATCGTACACCTTTCAGCAGAAGATGTTTCTATCAAAGCTACCACCACAGAGCAATTGAGTTTTATAGGACGACAAGAAGGCGTAGTAGCAACTGCCAATATCTTATTGCAGAAATATTAAGCAATACTGAAGGTTATACAAGCGAACAGACAAAAGCGGACGAATATATTCGTCCGCTTTTGTTATGCTGTATTAAGTATGGGTTTACGTGAAGGAAATTTCGTGGTAATAAGAGTAGTAATACCATATTGCCTTCACAAATAAGCTTGCTATTTTTTCTTATATTGGTGTATAAGATCGTTGACTGCCGTGCGTTTCAGATTTTCAGGATTCAGCTCCATAAACATTTTCAATTTGCTCAAACCACCGCTCAGTGCCGTCTCTAAATGCAACAAGGCTTCTTTGGTTTTGCCCATTTCAAAAAGTACAGCTGCTTGCAAGTATCTAAAATCAGGTTTGTCGTCACAGTTTTCTCTTGCTAGTTCAATTTGCGTGAGCGCCTCATCATAAAACCCGGATAAGTAAAGTCCTTTTATTAAAGCGACCCAAGTGGTTTTGTTATTAGGCTTCAAACGAACCGCATTTAAGTAACAAATCAAAGCTTCATTTTTCACGTCCATTTCCATCAGGCAATTTCCAATAGCCATGCAATACGATGCGTTCTCACGGTTGAGATGCAGGGCTACCGAATAAGCTTTTACGGCTTTCTCCCATTGCTTTTGACGGGTGTAGGTTTCACCTATTTTATAAAAAATACTATCGTCTTCGGGACTAAGTTGCGATGCTTGACGGTAGCAATAACGCGCTTTCGAGAAATCCTTTTTCTTTTCATAACAAAAGCCCATGGCTTCGTAGATAACATCTTCGGGCTTTGCTATTTCAAGGTGTTTCTCCAGTACTTCTAAAGCATTCTCAAACCATTTGAGCCGCATGAAGGCATCTGCCATATTGCGATAAGCAAACTCAAATTTCTCATCAATAGCTACACAAAATTCATACGCATCGATGGCTTTCTCATACAGCTTTTCACTTTGATAGGCTGAGCCCAGATTGAACCATGCTAAGGCATTATACGGGTCTTCATCGGTAATGGCAGTATGTATGGTAATACTCTCTTCGTTTCTGTTAGTGAAGTCGGCCCAGAAGCATAGTTTCTGAAGAGCTTCTTCACTCCGGCGTTCAATTTTCACCACTCTTTTCAAGGTGTCGAAAACCGCTTCAAAATCTTCTGCCTCATCATATACATCAGCCAACTCCAATAAAAGCTCTGCTTTGTCTTTACCACTAAAGTCGCTGGATTTTTTTTCCAGCAATGCAGCTGCTTGGTCGTACTTATATTGGCTCAGGTACACATCAGCACGCAGCAATACGGCATCTAAACTGGTCTGGTCTAATTGGTCTATTTCATCCAATACTATTAATGCTTGACCATACTTTTGTGCCTGTGTCAATATCTCTGCTTTCAGCAAGAGTATATCAACCGAGAAAGGATAATAGGTAAGGGCAATATCGCAAGCTAGTAATGCTTGCTCTTCCACGCTGCCTTGAAAATAGTATTCAATAATCTGTTCGAACTCCTCTTCTTGCATCATGAAAGAAGCCTCACCACTTTTTACTTTCTCGTATCGTCTGAGCAATTCATCAATCGGGTAGAATTCCTCATCGAAAAAATCATCGTCCATCATAGCTATCGTGTTTTCTCAAAAATATAGAAATTAGAAAGGAAAAAACATATAGGGTTATAAGTAAAAGAAACTTACTCACACGTAATTAACAGTAATACTTTGGAAGCTATCAACTACCTTTTAGGTGCGTGCGGCGAGGTAGGATGTATGAATAAGTAGTCGCCTGAAACGATATCGTTTTCTACAGCCGGCAGTTGCTTAAGGTTGCCTTCTTCGAGGATATACTTATGATAGCCTAATGAAAGCATCAGTGCATCTACTGCTTGTTTGTGTTTGCCCCAGGTTTCTATTTGTAAGATGGGCAAGTGTTTTTCGAGGATGGAGCGCATCTCCGGCAACACGTATTCTTCATAGCCTTCTATATCGCATTTGATGTAATGAATGTGAGGCAAGTCGGCTAGCAATACCGATGCTTTCTTCATTTGCACATCGAATAAATAATTGTCCTCAGCAGCAATATGTTCATCCGCTACACTGGCTAAACCGGTTCTCAAATAACCAAATTTTTTAGGCACCGACATTTGAATGTTTTTTTCTTCGGTACCCAATGCATAATTGTATAAGGTTACATTGGAATGCCCTCTCACCGCCCATTGTAACGTACGAAAGAACGGTACTACGGGCTCGATAGCAATGACGCGTCCCTGCGGTACCAACGCTGCAAAAATGCGGGTGAAGTAACCCAAATTTCCTCCCATGTCTATTACTACATCGGTAGGCTGTATGAGTTGTTGAGCATAATAATGATACTTATAAACCGGGTCCTTTTTTAGATAACCCGATTTATAAGCCATGAAAAAAAGACGGTGTAATGTTTTCAGGTATTGCTCTTGCCCCAAAGACTTATAAATAATCTTCTTTATCGTATTGATCATCTGAAAACAATAATGTCTTTTGCTTAACTAAGAATATCTCTGGAAATAACCAATTTCTGAATCTCGCTGGTGCCTTCGCCAATGGTGCACAACTTACTATCACGGTAGTATTTTTCAACGGGAAAATCTTTAGTATATCCATAGCCACCGAAGATCTGAACGGCATCAGTAGATACCTGAACCGATACTTCAGATGCATAATATTTTGCCATGGCACTTTCTTTGGTCATCTTCAGCCCTTTGTTTTTAAGGTCTGCTGCTTGGTAAATGAGTAGCTCTGCTGCTTCTATTTTGGTAGCCATATCTGCCAGTTTAAAGGCAATGGCTTGGAAGTTAGCAATGGGCTGGTCAAACTGATGGCGCTCTTTCGAGTATTTCAAAGCCGCTTCATATGCACCTTTTGCTATACCTAATGATAAAGCCGCAATGGATATTCTACCACCATCCAATACTTTCATCGCTTGTTTAAAACCATCGCCTATTTCGCCCATGCGTTGTGCATCTGAGATTCTACAATTATCAAATATCAACTCTGTAGTTTCTGAGGCACGCATGCCCAATTTATTTTCTTTTTTACCGGCGCTAAAACCCGGTGTACCTCTTTCTACTATAAAAGCGGTCACATTGTTGCGGGTGCGAGGCTCACCGGTACGTGCTAATACCACGGCTACATTACCTGTTTTTCCGTGCGTAATCCAGTTCTTTGTTCCGTTCAATATCCAATCATTGCCATCTCTTGTGGCGGTGCATTTCATATTGCCTGAGTCGCTACCTGTATTGGCTTCTGTAAGCCCCCAAGCGCCTATCCATTCGCCGGTAGCAAGTTTGGGTAAGTATTTTTTCTTTTGCTCTTCACTACCGAAATAAAGAATATGTCCGGTGCATAATGAGTTGTGTGCAGCAACTGACAATCCGATGGAGCCACATACTTTAGCAATTTCACTTACGACTGTTACGTACTCAAAATAGCTCATACCGCTACCACCGTATGTTTCGGGAACCAAAACGCCCATCAATCCCAACTCGCCGAGTTTGTGGAATACTTCTACCGGAAAGGTTTGTGATTCATCCCACTCCATCATTTGAGGACGGATATGTTTATTGGCAAAATCACGAATCATGTTTGCAATCTCAAGCTGCGTGTCAGTGTATTCAAAATTCATAGGAGTATTTTTTAATCAATACTTAAATAAGGCGCAATTTTACGATAATTTTCTTCATTCATCAACGGAACCTGTTTCAATTGTTCTATTTTTTCAAATTGATGAATGCTTTCTCGATAGATAATGATATGTGATGCGTATTTCGCTCCAATGTAAGGATGTGCTTTCAGTTCTTCTTCACTGGCGGTATTCAGTTTTATTTTATGAACACCGGAGGGTTGAATGATTAATTTCCTTTTCAACATATCATAAGTGCTATCCGGAAATCGGTATGCTTCTAATAGTTGCTCGTGTTTGATATAGCCTCCCAGTGCCTTTCTTCGGTCTAAAATTTTTTGTGCATAAAAAGTTCCAATGCCTCGCAGACGCACCAAAGTAGCCATGTCTGCAGTGTTTACATCTACTTGTTCCGGCTCAGGGTCATAGCGAAAGGTTGTCTTTCCCGGAGTGGAATTAGTCGTTGCAATATCTATGTACGGCGCCAGCTCTTGATACTGCGTTTCGGAAAGGGTATATAGTTTTTGAAAATCTTCTTTTTTATAAAACACTTTTCCCTTCCTCCGCCAATTGAGCAGCAAGTGAACTTGTTTGGCTCGTAGCCCCAATGCGATAAAACCAGCGCTATCCAATACATTGGGGTCGAATGCAACTAATTTTCGGGGAGGTGAGAGTTGGGTATTCTTTTCTTCTTCAGGCAATTGTTGTTTGTCTTTATAAGCCATCCAAGCGGCTTGTAAGACGGTATCTTCTTGTAGCAGCTTTTCTTGATTAATCCAATATGGCATCAACCAGAGTGATGCAAGCAACAAAACGGCTACTACAATCAAAGCCGCAATTCCCCATTTTTCAGTGGTGCTGAATCGGAAGAACGAATGAATAGGTGTACGCATAGGATTTATGAACAACCGTTGCCGACTGTTGCGATAGTGTACACTAATTTAATTCTTTTTTCGCCGAAACTATTGTTTGTTGAAGTGCTTCAAATAGATGACTTCTTTTTCATCTAAAAAGCGCCATTTTCCGCGAGGGAGGTTTTTCTTGGTTAGCCCTGCATAGGTAACACGGTCTAGTTTTTCTACCACATAACCCAAGCTTTCGAAAATGCGCCGTACAATACGATTGCGACCGCTATGTATCTCCAATCCTATTTCATGGCGTGTTTCCAAATAAGCAATTTCGTCCACCTGTGCGATGCCGTCTTCTAATTCTACACCTTTAAATATTTTCTCGTAGTCGGTTTTTGAGAGGTTTTTATCTAAGGTGACGTGATATACTTTTCGAATATTGTAACTAGGATGCGATAAGCGATGTGCCAAAGCGCCATCGTTGGTCAACAACAACAGTCCGGTGGTATTGCGGTCGAGCCTGCCAACGGGATACAGCCTGTCAACACCGCTGTTGGCAACAAGTTCCATCACCGTTTTTCTTTCTTGTGGGTCTTCTGTAGTGGTAATGTATCCTTTGGGTTTGTTCAACAATACATACACTAAATTTTTCTGTGGGGTCATTTTTTTCCCGGATAGGGATACGATATCACCCGGCGAAACTCGATGCCCCGGCTCTAATACCAGTTCACCATTGACCCGTACCTTTCCTTGTTTTACCAACTCTGCAGCATCTCTTCTACTACATTCCCCACTATGGGCAATGTACTTATTGAGAGTCATAGGAGCCTCAATGGGCTTGGCACTTATGGAAGTTGGCTGCTGCTGCTTTGGTGGTAACGATTCCTTGTTTTCTTTGGATGGGTACGTTTTTTTAGGAGGTTTTACGCTACCCTCTTGGCGGTTGTAAGGCTTCTTGGGATGCTTGTTTTCAAAATTGTTTTCGGCGCCAAATTCTTTTCCATCAGTGGTTTTATTCGATCTTCTATCCTCATTTCGGAAAGGCTTCTTATCATCCTTATTTCGTAAGTATGTTTTTTTTTGCTCGAAAGCAACCCTTTCATTCCTACCCTCTTTATAAGATGTAGAACGGTTGTTGTCTTTTCTTTGAGGTCCCCATTTTCTTTCACTTCCTTCCGTTGCACCAGCACCATAAGGTTTGTCCGCACTACCGGTACGAGGCTTCCCGAAATCTTTCTTTTTAAAATCGGATGTAGGGTTATCCGCTTTTTTATAACCTGCCGAAGGGTGGTTGGGCTTGTTATAACTTCTTTTCTTATCCGACGGGAATTCCGATTTCTTGTTGGTTGTATCTTTTGAATTCGGTTGACTATCGCGCTTTTTTGAGAAATCTCTTTTCATCGGCGGTAAAGGTATTATGAAGTTTCGGGAAAATGTAAGGAGGGTTTAATTATTTCGCAATATTGAACAATGATAATAATGGTTGCTGCTACTACTTTTCTAACCATAAAATACTTCAATTACAAATTCAGGATAATGAAATAATATTGCAAACGTAAAGCAATTAAAGGTCATGCACTCGCTTCATTTCGTTTATACTACGGTAGTTGCAAGTGTAGATAAATGAGTAGCAAAGAACAATGCTTTTCATTATTTCAAGACGACAAAACATACGCATTAATGAGAAATAAAAAACTATGGTGGTGGATAGCCGGAGCATTAGTTGTCCTTATTCTGCTAACTGTAATGGTTACCCAATCTGGCGATGATGGCATTAAGGTCGCCGTAGAAGCTGCCAGTGAACAAACCATTATAGAAACAGTAACGGCAAGTGGGAAAATATATCCGGAAACAGAAGTAGCCATCAGCCCGGAGGTGAGCGGAGAAATCATTGCCTTGCCCATAAAAGAAGGAGACACGGTGCGCCAAGGCGACTTGTTGTTAAAAATCAATCCGGTCATTTATTCTTCAATGGTCAACCAGGCAGAAGCCGCAGTGCAACAAAGCAGGGCAGGTGTTTCCAACTCACAAGAAATGGTGAAGCAGATGAAAGCGCAATATGAATTAGCCAAACTGAACTACGAGCGCAACCAAACCTTGCATCGCGAAAAAGTGATTTCTACTTTAGAATTGGAGCAATCTGAAAGCAATTACAAAACCACCAAAGCCTCTTACGAAGCAGCCTTAGCCAATGTACAGGGGGGACAATATGGGGTGAAAGGAGCGGCTGCCAATTTATCACAAGCAGAAGCCAACCTTCGCAAAACTATCATCTCTGCCCCCACTACGGGCGTTATCTCTGCCCTCCATGTAAAACTGGGGGAAAGAGTAGTAGGAACCGCTCAGATGGCGGGAACTAATTTGCTCACTATTGCAGATCTCAGTCGGATAGAAGTACGAGTGGATGTGAGTGAAACGGATATTGCCAAAGTGAAGTTGGGCGATACGACCCTCATCGAAGCTGATGCTTACCGTAGCACACCTTTTACCGGTGTAGTTTCCCAAATAGCTGTTTCCAGCACCGGCACGGGCAGCGCCTTGCAGTCTGCCAATACGGATCAGGTAACCAACTATACTGTACATATCCTCATACTTCCACAGAGTTATAGTAGTTTGTTGGACAACAACAAGAAATTTCCATTTAAACCGGGCATGTCGGCATCCGTAGAGATACAAACTAGAAAAGTACGCCAAACCTTATCGGTACCGGTGAACGCTGTTACGACGCGCGACTATCCGGATAGTGTGAAGAACCATAAAGAAGATAAAAATAGAGCTGTTCGTCAGGTGGTTTTTGTATATAATGAAGCAAACAAAAAAGTAGTTTTGAGAGATGTAAAAACCGGGTTGCAGGACAATCAATTCATTCAAATAACTGATGGAATAAAGAAAGGAGAAAAAGTAGTGGTAGCTCCGTATGGCGCCATAGCACGTTTGCTCAAAGAAGGTACCGTCGTATCTGTTACTAGTAAAGAAAAATTGTACGAGAAAAAAGAAGAATAACCATAGCCCTTTTCGAAGGAGCAATTATTAAGCAGTGTCGAGACAACAGCAGGTTTATGAATTTATCTTTATGATAAAATAACATGCCATAAAACATCTTTTCAAATACATAAGCCGAAATGATGCTTGAATATGGATGCTGCCCATAAACAATGAGACGTTACCGATACCATATCGTTGTTGCTTTTGAAAAGCGTCACAGTAGGAATGCTGTTTTGAAGCCAGTAGCGATATCGTCTTTCAACCCTATTGCTATTTTTGTTTTTTGGGGAATCATCTTATGTTGCCCATCAGGATTAGCACAATTGAACGATAGCATTCACCATCAACTACGATTGACCACTACCGGCAATTACAACCGCACCAACGATACGCGGCAATTTTTATTCAACAACAGTATTCTATTTCGATTGGAGCGTAAAGAAACTTCCTTGAACGCAAACGGGAAATGGGTATATGGCAGAAACACCACCGCCGTTACCAATAACGATTTTACTTCCGGGTTGGAGTTTAATTTGAATAAAACCTTTCCCAATTTTTACTATTGGGGATTTGCCAATTTCACTTCCAGCTACTCATTGCGTGTACGGCAGCAGTGGCAATCCGGCGTTGGTATAGCATACCGAATTTGGAACAATAAGAACATCATGCTAAGTATAAGTGATGGTATCTTGTATGAGTACAGCCATATCAATAAAGAAGCAACAGCGCCTGCCATCTATGAAACATATCGAAATTCTTTGCGCATTAATTGTCGCGTGAAACTACCTCCCATCCTATCGTTTAACGTCATGGGATACTACCAACCCTCTTTAAGTATCAAAGATGATTTTATCATTAGCTGCACTTCCGGTATTGATATAAAACTATTGAAATGGCTCAGCTGCAATGCCAGTTTTAGCTATAATAAAATTACTCGCACTCGGCGAGAAAATATGATTATCTCTTATGGATTGGTGGTAGAACAATTCTTTTAATGTTCCGCATCTTTCTGCATTTTATCTGCTACTGCCGATAAGGTTTCATAAAATTCGATTCCATACTTTCGTACGATGGCGTCTTTCAGAAATACATAAACCGGCACTTTCAATTTATCGCCCAACTTGCAAGCCGGAGCGCAGAGTTTTTTTCTGGGTTCATAGTTTACCAAATCATATCCCTCAGCTTCTTTGATTCGAATCGGAAACAGGTGGCAAGAGATGGGCTTTTGAAAATCAGTGATACCCTCCTTCCAAGCCTTTTCGATAGCGCATTTCACCACTTGCTGGTCGTCCACATAAGCATATACGCAGATGCCACCACCAATTGTTGGTGTGACCAATCCATATTCATCGTCGGTTACGTGAGTACCTTGTTTTTCTATTTCAATGATGGAGGTATCCGGCAACAGGTGTTTCATTTTGGGGTAAAGAGCAGCAATGGTGTTTGCTTCGGCTTCATTAATAGGTGCGCCGCAATCTCCATCTACACAGCAGCCTCCTTTGCATCGTTGCAGGTCGCATACGAAATGGCGCTCTACTACTTCATCACTCAGGAGTACTTGGTCTATTGCAATCATCTTATCGTTACAAATGGTCTAATAAAAATGAAAAACTGGAGAAGGACGGTTACATATTGATATAATTCATCAGCAAGCCGTATCGTTCTTTGATATCGTCTAGATCATGGTGCTCGGTATATACTTCGTTTACCTGCATCCCGTACCGCTCGAAAGCATTAGCTAATGCGGTGATGTTGGTTCGATTGGTCTTTAAGGTTATCTCTATTCTACCATCTGCTACTGAGTGTAACTGCAAACTCAAAATGCTTACCTCTTCGTTTTCGCATATACGGGCTATTTCGGAAAGGTTGTAATCACGTGGAGCTACTTCTAAAATGATGATACCACCCGGGTTATCTATGCCACTACTTTCAGTAATATATTGCATTAATCGTCGTAGGGTAATGGCTCCGACATAGTGCCCATCAGGGTCTATTACCGGCACTATATCCAGTTCCTTGTTATTGGCAATACGGAGTGCTTCAAATGGGTGCCCCTCTGCCAGTACGGCTAGTTTTTTTTCTAAAAAATCGGCATTGGACAAGGGTTGTTCCGGAGTTTCCCATGCACGTATATCGTCTTCATCTACCAATGCCAAATAGACCTCATCGCCTACCAATGGCAATTGGTGCAACTGGTGTTGCTCCATCAACGCCAAGGCACTCGTTCCGGTATCCGCCATCGAAAGTGTGGGTACGGAAGGGTCTATCAATTGTCGAATAATCATGTGGCAAATCTATGAACTAAATCATAAAGCAAATTTTTTGCCGCTTCTTTCTGAGAAGGGAAAAATTATTTAGTACGTCGTTATATAGGAATCATTAACCCTTATGCTCCGACAAGAATTTTTCTAAAATAATATTGAACTCATCCGGCACTTCCATCATAGGAGCGTGTCCGCATTTATCTATCCAATACAGTTCGGAAGTGGGTAATAATTTATGAAACTCTTCGGCAACCATGGGTGGCGTGATGGTATCGTTTTTCCCCCAAATCAAACATACCGGTACACGAATATCTTTCAGTTCTTCGCCCAAATTGTGTTTGATAGCAGAACGAGCCAAAGAAATAATTTTAATGGCTTTTAAGCGGTTGTTTACAATACTGAATACTTCATCCACCAACTCTTTTGTAGCCACTTTGGGGTCATAAAAAGTAAGTTCGGTTTTTTTGCGCATGTATTCGTAATCCCCACGCTTGGGATAGGTCTCTCCCATGCCATTTTCAAACAATCCGGAGCTGCCGGTAAGAATCAATGTTTTTACCAACTGCTGATGTTTGAGGGTATAAACCAACCCAACATGACCTCCTAAAGAATTTCCTAAGAGGTGAACGTCTTTTAGTTTTAATACATCAATAAATTTCTGCACATGCTTAGCCAATCCTGCCACGCTGGTATCTAGAATATTAAGGTCGAACAGTGGCAACATGGGAATAATCACACGGTGGGTTTTCCTGAAATGCTCTACTAAATCTTTAAAATTACTCAATGCTCCAAATAGTCCATGCAATAGCACCAGCGGCTCTCCCGTTCCTTCTTCTACAAATTTGAATTTTCCGGTCTGCTTTATTTCGTACTCCATACAATATGATTGTGCAATGCTAATGTACTATTGTTTATTTAAAATTTGATGATTTTTACTCAGGAGGTTTTTTTATTTACATCCAATGAATTTACTCTTCCGAATACGTCGAACCCACTCCGTCCACGTTACTATTCCGATGGGCATAAAATTAGTATGCCACAGCAAAAAGTACTCGTTGTTTAGATGGCGCTCCGGTAAATACACACACTCCTTCTTCGGGTGGGTTATTCAACGGAATGCAGCGAATGGTAGCTTTGGTTAGTTCTTTTATTTTCTCCTCCGTCTCGGAGGTGCCGTCCCAGTGCGCTGCCACAAAGCCTCCTTTGGTTTTGAGTACTTCTTGAAACGCCTCCCAACTATCTACTTTGGTATAGTGTTCGCTACGGTATTGGAGTGCCTTGTTATACATGTTTTGCTGGATGGTATCCAACAGTTCTTGAATGGATATAGCCAAATTATCTAATGACAAACTCATTTTCTCTTTGGTATCTCTGCGAGCTACTTCTGCTACATTTTGTTCCATATCTCTAGCTCCCAGTGCTACTCTTACCGGCACGCCTTTCAATTCGTATTCCGCAAACTTCCATCCTGGGCGTGTCGTATCATCATCGTCATATTTCACACGGATGCCCTTACTACGAAGTTCTTTCACAAGATTCTTGGCGTATTGATCAATCTTTTCTCTGGCAGCCACATCTTTGCTGTAGATAGGTACAATCACCACATGCAAGGGGGCTATCTTAGGAGGCAATACCAAACCTTGGTCATCGCTGTGTGCCATCACCAGCCCACCTATCAATCGGGTAGATACGCCCCAGGATGTTGCCCATACATACTCCATTTTATTGTCCTTATCGGCAAATTTCACATCAAAAGCTTTCGCAAAATTCTGTCCCAAGAAATGGGAGGTACCGGCTTGCAATGCTTTTCCGTCTTGCATCAGGGCTTCAATACAATAGGTTTCTTCGGCACCGGCAAAACGTTCATTGGCGGTCTTCACGCCTTTTATCACCGGCAACGCCATATATTCTTCGCAGAAAGAAGCATAGACATCCAACATTTTTTCGGTTTCTTCAATGGCTTCTTCTTTTGTTGCATGTGCGGTGTGCCCTTCTTGCCACAAAAACTCTGCGGTACGCAAAAAAAGACGAGTGCGCATTTCCCAACGCACTACATTAGCCCATTGATTGACTAGTATGGGTAAGTCGCGATACGATTGGATCCAGTTTTTATATGTGTTCCAAATAATCGTTTCAGAAGTAGGGCGCACAATCAATTCTTCTTCCAACTTGGCTTCGGGGTCCACAATAACGCCTTTCCCATCCGGGTCGTTCTTCAATCGGTAGTGGGTCACAACGGCACATTCCTTGGCAAAACCTTCTACGTGGGCGGCTTCTTTACTTAAAAAACTCTTGGGTATGAAAATGGGGAAATACGCATTCTGATGCCCGGTTTCTTTAAAGCGTTTATCCAATTCATCACGCATGTTTTCCCAAAGGGCAAAACCATACGGCTTGATGACCATACACCCGCGCACCGCCGAGTTCTCAGCTAATCCACTTTTAAGAATAAGGTCGTTATACCACTGGGCGTAATCGGTTTCTTTTGACGTTAAAATACTCATAATTTTGGCACAGTTTTCGTTACTGTGTGTTTGGCTAATTGCCGCAAAAATAGTAATTTCATCAAGTTAATAACAACTAAAACGAAACCAAATGAAACGGCTACTGACGCTACTGATAATACTGACCGGATGTTTGGGAATAGCTCAGGCACAAAGTAATAATACGGACGACATCTACTATAATAGCGCGGATATAGAGAAACAGAAAAAAGCAGAAAAAAAACGTGCGGAAGAAGATGCTAAAAAACAAGCCGAACAAGCTGCCCAATACGATTATTCCGCTGCTCCGTACAACGAAGATAACAGCGACTACCAATCCTATAACCGCAGCTATGGCACCGACGACCAAGGGTATGACGATGATTACGACAACAGCTATTACTATGCTTCGAATATTCGTCGCTTTGGCTATCCGGCTTATGGCGTAGGCTACTACAGTTCTTTCTACAACCCTTATTGGTACGACCCCTATTGGAGCGACCCTTATTGGGGATGGAGCTATTGGAATCGTCCCTATTACGGTATGAATACCGGCTACGGACCTTATTGGAGTTCTTATTGGAGTTGGTACTCTTGGTACGGATACCCCATGTACAACAGCTATTACTATTATCCCTACTACGGCAATTCGTATTGCAATGCTTACTACAGTGGCTATTGGAATGGTTATTACTCCGGCTTGTATCAAAACTACTATGGCAACAATTCCTCCAACACCGGTGCTACCTATGGCCCCAGAAACTCATACAATAGTGTAGTGCATAATACCGTGGTACAAAATGGCAGCAATGGCATTAGAGGATCACAAGGGGGTATTGCACCGCTCAGAGAGGCTACCGACAGCCGTGGTAGCAGGTTTCGTGATTTGAATAATGGATCAGTTTCCGCTCCTGAAAGAAATGGATGGACCGGTGAGGGAAGAAACAATACACGAGCCGTATCGCCCGAACGTCGTGATTTCAACAGAGAGGCTACAAACGAATACAATACACGAGGAGTTGATAACGAGATTCGCAACAATAGAAGGTACAATAGCTACGACCGCAATGGCAACGATAATCCTCCGGTAAGAAACAACAGCCAACCCATCCGCTCACAACCGGATAGACCATCGGTACCTCAACGCTATGAAGCCCCCAGAGAGCAACCCCGCTACCAACGCAGCGAACCTGTCAGAAGCACACCTTCCTATTCTGCACCCTCCAGAAGCTATGATGCCGGGAGCAATGGGGGTAGTATGCGCAACGGCGGTTTTGGTGGCAGAAGATAACAGCAGCGTTGTATCTGCAACTTGTAGTATGCTAATAGCATTTCGTCAGGTTACTTTTGGCTATAACAACTTGTAACGTATGCATCGCTTGAATGCATAACCCAACCGTATAGTGGCAATTGCCTTGAATAGTTCCTGTTGACCTAATGCACTTTGATTCCCTTAGTACATTGCACAATCCAATTCACTTTCACCCAAAAACTATCTTTACTAGATCACCAATATGCACCCTATAATACAACAATCTTTCTAAACCATTTTCGCACCATGACCACTCTCAGATTCGTTCGATTCATAACCCTTACTACCCTTACCGCAAGCACTATTGCCACTACCACCTTTGCTCAAGACGCCAGCGATGTGCTGCGCTATTCCCTCATTCAGCCCTCCGGTACGGCACGTGCACTGGGCTTTGGCAATGCCCTTGGTTCCATCGGTGGCGACTTTACTTCCATCAGCATCAATCCCGCAGGCATAGGTATCTATCGTCGTTCAGAGATGATGTTTACACCATCCTTAAAAGCCAATAGTTATTCCGGCAGCTACTTGAATGAAACCAACGACGTCAACACCACTCGTTTTAACTTCAATAATATCGGAATTGTTTTTACACAAACACCAAGGGGCAAGCGCTACGAAACAAGTGATTGGAAAGCTATTTCGTTTGCTATCGGTGTCAATCGCCTTGCCGATTTCAACAGAGATTATACCTATAGTGGTCTCAATAAGAATACGAGCTTTAGTCAGGTATTTCTCAACGATGCCATAGACCATCCGGAAAACCTCAACAACAGCAGCTCCCTCGCTTACTTGGGTTACAATTCATTTTTACTCGACAAAGACAGCCTCGGCTACTTTGCCTTGCCATACGAAGCCACCACCGACTTGCATCAAAAACGCAATGTGCAAGAGCGTGGAAGCATGAATGAGCTTGCTTTTTCACTGGGCGGCAATTACCAAGAGAAACTCATGTTGGGCGCTACCGTAAGCATACCTATTGTAAACTATCGTCGTAAGAACTATTTTGAAGAAGTAGATGCTTCAGGCAATGCCAATAATTACTTCCAAGCCTTTCGTTATAGCGAAGACCTACAATCTTCGGGCATTGGCTTTGTGCTGAAGCTGGGCGCTATCTACAAGCCTACCGATTGGATGCGCATCGGCGTAGCCTTACACACCCCCACTTGGCTGGCCATGTCGGATGTGTACAACCAAAGTATCACCACCAATACCGAACAATACAAGCAAACCTTCTACCCCGGTTTAGATAATCCCGGACCCATCACCACCATCAAAGCCCCCACCAACAATTTCGACTATACCATTCGCACACCATGGCGCGCCGTGTTCAGCGCTACAACCATGATGGGCAAGCATGGCTTCCTCACTGCCGATTACGAATTAGTCGATTATTCCTCTGCACGTTTGGGCTTCTCCAGCGATTATTCACAAGAGCAAAACCAGCGCAATCAAGACATTAAAAACATCACAAAAACCACCGGCAACTTCCGTATTGGAGCCGAAGGGCATATCAATCAAATATACTTGAGAGCCGGCTATGGGTTTTATGGAAGCCCTTATCAAAACAGCACCTCAAAGATGAACCGTACCAGCATCTCCGGCGGATTAGGTTATCGTGTGGACAATCTATTTGTGGACTTCGGATGGATGCACACCCGATTCACCGAAACAGAGCAACCCTATACACTGCCGAATATATTAGTGCCCACAGCCACTATGAAAAACCGGCATAACAACATTGCCCTTACCTTTGGCTTTAAGCTGTAATTGTTGCGATTTTTTTTGATAGGTGTCGCCTTGGTGCTGCTATGAAGCATCGTTGCGACGCTCCGTTCATCGGTAGAAATACGATGTAGCTTCCTTTAAACAAAACGAAAGGCACATCGCTACTGAATGGTATAAAAACAAATTCCTCGTACATTTAGAGACATTCAAACGAAGCTATCATACCACTTCCATCAAACCCAACAGCTTTCGTCCTATGAACGAAGAGATACGTACATACAACCTCCAGCAATCGCCCACTGATACCGAGATATGTCAGCTACTCGCCACCATCATCGATACCCATTTATCGGGCGCCGAAAGCAAAATATGGCATGCACATCCGGTATGGTTTATCGACGGTAATCCGATTGTAGGCTACAGCAAACAAAAGAAAGGTATTCGATTGATGTTTTGGAGTGGTGCCGACTTTGATGAACCCGCTTTGAACGTAGTGGGTGGGAAATTCAAAGATGCATCAATCTTCTTTCAAAGCCCTAATACGATTTCTGAAAACGATATGATTCGCTGGTTGCAAAAAGCCACCACTATTCAATGGGATTACAAAAACCTCATAAAACGAAAAGGAAAATTAGAGAAACTGAAGTGAGATGAAAACCACCCCGGAACATAACGAACGAATCGCACGAATGACGTTTGCATCCGTCTATCCGCACTATATTACAAAAATAGAAAGCAAAGGCAGAACCCGTGCCGAATTGCACCAAGTGATCGAATGGCTGACCGGATTCAACGAAACCCAACTGCAAGCATTGATTGCCGAAAAAGTAACCTTTCAAACATTTTTTGAGCGCGCCCAACTGCACCCCAATGCCTCCTTGATTACCGGTGTCATCTGTGGTTATCGGATAGAAGAAATCGATAACGAACTAACAAGGAATGCACGGTATTTAGACAAGTTGGTAGATGAATTAGCCAAAGGAAAAAAAATGGAAAAAATATTACGCACTACTTAAACATGCACACATCACTATGAACCATGCTGAAAATTATTTAGCCATCAACCGCGCCTCGTGGAATCAAAAAACAGCCGTGCACTTAACGTCTGACTTTTATGACCTCGATAGTTTTCTCAAAGGGAAATCTTCGTTGAACGATATTGAACTAAAGCTACTGGGCGATGTATCGGGCAAAAGTATCTTGCATTTACAATGCCATTTCGGACAAGACACCATCTCTTTAAGTCGGCTTGGAGCAAGCGTTACAGGGGTTGACTTAGCCGACAAAGCCATCGACAGTGCGCGACAAATTGCCGAACAAACACAATCCAACGCACGATTTATCAACTGCGACATTTATGATTTACCCCTTCACTTGCACGAAAAATTCGATATTGTCTTTACTAGTTATGGCACCATCGGTTGGCTGCCCGATTTGGATAAATGGGCATCCGTAATTGCACACTTTTTAAAACCCGGAGGTCAATTTGTGTTTGTTGAATTTCATCCGGTGGTTTGGATGTTCGATGACCAGTTTGAAAACGTTAGCTATACCTACCACAACTCAGGCGCCATTGTAGAAACAGAAACCGGCACCTATGCCGACAAAGATGCCGATATTACACAGTCCTGCGTAATGTGGAATCACGGTATCAGCGAGGTGCTCAATAGCTTAATAAAAAACGGGCTTGAAATCAACTCCTTTGATGAATACGATTACTCTCCATATCGTTGTTTCAACCACACCAATGAGTACGAGCCCGGGAAATACCGCATTCAACATTTAGGTGATAAAATTCCGATGGTATTTTCGCTCAAAGCTACTTACAAAGGAAACCTGTAAGCCGTCGTTCGATGGCTTGAAAGCCACAATACGTGCAGTTTTTATGGAATTGACACCTCAAGTTATGGGTCTTGGGTAGCAACTCAGCGCTTATGGCTGTTTTCTTTTTTGCAAGGGAGATCCTGGTTCATTTAAGAAATGTCGATACACCAAGCGGTCGGTGATGCCGGGGAATAGTTTGTTGAGCCATACGGTTACCTTGCCTTGGAGCGTCATAACGAGGGTACGTTTTCGTTTTTCTATGGCATCCAACATCAAGGCAGCAGAGGTTTCAGCACTCATGAGTTTATCTTCGGGTAGTGGCGTTTCACCTTGCGAACTGCCATCAGCAGCCCGAGCTACATTGCGGATATTGGAAGCTGTAAAGCCCGGCGAAAACCACAATACATCGGTACCGGTATGCAAAAGCTCAGTACGCAATGCTTCCAAAAAACCTTGTAGTGCAAACTTAGAAGCAGAGTATCCGGTACGTCCGGGCAAGCCTCTGTAGCCGGCAATCGAAGAGACACCTACAATCACTCCCTTTTGTTTTGTTATATAAGGAAGGGAATATTTGGTGCAATAAACAGCACCCCAAAAATTGATGTCCATCAGCTCTTTTAATACACGTAGTTCTGCCTCTTCAAAAAGGGCTCTCATGCTGATGCCCGCATTGTTTATCAATATATCAATCCGCTGAAACTGCTGAACAGTGGCAGCAATAAATCGACTGCAATCGGCTTCCTGACTCACATCCGTCTGAAACAACAATACACGCTCATTTTCTTGAAAACTTTCTCTTAGTTTTTGAAGATTACGAGCACACAAAGCAACCGAAGCACCCCGTGCCAAAGCCGCTGTAGCCAACGCTTTGCCGATACCGGAAGAGGCTCCTGTGATGACGATAACTTTTTGCTGCAGCGACAATGTGCTTAGAGGGAGTTTTTAAATTGTTGGTATTCTGTAACGTCTTTGGTATTATCAATCGTAGCGGTACAACCTAACGAGCTGGCTTCTGATTGTATGTTTTGCACACGATTGTCGGGGTTGGGATGCGTGCTTAAAAACTCTGGCGGATTGCTCCCACCTTGGTTGATGATTTTTTGAAAGAAGTTAGCAGCACCATCTGCATGATAGGGCGAAGGACACAAATACACAACCGAATATTTATCAGCTTCTGTTTCATTAGCGCGGCTAAAACTCAAGGTTGTAAGCCCTGACAAGATTTGAGTAACATCGTTTTGATTTTTACCCAGTACAATATCCAACATCATTTGCAAACCATATTGCTTGGTGAGTATCTCGGTGGAGTGGCGCTTATCGGCATGGGCTATCTCGTGTCCTAATACACCTGCCAACGACGATTTGCTATCGAGGTACTTTATCAAACCCGTATAGACATATATGTAGCCTCCCGGTGTACAAAAGGCATTCAGCGTATTGTCGTCTTTGATGATATACATCTCCCACAAAAAATCATCTTTATGCGTCACCTTTCCGGCAGCTAATATTTCATCGCGGATACCATAAAGGTAATTGTATGCAGCGGCGTACGTAGTCTTCGAAAGAATGGGATATTCAGATGGCTTCGAATCGATTTCTTGCTTCACTTGCAAGCCCAATTGCTTATCATCTTCAATGG
The DNA here is from genome assembly GCA_029573235.1 of Bacteroidota bacterium. Lineage (GTDB taxonomy): Bacteria > Bacteroidota > Bacteroidia > Chitinophagales > Chitinophagaceae > JAFIGV01. The sequence continues at coordinate 29,373 of JAKQGX010000033.1, forward strand.
TAAATAGGTTGATTCCCTCGCCATCTTTAGAGCAGCCGGCTAAGCCGAACGTCAATCCTGTAGCGACATACAAAAGATATTTTTTCATTAGAATATTTTTTTACAGACAATATTAGTTGATGGTTTGAAGTACAAAAGTAAATAACTTATTTGCGGCACTCGATTGCTACGGCATGATTGAATCTTGATGGATCTTCTACAAACGTAAACATCTTATCTTCCGAATCGTTGTATGAACAAGGGCGAATGGACACAAATCCTGCGAGTCGTAATTCTTCCGCAAGGGAATGGGCATCCCACATCCATAAGTGATGTGCATTGCCAAAAAAAGAACTGATGAGTCCTTTCCATCCACGGGGGCGAACAGCATAACCCAATAAGGTTTCGTGCATAAATCCGATGCTGGCTTCTTTTTGCCCATTGTCTAATTGACGAATATATTCTCGTGCTGCAAATTCTAAATCGGGAACGATGCAACGAAAGATGCCGCCGGGCTTCAATACCTTATATGAATTTCGTAAAGCCAGCCTGAAATCGTCCAATGCCAAATGCTCTAGTGTGTGCGAGCAGTACAATCCGTCGCAGGCACCATCAGCCACCGGCAATCCTTTCAAGATATCGCCATAACGTACATTATCGGGAAAAATAGTATTCAAACGGCTTCTCAACAAACTGCCGATGACAGGTGTTTTTTGAATTCTCAGTGTGGGGGATACATCAAAGTTCACCCATTCTTTGGGCGCCGAGAGCCCACACCCATATTGTACGTACATAAAAATTGAAAAAATCTACTGGCGAAATAAAGCGACAAAAATAGACAAGATAACGAATATGAAAAGCAAGTCGGTAAATTGTTGTAGGAGAAATAGGAAATAATTAGAGGAAAGGAGAAAAAGTTCCTGTTCAATAATTCTTAGATCAGAAACATCAACATAATGCATGAGCACTAACTAAGATATCATCTAAAGGGCGAGGCAATCAATTTACCGGCGGCATCCGCTCTATAAGCCACAACAAAACCCAACTTACGATTTTTTGTACACCTTTACCGAGCAAGTAAACGGTTCTATCTTTTCTATTTGCTGCTCTCGGCTTAGTTTTTTCAACTGCGTGGTTTTAGGGAGTTTTATTTGAATAGGCAAGGTTTTGGTCAATTCATAAATGGCTGCAGAACTAATAGCGTAGGTAGAGAGGGTATTTTCATTATTGTTGGCAGAAACAATACCAATGATGCTACCGGCTGCAGTAACTACTGGCGCACCACTATAACCCGGATTAGATGGTATGTTTAACAAATACTGCAATGAGTCTCCTTCATACCCATTCTTGGTACTGATATAACCTTCGTTGTAGATTACCTCATTATCCGGGAAACTGAGGGTGAAAACACCGGTGCCTATTTTGTTTTTTCCGGGGGCAAAGCTGTAGGGCAAATCGGTTTTAGAGAAGTTGAATTTCTTATCCTCTACCTTTAAAATGGCTACATCATTTCGTTTGTCGAATGCGATTAGATTGGCTTTATAAAAGCTACCGGAACGGCTTTGCATATATACCGAGTCGGCTCCTTCTACCACGTGGTAATTGGTAACAAAATATCCATTATTGGCGAGGGCAATACCACTGCCCGAGAAACTGGCAGACACTACCGGTGCTGATACCTTGCTGTCATTAACAGTGCTGATAAGGGCATTCTGCGAATTACGGATGCTCTCCATTTCTTTACGAAGCATACGATACTGCGAAACCCGTTGTTTATCGCTGTGCTTGATCATCCAAAAGGTAGATAACGTAGTGATGATAGCGATGCTGGCAGCAACCGCAGCCGTGCGCCAATAATGGGTGGTCAAAGGTATAGTGCGTATCGTTGACTGTTTTCCGGATTGACCTTTGCGTATATCGGTCAATATGGTGCGAAATTGCTTGTGCTTGGCGCGGTTTTCTAAAGACTGTAGCAGGTGGATATGTTCTTGAAACTCGGCGGCAAAAGCGGGGTCAGATGCTATTCGTTTATGTAAGGCTTCCTGTTCGGCACTATTGAGGTTACCGGTATGGTATTTTTCTGCTGTTTCCCAAATATTCATAACACGATCGTTCTATTAATTGAATCAAGCTTCGTAAAAGAGTTTGCGCAGCCGATTCAGGCATTTATATTTTTGTGTTTTGGCATTATCCGCATTGGTATATCCAAACTGCGCAGCAATGTCTTGCATGCTTTTGTTTTGCATATAGAATGCTCTTAATAACGTTCTGCACGGCTCTCCTATTTTATCTAATGCCTGGTCTAATTGTTCAAAATGCAGCTCCCGTTCTTCATGTCCTACAATATCGTCTTCGTATGCTTTCTCTTGTGTGAAATCATCGCCCAATACAGTGCGTTGCCCACGTTTCCATTTTTTGTACCAAAGATGTTTACTAACGGCAAATAAATAGGTGCCTATTTTGCAACTAAGTCGGAAAGAAGCAGACTGGGATTTTTCAAACAAAATGACCATTGCCTCTTGAAAAATATCCTCTGCATCTACCGCATCCCCGCCATTTTGAACAATCCATGCAATGACTATTTTGCTGTGCTGACGGTAAATCAACTCGGTAGCCTGCCGGTTACTATTTGCTAATGCATCTAATAACTGCTGTTCCGTTTGTATGGCTTGATACACTACTTAATACTAATTTCAAACAAAAGTAACCCGATATAGCAGTAAAAGAATACGATTAGGCGCTCGTTGCGCTATTTTTTCTTTCAGATTTAAAATATCAAATACGACACATCAAGAAAATATGTCAACGATGCGGAAAACACATTTTTTGAAGGCATTAAGCCATTAGGTGATGCTTCTAAAAACGGTTTGTCGCAACAGTATTTCGATACTCAGAAACAATAGTGCTGCCGCTGCAAAGGGGAAAAACAATTCTGCATATCGCTTGTAGGAATTGATTTCTACTTTGCTTTTTTCGAGTTTATTAATATCGCCATAGATGGTGGCAAGCGATTTATTGTCTGTAGCTCGATAGTATTTACCTCCGGTTTCTTTTGAAATTTTTTGGAGCAATGCTTCGTCAATTTGCACTTCTTGCATTTGCATTTGCATTCCAAAAGGTGTAGGAACGGGATAAGGTGCCATTCCTTTGGTGCCCACCCCAATTGTATAGACCCGTATTTTATAAGCTTTCGCAATTTCCAAAGCCAGTTCGGGGCCTATTTTTCCCATATTGTTCACCCCGTCCGTCAACAAGATGATGACCTTGCTCTTGCCATTAGACTTTCGTATTCTGTCAACGGCAGTTGCCAACCCTTCACCAATAGCAGTACCATCTTCCAACATCCCGCTTTTGATGCCATCTATTTGCTGTTTGAGTATGTTATGGTCAATCGTGATGGGACAAAGTGTGAAGCTCTCACCGGAAAAAATAACTAAACCCATACGATCAGTGGGGCGCATTTCTACAAAATCGAGGGCTACTTTTTTAGCAGCTTCAATACGGTTGGGTTTCAAGTCTTCTGCCAACATACTACCCGACACATCAATGGACAAGACCATATCAATTCCATCACTATCCAACGTTTCGGACACGCTGCTGGACTGCGGACGAGCAAGAGCAATAATTAATGCTACTAAAGCCAACACGCGCAATACCGTAAGCATTGGACGAAAACGCACGCGCCATGTAGGAGCTAATAGCTTTACATGATTGGTCGTACTTAACCTCATGGATGGTGTATGTTGCTTTTTCAACTGCCACCAAATGAGTAAAGGGATAAGGAGTAACAACCCGAAGAAATACGGATGTGCAAAGCTGATATGTTTCCAGTCTAAAAAAGCGTCCATGATACTATTGGGCTGGTTGGTTGGTTTCTACAATTACAGGCTGGGTATGGGTTACAAAGTTGCGTGTGAGCTCCATGGTTTGCGTATGCTCAAAAGGCAAGGGTTGTGCTTTGGCAAACTTCGCCAGATCGGCAGTCGTAAGAATCTGAGCCAGTTCGTCGTAATGACGGTTCATTTCTTTGTGTTCATGTGTTTTAGAAAGCAATTCATCGGTGGTCAGCTCCAAAGCAGGAGTTTTAAAACGCTCTTCGATATAAGCACGCAAGATATCCGTGAGGCTAACATAGTATTGCTTCACATTACCCGACTGCCAAAGTTTTTGATGATCCAATTCGTCCAACAAACGGAGGGTTCGCAGGTGCAACGGTTCTTGCGGTACTACTACTTCCGGTTGTGGTTTTTTCTTTCGCCATTTTAAGAATAAGTATAGCAACAAACCTATGAGAGCCAGACCCACCACAATGCCAACATACAGCATCGTATTGTCGGCTTTTACGAATATGATATTTTTTATACCACGAAAAGGTTGGGTGGTATCTACCGGCACGGTGGTAACCGCAACTAAAAAGCTATCGGTTTGCACGGTATATGGGTCGCCGGCAGCAGGGATAACGGCAAACTGAAAAGCCGGTACTTTAAACAACCCACTATCAAAACCGGTAAGCAACAAGCGCTGTTTATAAACGGTGGCACCGCCTTGCTGCACCGTATCTATTTTTCCTTTCTCTACTATTTCAAGATGATTGAAGGTATCGGGAAACAAGGCCCATTGTAATTTTCCGGTGCCTTTATTTTGTACTTCAATAAACATGCGTATCTGGTCGCCGACAGTGATATCTACGGCATCCAATTTGGCATGTGCCGTTACTTCTTGCTGTGCAAAAGAGGGTGTGTAAACGCCCCAACAAACCAGCAGTATCATAAGTATCCGTGCCCAATTACTCTCCATCTATCTCGCTTTAAAAAATCCTTGTAATTTTTTTATATAGTCTTCATCTGTACGCACCGACAAGGTTGCCGCATTGCACTTCCGAAAACTCTGTATGAAATATTGTTGTTGTTCGTCGAATATTTTTTGATACTGCAAGCGAACATTTTTATCATCGGTATCTATCCAATTAATGCTGCCGTTTTCTGCATCAATGGTTTGCACCAATCCTACTTTCGGCAATTCTCTATCTCCCTTATCAAACACTTGCACCCCTATTACATCGTGCTTACGAGCGGCATATTGCAGCGCCTTTTCATAGGGGCGGCTAATGAAATCACTTAAAACAAAGGCAATAGTTTTTTTCTTCACTACGTTGTTTAAATACTCCAAGGCTACATGCACATTCGTATCATTACTACGGGAAGGCTCGTGTGTGATAAGCTCTCGAATGATGCGCAGGATATGGCTTTTCCCTTTCTTGGGCGGTATGTATTTTTCAATTTTGTCACTAAATAACAGCACCCCTACTTTGTCGTTGTTGGTAACGGCCGAAAAAGAAAGCACTGCACTCATCTCGGTTATCAATTCCCTCTTGGAACGTTGATGTGTACCAAACAAGGAACTGCTGCTGACATCTATCAACAACATTACGGTCAATTCTCTTTCTTCTTCAAACACCTTTACATAAGGATGCGAAAAACGTGCTGTGACATTCCAGTCAATGGCTTTTACATCATCACCGGGAGTGTATTCTCGCACTTCGCTAAAAGACATGCCTCGCCCTTTAAAAGCAGAATGATACTCCCCTGCGAAAATATGATTGCTCAACCCTTTGGTCTTTATTTCTATTCGTCGAACCCGTTGCAGTATTTCAGAAGTGGTCAGCATATGCTGTTGAAGATTGCCAATTTATAGCGACAAATGTAAAACCAAAGCGTGCGTTATAAAATTTGCTTCTATTAAAATTTTCTGAAAATAGACACGATACCAATTTGGAAAGACGCCCACTGAAATAGTAAGACATCCGCTGTAAGGCACATGAAGTATTTACAATCTTGATGACGGAATCGGTGTTGATGTTTTACCTTTGTGGCTACCCTTGTAAAAAACATAGCACGATATTGCCACACCCGAATGTGTGTTCTATTGCACACACATCGTGTTTTGAAGGGTTTCATTAATAAGTCAAAACGCCTATTATTCATTTCAAAATAGTTAATCAAACATGAAACACACACACTCATTGCGTTGGATGCTGCTTGCTTTTTCGCCTATATTATGGATGGCCTGCGACTCCAACAGCACTTCCGGAGAAGGAACAACTTTTGATACGGCACATGCCGAAATGCCCACTCCTATTAGCCTCGCAGAGTTTCCTGCCTCCACGGAGTTTCCCAAAGCGCAACTCAATATGGGAAATGTAACGGCTACAAAAGTGGGAGATGACTCAATAAAATTGAGTTTTCAATTCAAGGTTGCTAATTATGAACTAAAATCCCAAACACCGGATGCCACCGGTATGCAATGCAACAATTCCAAAGATGGGCAGCACATACATTTTGTATTAGACAATGCTCCTTACAAGGCTTTATACGAACCAAAAACTGAAGTAACATTGGCAAAAAATACAGAGCACTTGTTGGTTGCTTTCTTATCTCGTTCTTACCATCAAAGTTTGAAAAACAAAGAAGCAGCGCTTATGTATCGCTTCAAAATAGATGATGCCGGAAAACTATCCGTATTAGAAACACCTAAAACTCCTGTGCTCACATACAGCCGCCCCAAAGGAGATTATATCGGTAAAGACATCGACAATCTGTTGTTGGATTTTTATGTTTGGAATGCCAGTCTTGGCAATGATTATGCCGTAAAGGTGCACCTCACTGCAGACCTTGTTGACACCAGCTTTGTACTCAAAGAATGGAAATCTTATTTCTTAAAAAACATACCGGAAGGCGAGGCAACCATCAAGCTGACATTGGTAGATAAAAACGGTGAAAAAGTATCCGGCGATGCTACTGAAGTGAGTCGCACCATTCACTTAGCCAAAGAAGAACCGATGAAATAAATTCAATTATTCGTTACAAAAAAGACTCCTGCCTCGTGTAGGAGTTCTTTTTGTATCCTTTACCTACCTTACTACGATTGAATAAATACCCCTATCATTGCGCAGAAATATGTACCTCCTCATTGATAACTACGACAGTTTCACATACATCTTGCAAGATTATTTTTTGCGAATGACTGACGATTGTGTGGTATATAAAAATGATGACCTCAGCATTGAAAAAATCAACACACTAAACCCCGAGCGGATTATCCTTTCACCCGGTCCTTGCACACCGTTACAAGCCGGCATCTGTATGGATGTGATACATCATTTCCACCAAAGCATCCCTATATTGGGAGTATGTTTGGGGCATCAGGCTATCGGTATGTATTTTGGTGCTACTTTGTCTCATGCAGCGTACCCTATGCATGGAAAGACCAGCTCTATTCAATACGAAGCGCATCCTATTTTTCACCAATTGTCCAATCCTTTTCTTGCCATGCGGTATCATTCTTTAGTGCTAACCCAACTGCCCGAATGCTTGCTGCCACTGGCTATTGCAACGGACGACCAAAGCATTATGGCGGTGGCGCATCAGCAATATCCTTGTGTGGGTATTCAGTTTCATCCGGAAAGTATCGGCACTCCTGATGGCTTTCAGCTATTGCAAAACTGGAAAAATATGACGTTCTGATAACCCCGCCAAACTATATAGGCGGTCAACAAACAGGTATTAATTTCATTATCAAAAACACTCATTTATAACTCCCATTTTCGATGTGAGGCAAGATAGTATTTGTCCACAATGCTGAAGGCAGCTTATTCGAGTGCTTATTTTTAAGTTTATTTGCAATTAAATTTTTTATTGACGAATGGCAGTGACTGTAAATGAATATAACGAGGATAGTATAAAATCGTTGGATTGGCGGGAACATATTCGACTGCGCCCGGGTATGTACATTGGAAAGTTGGGCGATGGCAGCAGTATGGATGACGGTATCTATATTCTTTTGAAAGAAGTGCTGGACAACTGTATTGATGAATACACAATGGGGTTTGGCAAGCGAATAGACTTACGCATCAGCGAGGGGGAAGTTTCCGTAAGAGATTATGGGCGCGGCATCCCTCTCGGAAAAGTAGTAGATGTAGTGAGCAAGATAAATACCGGTGCAAAATACGATAGTAAGGCATTTCAGAAATCGGTTGGGTTGAATGGTGTGGGTACCAAAGCGGTAAATGCATTGAGCGATCACTTTAAAGTAACAGCCTATAGAGAAGGCAGGATGAAGTCGGCAGAGTTTCAAAGAGGACTTCTCACCCTGGAGCATCCTGAGCAAGCCACTACCGACAATAATGGTACGCTGGTGCAGTTTAAACCCGATAATACCATCTTCAAAAACTATCATTTCATTGCCGAGTATGCCGAAAACCAAATATGGAATTACTGTTTCCTTAATGCAGGGCTGACCATTAATTTCAATGGCCGCAACTATATTTCACGCAATGGATTGTTAGACCTGTTGCAACGCAAGTCTAACCAGGAAGCGCTACGCTACCCTATCATCCACCTGAAAGGGGAAGACATTGAAGTAGCCATCACCCATACCGGCGATTATGGCGAAGACCTGTACTCATTCGTAAACGGGCAACACACCACGCAAGGCGGCACCCATCAAGGAGCTTTCAGAGAAGCTTTTGTAAAAGTGATTCGTGATTTTTTCAAAAAAGATTATGATGCTGCAGATATACGTCAAAGTATCTGTGCTGCTATATCGGTGAGGGTGCAAGAGCCCGTTTTTGAATCGCAAACTAAAACCAAATTAGGCTCTCAAACGGTATGGGAAAACGGACCCAGCATGAGGAGTTTTGTATTGGATTTTTTGGCAAAAGAATTAGACAATTTCTTGCATAAAAATCCTGCAACGGCAGAAGCCCTCAAGAAACGAATAGAGCAAAGCGAACGAGAGCGAAAAGAGCTTTCGGGCATACGAAAATTAGCCAATGAGCGTGCGAAGAAGGCCAACATTCACAACCGAAAACTACGCGATTGTCGCATACACTTCAACGAAGAACCACCCACCAAAGCCAAGGAAGATTTCTTTCAAAAACAAAAAGAAAGCACCATCTTCATTACCGAAGGAGACAGCGCTAGTGGCTCTATTACCAAGAGTAGAAATGTAGAAACACAAGCCGTGTTCTCGCTGCGTGGTAAACCCCTCAACTGCTATGGGCTCACCAAAAAAATTGTGTATGAAAATGAAGAATTCAACCTGCTACAGCATGCACTGAATATAGAAGAGAGTCTGGATAACCTTCGCTACAACAATGTCATCATAGCTACCGATGCCGATGTGGATGGAATGCATATCCGATTGCTGCTAATGACCTTCTTCTTGCAGTTTTTTCCGGATTTAGTGAAGCGTGAGCATGTGTATATTCTTCAAACGCCGTTGTTTAGAGTACGAAATAAACAGCAAACTATCTACTGCTATAGCGAATCCGAAAAGCAGCAAGCCATCAAGGCTTTGGGCGGCAAGCCGGAGATTACTCGCTTTAAAGGGTTGGGTGAAATATCTCCCGAAGAGTTTGGCAACTTTATTGGCGACGATATGCGTAAAGAACCGGTCATGATTGGGCAAGAAACGCAGATTCAAAAATTGCTGGAGTATTACATGGGCAAGAATACACCTCAACGTCAAGTGGACATCATCGAAAACCTACGGGTGGAAAAAGGCGTATCGGAAGAAGTGTCGGAGTAAAATAATCACACTGATTATTCCGGTTTTTTGCTATCCATAGTAATGGTTACCGGACCATCATTAATGAGTGCTACTTTCATATCGGCGCCAAAAACGCCTGTGGCAACGGGCTTGGCAATAGCTTGGCTTATTTGCTGTACAAAATATTCATACAAAGGAATGGCAATTTCGGGACGAGCCGCTTTGATAAAAGAGGGACGGTTTCCTTTTTTGTATTGAGCATGAAGTGTAAACTGGCTTATGACGAGAACTTCGCCGCCGGTCGTTAAGATATCTTTATTCATCAATCCATTTTCATCGCTGAAGATGCGGAGCAGTGCTATTTTTTTTACAAGCCAATCGGCATCTACAGTAGTGTCATTTGCTTCGACACCCAGCAATATCAACAATCCATTGCCTATAGCCGATACCGTTTCTTGTTGTACCATTACGGAGGCTTCACTTACCCGTTGTATCACTACTCGCATACGATAGATGTTTTAAAAAGAAAAATATTAATGATACACAGCTGTTATTGTTTACCCATTCGATAGTCACGCAAAGCTGTTTCCATCTTGTGGTACACAAGCTCTTTCAACGCTTCTTCCTGCAACCCGTCTACCCCTATAGGGTCTAAGAATATGGCTCTGTTTTTACCCGGAAAAATCTTCCACCAACCGCTAAAGTGCCAACGCTCTTGTGTATCCGGAAACAAAACCGGCAGGATGGGTGTTTGCGTATTGACCGCCAACCGAAAGGCTCCGTTGTAAAAGGTATTCAGCAATTGATTGGTTTCATTAAATCCGCCTTCTGGAAAGATAGCAATATGACATTCATTTTTCAATAAGCGCCACATCAGCTTCATGCTTTTGGTGCGGCTTTCAGGGCTACTTCTATCTACCAGTATGGTGAGTTGTTTGTATATTATTCCAAATACCGGAATGCGCACCATCTCCTTTCGCGCCAGCGTTCGGAAATAAGAAGGTATCGTTGCATAAATGTTGACGGTATCTAAATACGAAATATGATTGGCGACTATCACATACTTTCTTCCGTTCGGGAACTTGCCCTTTTTGCAAAGCGGCATACCTATCAGAAAAAGCCACACTTTAGCCCAATAATGTACCCATTGATAGATGAACCGTCTTGCAATAGGATGTTTTATCAACCCAGCCACTAAGAATAAAGGCAAGGCTATTAGAACGCTCGCCACAAAGCTGCTAATAACAAATAGCAGGTATAATGGTTGGAGGATACGTCCTATCCTTTTCATGTATTAAAAAAGTAAGCAAAGAATTACATACCCGGGAAAAGCGGTCTTCCTACACCTGCCCTAAACGACCAAGGAATCGTAACCAAAATAATGATGAAGGCTATCAAGGTAAACCAAAATAGTTTTTTGAGCTTAGCACTATCGGCAATATCTTTCTTGGTGGCAGCATAACCAAGGTGAATAAGGATAACGCTAATGAGCATACCGGTAATATGTTCAACTGCCCAAAAGCGACCCACTGTATCTTTCATAACAGCCCCCATCCCTTGCGCTTCAATATTCTTGATTCCCCATGCACTGACAAAATATAAATACAGTCCCAACAACAATTGGATGTCCATACTAATCATAAGAAATAGCGCAGAGCGTTTATGACCGGCAGTAAAGCTTTGACCATTATTAAATGACTTCACCAATGTAAGTACCATAAAAATAAGCACTACCCAACGCATGATATTGTGTAAGTGTAACATTCCGGTTTGCATAACGAGATGTATGTTTTTAGTTACCGCCAAAGGTAATGATAATAACTGTTGTATCGATACTTCATTCGGTATAATATACCTACCCGATACAGATATTATTGGCAGCTATATTGGAGCTACCTTTCTATAACATATTGCCGATCATTCACTGGAGAAAAAAAAATTCCCGACACAAAACCAGTATCGGGAATCGCAAAGGAAATTAGAAAGATGTTATGCTTTAATATCGCCCACCATATCTTCGGGTCTCACCCACTCATCAAATTGTTCCGGTGTTACATAACCCAGTTTTACTGCCATTTCTTTTAAGGTCGTATGTTCTTTGTGAGCAGTCTGCGCTATCTCAGCTGCTTTATAATAACCAATTTTGGTATTCAGTGCTGTTACCAACATCAGCGAATTATCCACATGTTTTTTGATATTGGCTTCAATAGGTTCAATACCTACAGCACACTTATCGTTGAAGCTCACACAACCTTCACCAATGAGGCGAGCGCTATGCAAGAAGTTATAAATCATCATGGGCTTAAAGACATTCAACTCAAAATGACCGGTAGCACCACCTATATTAATAGCTACATCATTGCCCATTACCTGTGCGGCAATCATGGTGAGGGCTTCGCATTGTGTTGGGTTTACTTTGCCGGGCATGATAGAAGAACCGGGCTCATTATCGGGAATGAAAATCTCACCGATACCGGAACGAGGACCGGAGCTCAACATACGAATGTCGTTGGCTATTTTCATTAAGCTAACGGCAACTGTTTTCAATGCACCATGTGCTTCTACAATGGCATCATGTGCCGCAAGGCTTTCAAATTTATTTTCGGCAGTTACAAAAGGCAGTCCGGTCAAGGTAGCAATTTGCTGTGCAACTTTCTCTGCATATCCTTTGGGAGTATTAATACCGGTACCCACAGCAGTGCCACCCAGTGCCAATTCGCTTAAATGCGCTAACGTATTTTTTATCGCTTTCAGTCCATGATTTAGCTGCGATACATAACCACTGATTTCTTGCCCCAATGTGAGGGGAGTAGCATCCATAAAGTGGGTACGACCAATTTTTACCACCTGCATAAATTGTTTCGCTTTCGCATCCAGGGTGTCACGCAGCTTTTCAATACCCGGAATGGTTGTATCCATCAGCATCTTATAAGCTGCAATATGCATAGCCGTAGGGAAGGTATCATTAGATGATTGTGATTTATTGACATCATCATTCGGATGAATAAATTTTTCTTTATCGGTAAGAGCACCCCCTTTTAGTACGTGCGCGCGATAGGCAATCACTTCATTACAGTTCATATTCGACTGTGTGCCCGAACCGGTTTGCCATACTACAAGTGGAAATTGTGCATCCAGCGCACCGGTCAGAATTTCGTCACATACAGTGCCAATAAGTGTTGCTTTTTCCTCTGGCAGTACACCCAATTCACAGTTCGTAAGGGCTGCTGCTTTTTTCAAATAAGCAAACGCCTTTATGATTTCTTTGGGCATCTTGTTGATGTCTTGCGCAATTTTGAAATTCTCAATAGAACGCTGTGTTTGCGCACCATAGTAAGCGTCGCTGGGCACTTGCACTTCGCCCATGGTATCTTTTTCAATCCTGTATTCCATCATTCGAAATTTGATATTGTGAAAATAGTTTTTTTTGACGGCGCAAAGGTATTAAATGATTCGGATGGAAAAATTGATTTTCATCAGACCACCCCCGCCACTTGTGGCTGCCGCGTTTATCAATAAAGCACACAAAAAACATCCCGAAGAGTGCCTTCGGGATGGGATGATATGGTGCAAGAAAAATACTTACAGATTACCTCTTTTCGCTTGCTCTCTTTCGATGCTTTCAAAAAGGGCTTTAAAGTTGCCGGCACCGAAACTTTGAGCACCGTGTCTTTCGATAATTTCAAAAAACAATGTGGGACGGTCTTCTACAGGCTTGGTAAATATTTGCAACAAATAACCTTCTTCATCTCTATCTACAAGGATGCCCAACTTCTGTAGCTTTTGAATGTCTTCATCTATTTTTCCTACACGTTCTGGCAGCATTTCGTAATAAGCATTGGGTGGTGCGCTCAAAAATTCAACCCCTCTTGCCTTGAGGTCGGTTACTGTTTTTACAATGTCTTTGGTAGCAACAGCAATGTGTTGCACTCCTTCGCCTTCATAAAAATCCAAGTACTCTTCAATTTGCGATTTCTTTTTTCCTTCCGCAGGTTCGTTAATAGGGAACTTCACATAGCCGTTTCCATTTGCCATTACTTTACTCATCAATGCCGAATATTCGGTGTTGATTTGCTTGTCGTCAAATGATAAAATATTTACAAATCCCATCACCTCTTCGTACCACTTCACCGTAGGTAACATGCGGTTCCAACCTACATTTCCTACGCAATGATCGACATACAACAAACCACAATCAGCAGGATTATACTCCGATTCCCATACTTCGTAACCGGGCAAAAATGGACCGTTGTAATTTTTTCTTTCCACAAATAAGTGCACGGTCTCACCATAGGTGTAGATACCACTCATGCATACTTCACCATTCGCATCTTTCAAAATGGTGGGCTCCATGTAAGGTTTTCCGCCACGTTTGGTAGTTTCTTCAAAAGATTTGGTAGCATCATCTACCCATAGAGCCAACATTTTCACCCCATCGCCGTGTGTTCTTACATGCTCCGAAATGGGATGATCCGATTTTAAGGCGGAGGTCAACACCAAGCGAATTTTACCTTGTTGCAACACATAGGAAGCTCTATCTCTAACACCTGTTTCGGGACCGGCATACGCTACCGATTGGAAGCCGAAAGCCGTTTTGTAAAAATGGGCAGCTTGCTTGGCATTGCCACAATAAAACTCAATAAAGTCAGTACCGTTGATGGGTAAAAAGTTAGCTGCTTGTGCAATCTTTTCTGCAAAACTCAATGATTCAGACATGTTCTTCTTTTTAGGTTGATGGATATTTTTGATTTATGATTGATACAGCAAAGAGTTGTACAATAAACGCTATACATTTTTGCTGTTCGTTTCAATTTGTAAAGATAGGGTTTCATCTGAAAATAGACGCCGGTTTCCACTTTGCAAGAATAAAGATTGTAACATTCGAAAACACAATACAACCTTGCTTCTATATTCATCAAAACGGCAAGGATATCTGCTCCGGTGTAATGAAGCTATAGTCGGCTTGATTTTCTAAAAAGCTGATCGGCGGATCGGGGAAATCATGTATTTGCTTTCGCGTAAACCCCCAAGGACTCCAATAGTCGGTTAATACTTTCGCAAAAATAGCATCGTCCCAAACACCAAAAAGAGGGGTCTGATTTGGATGGGCAGTCTTGGGTGTGGTAAGGATCATGCCTTGTTCCCTTTTTTCTATAACATACGCCGGTTGTGGCTGCAGCAAGTAATTGGAATAAAAATATCGGGCACACAATTCTTCAAATTGAATAGGATGCAATATCGTGCTGCCTATTTTCTGAAGGATGTCTTGTTGTTCTTTCTTCACCAAGCCATTGTCTTGCAAGCAAGCAATAACCCCTACTCCATTCATGCCCAAAGCAAACATTAACTGAATGGTATCATCCCGATAATTAAACACCTCTTTCGAATACTTTACGTTGACAACAGTAATACTCCAAGGTTTTTCACCCACAAAATATAAGGGTTTCACCAACGATTGCAACATGAGATGAAACATTGACAATCGCTCTTTCAAACGAGGGGCAACTCCAAAAGGCTTCTTCCACTTGTCACATTTTTGTTTTTCCAACAGCAGGTCATGGTATAAGATGCCATACACAATCTTGCCCATCCATAAGAATAAGCGATGATTGTCTATTGCCTCCACTGCCGCACGCCCCTTTTGTAGAGCCTTGTAAACTTCTTCATCCAGCTGTTGAAAAGCCTCTTTCACATGAGTCGTACAAGGTAATTGTAAATCTTTATAACCGATTGAAGATACAAAGTCCATCAGTTTAAATCGCTTCTCATTGTACCCAAAATCGGTCAATACCCATGAGGGGAATACGGACATTTTGTGCGTATCATCCGGCAGGTTTTCTCCTGTCAGAAAACAAGTATGACTATCGAAAAAGAGGGTTGCAAAGGGATTGTAATATCGAACTGACATGGCTTCTATCAAACAACAATGGTGAAGAACACACCGAAACAAGGGCGGTGGTTTTAGAGGAGCAAAGGTAACTCTTTACGAAACGATGGAGGCTTCCAATTTCAGGCAATATTTGCAGATTGTTAAAAAGAATAAAAGGCAATAACCCAATGCTATTGCCTTATTATCGTTATGAAAACTTTGCTATTATGCTATTTGTTGAAAACAATACGCGTTGGAGTTGGTCCCGCAATGCCATTCGCATCAAAGGCTTTTTTCACCAGTTCTGTTACGCCAAAATAGACATCCCAATAGTCGGCTTGTGTGGTGTAGGGGCGTACTACAATCTTGGTCATAAAATCAGAAACACTGTTCATGGCTATATCGGGTGCGGGTGTACTCAGCACTTTCGGGTGCTTCTTTACGGCATCCAAGGCTACAGCTCTTGCCTTATCAAAATCTTGATCGTTAGATATAGCCATATCGATATCTACTCTTAAAAAACCGGCCGTATTAAAATTGGTGATGACACCTGTGGATAAGGCGCCATTAGGTAGTATTACGGTTTTATTATCGGGTGTAAGGATAATGGTATTAAAAATTCCCAACTCTTGCACCACGCCAATCTTTCCTTGTGCGTCAATGATGTCACCTACTTTAAAGGGTTTAAATATCATCATCATGACACCGCCGGCCAGATTCCCGAGGGAGCCATTCAACGCTGCACCGATACCAACAGCAGAACCGGCTAAGATGGCCGAAAAGCCCATTATGGGAATGCCAATGATACCAGCAATAGATAAGAACAACACCAATTGTAATACCACTCTCGCTAATGACAACAGGAACTTTGCCAACGACACATCCAATTTGTTGCCGTAAATGGCTTTACCTAATAATGACACTACATGTTTTATCAACCATTGCCCTATATAATAAACTAAAATGGCACCCACTAATTTGGGACCGTATGTCATGGTAATATCAATAAGTTTATCCAGCCACTTTGCACTGGAGGGTAGTATGTCTTGAGTTACGTGTTGCACTGTGGTGGACTGTAATAAAATAGTTGGATGCATAAGTATTTTGTTTGGTTGAATAAAAATAAAAAAGTTGCTACACATTAGCTCGCATTCTACATTCCTCAGCCTTCAGGAAGCATTCCCCATGTTTGTTGCAACTGTCTATACTGTGTTTGTGATAAGCGAGGAGCATCATAATATCCTTTCCCAGAGCGTTGACGAAAGGCTTCATAAAGAGTAACAGCACAAGCCACTGAAATATTTAACGATTGTACCATGCCTACTTGAGGGATAATGAAATTGCCATCACAATAAGACAATGCTTCTGAAGTGATGCCGGAATGTTCATTGCCAAACACCAATGCTATAGATGCTGTGAGGTCTATATCATAAAGCGATTGTGCCTGTTCGTTTAAGTGGGTTGCCATTACTCTTTGGTAACGCTCTTTCACTGCTTTAAAACAAGCAGCAGCATCGGTATAATGGTGTATCGTGAGCCAAGCAGCAGCACTGGCAGAGCTTTTTTTTCCATACTTATGTGTAGTGCTGGCCTTGGTGGTAAGTATAAAAATCTCTTGTACGCCTACGGCATCACAAGTGCGCATCACGGCAGCTATATTATGAGGGTCGTGTACGTTTTCAAACACTAATGTCAAGTCCGGTTGGCGTTTATCCAGTACCGATGTGATTCTATTTTTTCGTTCCGGTGTCATACTACGAGCAAATATGATGTAAGTAATCGGTCTTCGAAATAAAACTGTTTTTGGTAATATTCCTAACCGTTACCCATTTCAATTGTTCTGTATTCGGCTAATGACAATGCAAGCACATATCAAAAAATACCCCTTAGCTTTGTGCGCAAATCAACCATAGATAGTGAAAAAACTCTTGCTATTCCTCTCTTTTGTTGTTTCTATCAATGTAACAGCTCAAGTGCCACAATACTACTCGAATGCTTTAGGTCTTAATGGACAACCTTTACGAGTAGCATTATATAATATAATAAAATCGCATCAATCGCTTGGCTATAGCGGACTTTGGAATGCCTACTTGCTAACTGATAAAAAAAGTAATGGAAAGGTTTGGGACATCTATTCTGACCGACCCGGGGGTATCAGTGCCTATGAATATAGCTTCGGAACCGACCAGTGTGGCAGCTACAATGCAGAGGGTGATTGCTATAACCGAGAGCATACATTCCCCCAATCTTACTTCAACAAAAACGAACCTATGCGCTCCGATCTATTTATCGTCTATCCCACCGATGGATATGTAAATGGTAAACGCTCGGACTTTCCTTATGGCAAGGTAACATCACCTACTTATACCAGTAGCAATGGCTCTAAGCTTGGCCCCAACAATGCTACAGGCGCACCTTCCGGCACGGCTTTCGAACCTATTGATTCATTTAAAGGAGATTTGGCGCGCAGCTATTTTTACCTCGCTACACGCTACTATTCCGAAGATAATGGATGGAGCAATTGGGAGATGGCAAATGGTGCAGAATTGAAGGCTTGGGCCATTGCCATGTTGCTGAACTGGCATCATGCTGACCCGGTAAGTCAAAAGGAAATGATGCGCAACAATGCCGCGTATGGGTTGCAACAAAACAGGAATCCGTTTATTGATTATCCTCAATTTGCCGATTGTATTTGGGGCACTGCCGATTGTAAAGCACTTGCCATACCCGATATGAAGGCTCATATAGCCCTTTCCTTATTCCCCAATCCGGCTAAAGATAAAGTAACCATAGATTGGTCGTATGATGCCTCGTCAGATCCGGCAACCCTTCAACTCATCAACCTGCAAGGGCAAATTTTTTATTCTACCACTACGGCTAATAAGAGCATTACCATAGCTACAGAACAATTTCCTAGAGGCATGTACATTATCCGTATCGAAACATCCAAAGTACAAAGGAGAGGAAAACTGTATTTGCAATAAGATAAAACCCTTCCCCCCTTTCAACACCCTCAACCACATCATATGAACTGGCGCACCCTCCTTCTCATACTCTTTTTTATTGGAAAGGGAGTACAAGCAGCTCCTTCCTCCCAAACATTCATGGCAACCGTCATCGGAATAAAAGACGGCGATACCATTGAAGTATTGAAGGACAAGGAAGTCATAGTTGTTCGTTTGGCAGATATTGATTGTCCGGAAAAATCACAACCATTTGGTAAAGCAGCAAAGAAGTTTTGTGCAGATGTATGTTTTAGAAAAGAAGTGAGGGTGGTATCGAATGGTAAAACCGATCGAAACAAACGACTAATAGCTACCGTTTATGTTGCGGGTAAGTCGTTAAATGAAACATTGGTTCGTCAAGGCTATGCATGGCATTTCAAAAAGTATTCTGACAGTAAACCCATTGCCGATATGGAATTGGAAGCCCGACGCAAACGAGTAGGATTGTGGGCTGACAGCCATCCAGTGCCACCGTGGGTATGGCGTAAAGGAAAAGCAGCAAATAGTATTCGCTAAAAAAACAGAAGACATACACACTTAAAAAAATGCTGTTAGTATGATGATTGTATTAATGCAGCTTCCTTTGTTGCATTCCCTTATATTTGCTTTGTGAGTGTATTCTATCCGCTTTTTTTATTGGCTGGCCTTACCATTGCTATTCCCCTGCTCATACACCTGTTTAACCTTCGCCGATATAAAACAGTATTATTTCCTCACAGCCATTTTTTAAAGAACCTACCCCTTCGTTCACAGAAACAATCGAAGCTTCGTTATAGAAGACTTTTGGCGTTACGCATGTTGTTTCTACTATCACTTGTTGCAGCATTTGCACAACCCTATTTTCCCAATCAAAACAATACTACTACCGATAAATTGCAAGTCATATACCTTGACAATTCCGCTTCTATGTCGGTGAAGAAAGGAGTAAGAACACTGTTGGACATTGCCAAAGAAGCTGCTTTAAAACAAGTGAATACCGCTGCGCCAGATAGTCGCATTGTAATACTCACCAACGATAAACCCAGTACGTACGAACCCATCACAAAAGAAAAAGCCATTGCCACCCTTCAGAAAGTAGAACTATCCGCTTTATCGAAAAACGACCATCAAATATTGCAAGCCTTGCAAGAACGTTTGGAAACAGCCGCAATGCCTCAAGCGCA
>JAKQGX010000036.1 GCA_029573235.1 Bacteroidota bacterium
GCGTAAACTTTAAGTATTTCTTTAGATTGTAACATAGTGCTGCCATCAAAACATGTTTGTTGGCTGCTGGCATCCCTCGGCTATTGAGGCGTTTCATACTGTGGTGGTTGAGTAGCGTACCTAAGACCGGTTCGACGGTACTACTCCTTCGTTTCACCCATCTGCGATGATACGATTTCTTGTCCGTCAGCTTCTTGTGCATGCGGTCGTACAAGGGTTTGTGTACACTCTCATCCAACTTCTTAAACTTCGTCGTTTTACCGCAGCAGAGCGCTCGGAGCGGACAGTTTTTACAGTCACTTTCACTGCTTCTGAACGTTTTCTTGCGATATCCTTTGCTATCTGTTCGTTCGCCTTTGAATCGCAAAATGGCCTATTTCCTCCTTCCCAATGCTTTTTTAAATAACATCGTTACACTTGAGGTTGAACAAAGCAATAAGTACTAAAATATTTCCACTCAAAGTTGGAATTTTAATAGGAAGTTCTATCTTTGCAGTCCTTTAAAAAGGTGCGGTAGCTCAGTCGGTAGAGCAAAGGACTGAAAATCCTTGTGTCGCCGGTTCGATCCCGGCCCACACCACCCAAAAAGCCTTCGGCAATAAACAGCCTGAAGGCTTTTTTATTGGAGTTATATTTACTGAAATTTTGTCTAACTCCGCAGTATGGTTTATGAATAAATTCAGAACATGCAATTAACGACACTAATGAAGCAACTCACAAGAGAATTCTATCCTTTTCTTTTGTGGTTAGCGGTTGCGCAGCTATACTCGCTTCCGACCGCTACGGCACAAACCATTAATGAAGAAGAGCAAAACCTCGTGACGATATACACAAAGATGGATGCATTTTACAATATTGACTCCGACTCACTTGAATACTATAGTTCGCTTTTTACCAAACGGCTGACCCTCCTTATTAGCCAAAATCCGGAAACCATTTCCTACCCTTTTCCTGCTTTACAGAAGATGGGCGCCTGCGATATTGTTACTGCTCCTGATGGGAAATTTAGAATTTACAGTTGGGATAGTCGTTTGGGAGGCACTATGATTTTTTACAAAAACTACTATCAATACAAACTAGGCAGCAAAGTGTTTTCTACCGATTTGGGTACTAATGAGGACGGCATCGGAGCTGTATATACCGACCTATTTCAACTTAACTACTCAAGCAAGACCTATTATTTAGCTATCAGCGGAGGCAGTGTTTCTACCAAAGATAAATACCAGTCCATTCGCATTTATACCATTGACTCAAAAGGGCTAAATACAAATACTCTACTACTAAAAACGCCACAAGGGAAGTGGCTTAACTCTATTGGTATAGAATATGATTTTTTTAGTGTGATGGACCGCCCTGAAAGACCCTTACGATTAATAAATTACGATACGGTTAATAAAATTATTTACATCCCCATCGTTTTTGAAAATGGCGTAGTGACCGACAGGTATATTCTGTATCGTTTTAATGGGCAATATTTTGAACATTTTCTAACACAAAGAAAGCCTAAGAAAAGAAAGTAACTTTTAGAAAGGTACAATATAGATATTTGAAATAATTGCTTATTCTTGCTCGGAAACTACAAATTTAAGAGTAGTAGCCTTTCCGGTATTTTTATCTATCAAATGGCAATAATAGATGCCAATGTTCACATCCGGTAACAATAAACGAATTGTCTTTTGATTATCGTAATCAATTGATTTGATGGATAGCCTTCTTCCTAAAACATCAAAAATTGCAAACTGAAAGCCTTTGTGTGGTAAATTGGAAATATTTAGAAAATGAGAGTATGCATCATAAGTAGTAACTACCGGCGGTAAGTTGGTAAAAGTTGAAGATAAACTAGTAGTAGGAGGGGAATATCCATGGTATAATGTGTCCATTTCCAGTGTGCTTAATGCCCTATTGTAAAACCGCAGATCATCCATAGCTCCCTTAAATGGATTTTCATTTGTGGGTCCCAAAATAATTCCAATAATTGTATGATTATTAAAAGGAGAATAATTGTTTGGTGCTAATGAGGAGTCCACAACAACTCCGTTTAAATAATATTTATGATATCCAGAGATGGTATCAATAGAAGCGGCAAAAAAGTACCATTGGTTGACAAGGGGAGTGGTGTTGCAAGTTGAATATACACAACCGGCACCACCTTCATAAAAGCAACTCACATAACTATTATATTCTACAGGTGCAGGACCTGGGTAGTAATTTATTATTCGGTATTTATAACTATAAGAAGTTTGTAAAGTACGATCGTTTATTATTTCTCCAACCTTATCATAAGGCTTCACCCATCCGGTAATGGTATAACTAATGCGACTGCTTGGAAATATAGTATAAGGAATCTCAACATAAGAAGCACTGTCAAATGCAACTGCTCCTGAAGGATTGTTGAAACGATCTGTAGCACTCACTAAAGTGCCAAAAGTATTTCCATGAAATCCGTTTACAACATCGATAAATGCGGGCGTATCTGCTATGGGATAATGGTGGATGAGCCCAAAATTGTTGGTTACTTGGGATTTTCCTTCGAAAGCAACAAAAATTAATAGTACACCTATAACGATAGTCGATTGTAATTTTTTCATTATTACGTTATGATTTGACAAAATCAAAAGTAAATTAATTGAGGAATAATCCTTTTTTTTTGCCAAACACATTCTGGTAAACGGCACTATTCCATTATTACCACCCCTATTCATTGCTTCTACAATTTTGTTACTTTGCGTCAGCCATCAAATATCTTTTTTAGTACTGAAAGTCCCTATGTCAAAAAGAATAGTTCTATAATGATTCAGCAGATATACCAGCAACTCATCCAAACGTCCATTATGGAAAATATTGCCGTGTTGATGGGCATTGTTAGCGTAGTGTTGGCAAAACAAAACCATGTAGGACTATACCCTTCAGGCATCATCAGCACCGGCTTGTTTATCTATATCATGGCATCTGCCGGACTGTATGCAGAGAGCGCACTAAATGGTTATTATCTTTTTATGAGTGGATATGGATGGTGGCTTTGGCATAGAAACAAAGGCAGTCATAATGCTCGTGCTATTTCAAAAAATTCAAAAAATGATTGGTTAATCACAATAGCCATTGTAATAGTGGGTTGGTTGATACTTTACTACTTACTAAAGCGCTTCACCACCTCTGATGTGGCAGCGTGGGATGCGCTAGTATCAGCTACGGCATGGGCGGGTATGTGGTTGCTGGCAAAGCACAAAATAGAAAACTGGTTATTGCTCAATATTTCCAACATCATTGCCATTCCGCTATTAGTGTACAAAGGAATTCCATTAACTTCCTTGCTGACAATAGTCTTATTTATTATTGCTATTTTTGGTTACTTCCGTTGGAAAAAACTGTATGAAATCTCACGTACTCTTTAGCCTATTTGCCATACTGCTGTGCATTACATCGCCTGCTGCCGGTCAAAACTTGGATTGGAAGCTATATGATAATATTCAGTCTGGGCGCAACACCGCCAACGATGGTGTGATGAACGGTATTACGCAATCCTGCTATCCGATAGCGTTGGCGCTACCCTTGGGACAGTTTGTATATAGCCTCGTCAAGCATGATGAAATAAGTATCTTGCGCGCCGCACAAACCGCCGGTGGATTGGTGATAGCTACGGCTCTTACCTACGGAATAAAATACAGTGCACAGCGCCATCGTCCGTACGAAACACATGCCGGTTATACGCCATACGAATACGACACCAGTCCCTCTATGCCTTCGGGGCACACCTCGGTGGCGTTTGCCACAGCTACCGCCCTCAGCTTGGAGTACAAAAAATGGTATGTGGTTGTTCCCGCTTATTTATATGCCGGTGCGGTGGGCTACTCTCGCTTGCACTTGGGAGCCCATTACCCCAGCGATGTGTTGGTAGGTGCCTTGGTGGGAGCAGGTTCATCCTTTGTGAGCTACCATGCCGCCCTCTGGTGGAAGAAAAAATGGGAACACAAAACCCAACAAAAATTTATTGAATAGCCTCACCAAAATAGTGGTTATAGGTCCGGAGAGCACCGGAAAAAGCACGCTTAGCGCAGCCCTCGCCACTACGTGGCATACGACATGGGTACCCGAGTATGCTCGTGACTACCTCACCGCCTTGCAACGACCCTATACCGAACATGACTTGTGGGTGATGGCCCAAGGCCAACTGACAGCAGAAAATGAACAAGAAAAAAAGGCCCACCGGCTATTGGTTTGTGATACCAACCTGTATGTACACAAAGTATGGAGTGAACATGCCTACTATCGTTGCCATCGCAATATTTTGCATCAGATAGCTATCCGCCCCTACCATTTATATCTCCTCACCGGCATCGATATGCCTTGGGCTCCCGACCCACTCCGTGAGCATCCCGACCCGAAATGGAGAGACTATTTTTACCGACAATACCAAGACCTCCTCATCCATAGCGGAGTGCCTTGGGTAGCCGTCAATGGTAGCCACGAGCAACGCTTACAAACCGCCAACGAAGCTATTGCCGACATTATTCAAAAGTAAATCCCTTCTTCCCAATGTTATTATCCATACATCCACAAAATCCACAAGAGCGAAACATAAAAACCGTAGTTGAAATACTAAGAAACGGTGGGGTCATCATATACCCTACGGATACTATTTATGGTTTGGGTTGTGATATTTATAACACAAAAGCCATCGAACGAATAGCACAGATAAAACAGATACAACCGAAAAAAGCAAATTTCTCTTTCGTATGCAGTGGCTTAAGTAATCTGAGTGATTACGCCAAAAGCATTTCTACACCTACCTTTCGGATATTAAAATTGGCACTGCCCGGCCCTTACACCTTCATATTGCCGGCAAGCAAAGAAGTGCCTAAAATGCTGAAGAGCAAAAAAGACACGGTAGGTATACGGGTTCCCGACCATGCCATCACACAAGCCATAGTACAAGCACTGGGGCACCCCATCATGAGCGTTTCCTTGCCTATGGATGACGATGTTGCCTATTATAGCGATCCAGAAGTGATTCATGAAATGTTTGAGCATCGGGTAGATGCCGTTATTGATGGTGGTATCGGAGGCATTATTCCCTCTACGGTAGTAGATTGTACGGGTGCTATGCCGGAGTTGATACGCGAAGGAGCCGGCGACTGGGAAAAGCTAATTTCCTAAAAATGATAGCGACAGCTTAATTAAGCCGTCGCTATCATTTGGTGAATAACAATAAAGAATTTCCATCATGGCTTACGCATCTATACGAGCATATTTTGCGTGTTTTTCAATAAACTCTCTACGCGGTGCAACCTCATCGCCCATGAGCATGGCAAATACGCGGTCGGCTTCAGCAGCACTATCGATGGTTACTTGTTTTAATGTGCGGGTATCGGGGTTCATGGTAGTTTCCCAAAGCTGTTCGGCATTCATTTCACCCAACCCTTTGTAACGCTGTATATGTACACTTTCTTCTTTTCCGTTGGCAAGCTGTTCCACATATTTCTTTCGTTCTTCTTCGTTCCAAGCGTAGATGGCATCTTTTCCTTTTTTTACCAAATATAATGGAGGTTGTGCTAAGTACACATAACCTTGCTCTACCAGTTCTTTCATATAACGGAAGAAGAAGGTAAGGATAAGGGTTGCAATGTGAGAGCCGTCCACATCGGCATCGGTCATGATGATGATTTTGTGATAGCGCAACTTGGTTAAGTTAAGCGCTTTAGGATCTTCTGGAGTGCCCATAGTAACCCCCAAAGCGGTGAACATATTTTTTATTTCTTCGTTTTCATAAATCTTATGTTCTTGTGCTTTCTCTACATTTAATATTTTTCCTCGCAGTGGTAGTATCGCTTGAAATGTACGTTCTCGTCCTTGTTTGGCGGTTCCCCCAGCCGAGTCTCCTTCTACCAAGTAAAGTTCACAGCGTTCCGGGTCGCGTTCAGAGCAGTCGGCCAGCTTGCCGGGCATGCCTCCTCCGGATAACACACTTTTACGTTGCACCAACTCCCGTGCTTTGCGGGCAGCGGCTCTGGCTTGTGCGGCTAGGATTACTTTATCAATAATTAGTTTTGCTTCTTTGGGATGTTCTTCCAGATAAGCATCCAACACACGACTCACACAGACATCTACAATACCCATTACCTCATTGTTGCCGAGTTTGGTTTTGGTTTGCCCTTCAAACTGTGGTTCCGGCACTTTTACGGAAATGATGGCACTGAGTCCTTCTCTGAAATCGTCGCCGGTGATTTCAACTTTTGCTTTTTCGAATAGTTTGTTTTTATCACCATAGGCCTTAAAAACACGCGTAATGGCACGGCGGAATCCGGCAACGTGAGTCCCCCCTTCAATCGTATTGATATTATTGACGTAAGAGAAAATATACTCGTTATAAGAAGTGTTATAGCTCAAGGCTACATCTACCGCTACATTGGTGTCGGCATCAAAACCTTCTACATAAATAGGTGCGGCTAACAAGGGGTCGCGTTTTCCGTTTTTATCCAACATCTGGATAAACTCTACGATACCGCCTTCGCTGTAGTAGGTTTCTTCTAATGAACCCCCTTCATCGTTTTGCTCTCTGTCGTCTATTAGTGTGATGCGGATACCTTTGTTGAGATAAGAAAGCTCACGTAAACGTCCGGCAAGAATTTCACGGTTGTAAACTACTTCTTTGAAAATGGTGTTGTCGGGGTAAAATTTCTGAAGTGTACCGCGCTTGTCTGTAGTGCCAATTTCTCTTACGGAATATTGCGGAATACCTTTAGCGTATTCTTGTTCAAATATTTTTCCTTCTCTGAAAACAGTAGTGTGCATGTGGCTGCTGAGGGCATTCACACAACTGACCCCTACACCATGCAAGCCACCGGATACTTTATAGCTGCCTTTATCAAACTTACCTCCGGCATGCAATACAGTCATTACTACCTCTAATGCACTACGTCCTTCTTTGGGGTGAATACCGGTGGGGATACCGCGCCCATCATCCAATACGCTAATGGCATTATCGGTATGAATAGTAACAGTAATGTTTTTACAATGTCCGGCGAGGGCTTCGTCAATGGAGTTGTCCACTACTTCGTAAACCAAGTGGTGCAACCCTTTTATGCCTATATCGCCGATGTACATGGCGGGGCGTTTGCGTACGGCCTCTAACCCTTCTAATACTTGAATACTGCCGGCATCATACCCGGTTCCCGACGGTTTTAATACTTCGTTTTCTGTGCTCATGTTTTTGTAATTCCGAAGTGAAATGCCTTTGTTGAATTTCTATAAAAAAGAATCACCTTCGGATTAATGGTTGTTGGTGTTTTAGCCTTCTAAAACAAGGGTACAAAACTACCTTAAAACAAGGTCATAAACAAATAAAATCACAATTGTAGGCAGCCGATTACAACAATGTTTTTCAGCAGTGTTGTTGCAGGATATTTATGAAGTTGTCACGGGAAATCATGCAGGCGCCCAGGCTTTCGAGATGTTGGGTATAAACTTGGCAGTCGATAAGGCAAACGCCTTCTTCTTGCAGTTGTTGCACCCAATGTATAAAAGCAAATTTACTGGCGTTGGAAATGCTGCTGAACATACTTTCACCAAAAAACAATTTCCCCATTCGTATGCCATAAAGCCCGCCCACTAATTGATGACCTTGCCAAGTTTCTGCACTATGGGCATATCCTAAATGGTGCAATTTGGTATAAGCACTTACAATAACATCGCTAATCCAAGTACCGGCTTGACCGGGGCGATGGGCTTGGCGGCATCCCATGATGGTCTCTTCAAATGCCGTATTAACGCGAAAGTCAAACGATTTGTTTTTTAGCACTTGCTTATCTTCAGTTGCTCCGGAAATAATACAAACCTTGGGTCGGGCGACCACCAAAGGGGTATTTCATCTTCATTATACCAAGGGAAAATACCATTACGATACGCTTGCAAAAGCCTCTCAACAGAAAGGTCGCCACCGATGGCAAGCAGCCCGTCTGCCTTAGCAGACGAAACAGGCGGGAAGTCGGTTTGTGCATTGGCGAGTATGGTTATCATGCCTTTGTTTTATAAGTTGAGGCGGTTAAGCCCGGCTTTCGCTTGTTGGTCAATATTTGCCTGAAAATCGTGGTTCTTCATGCTTAGGCAATCCTGATATTGCTGTGCAGCATCTTGTTTTCGACCGGCTCTTTCGTACATAAAACCCATTTGCAATGCGGCTCTTGCTGCAAAATGTTCTTTTCTGTTTCTGCCTTGTTGCACAGTTATTCGATAGTATTCAATGGCTTTATCATCATTATTCAATTCGTCGTAGGCACGTGCCGTTCTAAAATAATATTCCAATTTATCAGATGCCTTTGCCAAAGAGGCTATTGAACAATCTCTCAGAATTTCCAGTGCTTGTGTATAATAGCCACCATCAATCATATACCGAGCTTTTGCGACCGGTATGGCTGTCCACTCGGTATGCTCTGCAAATCTTTGTGCTTGTTTATCGGCGTCAGTTGCCAAACTACCGTTGCGTTTTATGGCTTGTCGATAGGCAAGGGCTTTGGGTAGATTGCCTTGCATATAGCTATTCATAGCCAGTTGCATATAAGCATCTTTTACAAACATCTTGCCTTTGTCTTTTTGAATATATCGTAATAAATAGGGAGCTGCTCTTTCGTCCAACTTTAATAAATATGCGCTGCCCAATTCATAGTCGAAAGAAGGAAACTGCGAAAAGGCGGGCATTGATTGCACCGATTGCAGCGTCTGAATGGCTACATCGGCCTTTCGATAGTTGATAGCAATATTACTTTTCACAAACGCATATAAAGCGTTGTTTTGGGTGTTGAATTGATTGCCACAAACGAACTTCCATACTTCTTCTTGCCGCGACTGAAGATAAAATTTCAGATAGCAATGAAAGATGAGAGCTTCTGTACGGAAGAAATCGTCTGCCGGCGCATGGTTGATAAACGAGGTCAATTTTCCCAATCCATTGTTCACATTACCACGCATTCCAAAAAGGGAAGCAATCCATTTGTACTCATCCGGTACGGTGCCTACTACCGTTTCGCCCACCCCCAAGAAATAATTAGTATGAATGAACTGAGGATACAACTTTTGATTTTCTTTGGCGAGTAGATACGCCTTACGAAAATGCATGGCTGCTTTATAGTTTTCCCCTACGCGCAAGTGCACCAGCGCCCAATGTAGAAAAAGTCCGGCTTTGAGGGTACGGTACCAAGGACTTTGTTGGGAGCCGTTTTCGATGCTGTTCAAACGAATATCCAAATTGCCTTTTCGTGATTCAAGCAAGCGTTTATCCCCATTGAAAACTAAGGGCAATACATCTTGATAATCGGCAATGAATACTGCCATAAGATTGGCGGGGCTTTGTTTAAGCTCTTGCTGAATCAAAGTTGCCCCCTCTTCTAAACGCAAAGAAAGAAACGCTTTTGAAGCCCTCTCACAACGCTCCGAATAATCGAAAGTATAAGCAGCAGCCCTGCAAAAGGGTTGGCTAAATAATGCTAAAACAAAGAGGAGTAGTAGGCCGCGCTGCATGGAATAAAAGTCTTGTGCTCAACAATAAACAGTGTGAAATAAATAGGCGTCCTAAACAAAAGTATAAATAGGCTCACCACAACAAAGCTAAGATTTATAACCTTCTCTCTTTAATTGCAGTACTAAAAGTATGTATGACTCCTCCAAAAACCCACTCAAAAAACAGTAGAACTAAAAGTTGATTTATTACAAATATAAATTACCTACCTTTGGCATCATTTTTGAAAAACAAATAAAAAACTAAACATCTAAAAATGAAATCAGTAAAACAAGTAGCCTTTGCGGCTTTATTGACCATGGGTGCATTCGGTGCCGTAACATTAGTTTCTTGTAGCAAAGAAGACGATCCAGTAGTATGTCCAACTGGCTTTATTGGTGCCGATTGTAAGACAAAAGCATTTTTCGGTTCTTGGAAAGGTTCTGACGTATGTAGCTCCGGTACTTACAATAACATTACTATCAAGTTAGATCCATCTTCTGCCGATTCATCTAAAGTAATTGTAACCAATCCGGGTGGCTTTGGTTCTAGCATTACCGTTTCTGGTACCATCAGCACCGATGCTCGTACCATCACTATTACAAATGGTGATGTTTCTGGTGGACGCACCTTGAACGGTACCATGAGCCTTACCAGCAATACCGGTTTTAACTTTGCATACACCGTTACGCCCGCTTCTGGTTCTAACGATGTTTGTAATGGTACTTATACCAAACAATAATCAACTTTTAGTTTTATTAAAAGAGCGGTAGTTACTACCGCTCTTTTTTTGTACTACACAACGGATAGTGTTATGTAATCATACCATTTTTAAAAGGTGGTACAACGCCATTTAGGCATGAATTCGTAATTTTATGCCATTCATGAATCATATACCTTCTCTGATACAGGATCTGGCTCTAATATTGTTGGTAGCCGCTATCACGACCCTTCTTTTTAAAAAACTGAAGCAGCCTGTTGTGTTGGGCTATATTCTTGCGGGTTTTTTAGTCAGTCCGAAGTTTGCCGTTTTTCCTAATATATCCGATGTAGAGGACATAAAAATATGGGCAGATATAGGTGTCATTTTTTTGTTGTTTAATCTTGGGTTAGAATTTAGTTTCAAAAAACTCATGCGAATTGGGGGTGCTGCAGCCGTAACCGCTATTATTGAAGTGAGCGGAATGGTAGTAATTGGCTTCTTGCTGGGTAAGTTGCTGGGCTGGACCTTTATGGACTGTATTTTTCTAGGAGGGATACTGAGCATTTCGTCAACCACTATCATATTACGTGCTTTTGAAGAGTTGGGGGTAAAGAACCGACGTTTTGCCAATCTGGTTTTCGGCGTGTTGATTATTGAAGATTTGGTAGCTGTACTCTTATTGGTATTACTCACCACAATTTCCGTTAGTCGTGCTTTTGAAGGACAACAAATGTTGTTTTCAGTTTTGAAATTGGTGTTTTATTTATTGCTCTGGTTCATATTCGGTATCTTTTTTCTACCATCTATCTTACGAAAATTGAAGTTGATGCTTAATGATGAAACGATGCTGATAGTATCCATTGCGCTTTGTCTCTTAATGGTTTTATTAGCTTCAAAAGCAGGGTTTTCACCGGCATTAGGCGCCTTCATTATGGGCTCTATATTGGCAGAAACCACCAAAGCAGAGCAGATATTACACCTTATAAAACCTGTTAAAGACCTTTTCGGAGCGGTGTTCTTCGTATCGGTTGGGATGTTAATAGACCCTCAGGTATTGAAGACGTATTCGTTGCCGATAGTAATTATTACAGTTGTCTTTATTTTGTTTAAAACATTGAACGTAACTATGGGCGCATTTATCTCCGGACAGTCGTTAAAAACCTCGATGCAAGCCGGAATGAGCCAAGCGCAGATTGGTGAGTTTTCTTTTATCATTGCAGCCTTAGGAACCACATTAAAAGTGACTTCCGACTTTTTGTACCCGGTAGCCGTAGCCATATCGGCCATTACTTCCTTTACCACTCCCTATATGATTCGTTCTTCGGAGCCGCTCTATCGTTGGATTGATCGCCGATTGCCGGTAGGTTTACACAAATCGCTCAACCGATATAGCACAGGGGCTCAGTCGGCTAGTAATACCAGCGATTGGAAGATAATTTTGAAAAGCTACTTTATTCATATATCCCTGTTATCCATAGTCATTTTGGGTATTATCGTCGTAGTGTCAAACACATTCAATTTAGGATTGGTAAATTGGCACACAGAAGGATTTTGGGGAAATGTTTTGGCGGCTTCCATTTGCCTGTTGCTCATTCTTCCCTTTTTATGGTCCTTGTTGGTAAAACGATTTTCACATGACGCCTTCACCCGAATGTGGAGCGAGAAGCGGTATAGAGGTGTGTTGCTTTTCTTACGTTTGTTTCGGGTAGCCTTAGCCATCGTGTATTTAGATGTGCTTCTATTAAATTTTTTCTCCTATACCATTGCCTTTATCGGGCTAGTTATTATTGTGCTGATTTCAATTTTGTTTAGAAAGAACATTCATGCTTTATACGTTAAAATTGAAAATAGATTTTTAGAAAACTATAATGACCGAGAATGGCAAACAAAAGCCAAAAGCCGCTATGAGTTAGCACCTTGGGATGCCATCATTAGTCGATTTATGATACCGGCAGGGGCTGCATTTGCAGATACTCCCTTACAAGAGTTGGCACTTCGAGAAAAGTATGGAGTTAACATTGCCATGATAAAAAGAGGGGCAGGCTATACCATTATGGCTCCAGAGCGACAAGAAAAACTATATCCCGGAGATGAGATATTTGTAATAGGTACGGACGAACAATTGGTACAATTCAACAAATACCTTGACGCTACTTTGGACAAAGAAGATGCTGCAACAGAAGAAGACCTTGTGTTGAAAAAAGTATTGTTGGAAGAAGGTTCGCCTTTCATCAACAAAAGCATAAGAGAAAGCAATATCAGAATTCTTACGAAAGGAATTGTAGTAGGTATAGAAAAAGAGCATCGTCGAATCTTAAATCCGGAATCATCTTACATTTTCGAACAAGGAGACAAAGTGTGGATTGTGGGTAACAAAACAAGCATCCAACAGCTCAAAGAAAATAAGGAAGCTACTACATAAAATGAGAATACAATTCTTCTATGCTTAAGATTATAAGATATCTATCAATACTTGCTCCAGCTCTGCTGTAATCATGGCAGAGGCACCCCACAATATGGTATCCTTCTCTAATAAATAGGCAGGTACATTTCGAAGCACATTGGGGCTGGCAGGGGTAGTTATTTCAATAATCGATTTTATCTGATCGTCCAACAGGGTTTTTAAAGGCACTTCCAGCACTCGTGCTACTTCGCTTGCTTCTAATTGTAGTGTCGGTTTATGTTGTAATACTCCTACAAATGGGGACACACAGAAATTGCTGACAGGAATATACAAAGACGTTAAAGCACCGATTATTTCTATACTCGTTGGGTCAATGCCAATTTCCTCCTGTGCTTCTCGCAAAGCAGTTGCCATGAGGTCGGTGTCCATCATTTCTTTTTTACCTCCGGGAAATCCGATTTGTCCACTATGAGCATGACCATCTATAGCACGTTGAATATAGAGTACCGACCAATCGTTTTCGGTGGGGTATAGCAAGATGAGTACGGCGCTTAAGCGAGCACGTTGGGGAGTTTCAAGAGAAAGCATTCTGGCTCTCGAAAGCATTTTCTCTTGAGCCGCACGACCGGGAAGCGGTTGCTGTAATCGAGTTTTTAGTTTTTCCTTTTCCATAGCTTGATGATGCGCAATACTATTGTCGATATAGGGCAACATACTTAATTGTATTAATCAAATATTGATTTTTTTAAACAGCATACTATATCTTTACAAACTTCGTTTTATTTTTTAAGATGCGTATTCATAAAGGAATAAGATTAATACTGGTATTACTATTATGCTTGCTCTCAACAGTAGATATACTTGCCCAAGGCAGAAGATTAAACATGCCCGAGCACGATGACAAAGCATATTATTTCGGACTCACGTTTGGGTTAAATTATTCGCAGTACCGAATTAAGTACACGCAATCCTTTACCGATGAAGATACGTTTTATAAAATACAACCGCGGTTTAGTCCCGGGTTTAGTTTAGGGCTAATGGGCAATTTACGCCTGTCCAAATATTTTGATTTAAGGTTTATTCCCTCGCTTACTTTTTCCGAAAAAAGAGTGATATCTACCTTTAAAAATGATAGTGTTTCAGATCGTTCTATAGAAGCTATTTGTGTCAACTTTCCATTGCAACTAAAATTTAAAAGTGACCGCATTCACAATTTCCGATTTTACGGCATGTTGGGTGGCAAGTTTGATTATGACCTTTCTGCCAATGCACGCTCACGAAGAGCAGATGAGTGGATAAAAGTGAGCCCCGCAGATTACGGGTATGAATTAGGTGTAGGGTTTGAGTTCTATTATCCTAATTTTATTTTCTCACCGGAAATAAAACTGAGCCAGGGCTTAAATAATCAGATTTACAAAGATGGGTCAATACCTCTTACTAATGCCATACAAACCTTACAAACGCGCATGATTGTTATTTCCATTCATTTGGAAGGATAGTAGTTTTATGATAATAACCAAATTGAAAAGGGATGCTACACGTAGCATCCCTTTATTGTTTTTTTGGAGTGTGAATTACCTTAGTGAAACACTTCACCAAAGCGTACCCTAACACCAACGGTAATAGGGAAGTAAATAATATTGTAAGTGTCGTTGGCGTATTGATAGCGAGGGTCAACGGTTTTTACCCAAGCCATTTTGGGAGCAAACTCAACATTGGCTCCGATAAACTCTGAAAAATAATAGGCATAACCTACTTGCAACCCAAGCATGGTACCATAACCACTTTCAAAATTATACTTTGAAACATAAGAATATTCCGTTGGGGTATTCGGATTGTAACGAGAGTATTCAATATTTCCATTGTTGCCGGTTACTATCACACCTGCTGATATACCACCATATAATGCCGAGCGAACATAGTCTTCGTATTGTTGGTAAAAAGGAAGTACATAATTGGCACGCAAGGCAATGTTAACAGCTCTTTCAGCTAAAACAAAACGAACTTCTTTGTTGCCCAAATATTGATTGTTGGCAGCATACAATGACCAATCACCATAGCGTTCCCAACGAGTCATTCCTACTTCGGCTCCAATTTGAAAATGCTCGTGGGCATTATAATGAAATTGTAGTGCAGATGCGTAAGACCATTTTCCTTTATCGCCGGTATATAAACTTTCCTGTGTCATGGAAGAGTTACTACAACCGCCCAATAATCCTATTTCAAACTTCTGAGCAGAAGCAGAAAAAGTCATTACCAACCCTAATACAGTAATAATCGATTTCATATCATTTTAATAATCTCACAAATTAATAAAATAATAACCGATTTAGCAAGACTGTCGCTAGTATTTGATGGTTGTCTTTTATAGCCTGCTTCCATTTTAGAAAATAGGGTGGACTTGGGTTATGAGCCGTTTTTTATCAATTTAGCTTGTGAACATTCTATTAATTAAAAATATATGAATATAAAAGTTTTTCTAAACTAATTGACAACTGTTAAATAAACATCTGTCAGAATGATTGCTAGATATTAACTAACGGCTAAATATCAACATAACATGAGCATTTGTACAATAACTTATTATACATTGTACATGCATTCATTTCAAATATTTTAGTTAACTATTCTTTCAGATAATCAAGTTTTGTATATTTGCTCTTAATACCCACTACACCACTATTTTGAAACTACTATGAAAGAACCCATAAAAACATTACCCAAAGGTATTGTTTACACCTTAGATATGGCGTGTGTTATATCATGCCTTTTGATTTCACAAATATTTCGGTACAACTTTGATTTTGAAGGAGCGCTAAAAAGTTGGCAATTGATAGTTATATCTGCCTTCATCATCAATTCTATTTTATTTTATTTTTTTAAAACCTACCATGGTATCGTACGATATACTACCGTCGTTGATTCCTTTAAGTTTATAGCTATAAATATTATTGCTACAGTTGTTTACGTGGGAATAAAAATATTTTTAGAACAATACGGACTATATAAGTATGATAATAAAATAGGGTATCTTTCTTGGGTATCTATTTTTGTCAATTTCTTTATTGTAAGCTTTGTTTTGATAGGGTATCGTACTATCGTTAGGCATCTTTATGAAGTGTTTTTCTCTAGAGTAATCAATAATAAAGACCATACCAAGATTGTCATTTATGACGCCAGTGAATACGGAGTAGCAGCCAAAAGAATGTTGTCCAACAATGCCTATATCGACATGCAGGTGGTTGCCTTTTTGGATGATGACCCCAATAAAAAAAATAAAATCGTGGAAGGCATTCCCATCCGAGCTACTGACGAACAAACAATTTCAAAACTAAAATCGGAAGAGGTTCAAAGCATATTAGTTACTAAAGAGCGAGCATCAAACGAAACACTCAATAGACTGGTAGATCTTGCTTTAAAATACGGCATCAGAGTACAACAAGTGCCTCCCATAAACAAGTGGTTGCAAGGAAAAATGGTGGCGGAGCAAATTAAGAATATCAATATCGAAGACTTACTTGAAAGAGAAGCTATTAATATTCAAAACGACAATGTTTATAAAGAAATATCCGGTAAGAAAATATTAGTAACCGGGGCTGCAGGCTCTATTGGTAGCGAAATTGTACGACAACTCATGCGCTACAAACCGGCACTGGTTATCATGTGCGACAAAGAAGAGTCGGCATTACATGAGCTGCAAACAGAACTTGAAGACGAATACAATAGCACAAAGGGAATAAAGGCGTTTATCGGAGATATCTGTGACCAAGTGCGGATGGAACAATTGTTTGAAGTTTACAATCCAGAAGTAATATACCACGCAGCAGCTTATAAGCATGTGCCATTGATGGAAGCCAATCCCTCCGTAGCCATTATTAATAATGTATTAGGTACAAAAATTATTGCTGAGTTGGCGGTGGCATACCAGTCTGAAAAATTTGTCATGGTTTCAACCGACAAGGCGGTGAACCCAACCAATGTTATGGGTGCCAGCAAGCGTATTGCCGAAATATTCATCCAATCCTATTATAAACATCTTACACAAAATACCGTTGACTCAATAGTTCCTTCTGAAACGAAGTTTATCACTACCCGATTTGGAAATGTGTTGGGGTCAAATGGATCTGTTATTCCCCGTTTTAAGAAACAAATTGAAAAAGGCGGGCCAATCACTATTACCCATCCAGAGATTACCCGCTACTTTATGACCATCCCGGAAGCCTGCCAGTTGGTAATCGAAGCCGGTGTGATGGGAAATGGAGGAGAAATCTTTGTGTTTGATATGGGCAAGCCGGTAAAAATTGTGGACCTTGCTAATAAAATGATTCAACTCTCCGGAAAAATACCGGATATCGACATCAAACTCGTATTTACAGGATTAAGACCAGGGGAAAAATTGTATGAAGAACTGTTGAACAATGCCGAAAATACGATGCCGACCTATCACGAAAAAATATTGATAGCCTTGGTAAGAGAATATGATTTTGCAGCTATCAATAAAAAAATCGAATCCTTAATTAGCTTAGCACACAAGCACTACGTTACCGAAACGGTAGTATTGATGAAGGAAATAGTACCGGAATTTATAAGCAATAATTCTGCTTTCGAAAAGCTCGACGGGAAATCAAAAAAGTAATATTGTCGTCATTAAATTGTAATCTTTTCTATACCTAAAAAATAGCATAAGATTACGTACCTTTGCAGCACTTTGAGTAAAAAAACTACTCAATATTTAACTCGGATGTGACTGAGAAAAGCGAAGCTGTGTAATGTATTAGAAACTACATTTTACAAATTTCTCAATAGGATACACTTTTTTAGTAATAAATAATATTAGGTAATACTTTTTCCATTTCTACCTCAAAGATTACAACATGAAAGAACACCCTCAGAAAATTGCCATAATCGGTTTGGGTTATGTGGGATTACCGCTGGCAGTAGAGTTTGCTAAATATTTTCCCGTTATAGGGTTTGATATATCAAAAAAACGAGTAGAGGAGCTTAATAATGGTATAGACCATACCTTAGAGGTAGAAACATCGTTGTTACAATCCGTATCCTTGCGAAACAATCCCTCTGGTATTGGGCTGCATTGTACCCACCATCTTGCGGATATTACCGACTGTAATATTTATATTGTTACCGTACCCACTCCGGTGGATAAAAACAATCGCCCCGACCTCACGCCACTATACAAGGCAAGTGAGACGGTAGGTAAAGTATTGTCAAAAGGTGATATTGTCATTTATGAGTCCACTGTATATCCCGGTGTTACAGAGGAAGAATGTGTACCGGTATTGGAGAGAATATCGGGCTTGGTTTTTAATCAAGATTTCTTCTGTGGCTACTCACCGGAACGTATCAACCCCGGAGACAAAGAGCACACCGTTTCCAAGATTCTGAAAGTGACCTCTGGCTCTACCCCGGCTACAGCAGAAACAGTAAATAACCTTTATAAAAAAGTAATCATTGCCGGTACACACATGGCTTCTTCCATCAAAGTAGCAGAAGCGGCAAAGGTTATTGAGAATGCACAAAGAGATATCAATATTGCCTTTGTAAATGAGTTGGCAAAAATCTTCAACAAACTCTCTATTGATACGCACGAGGTGTTGGCAGCAGCCGGTACAAAGTGGAATTTTTTACCCTTTAAACCCGGATTGGTTGGTGGACATTGTATTGGCGTAGATCCGTACTACTTGGCACAAAAAGCACAAGAGATGGGATATCATCCTGAGATTATCTTGGCTGGTCGCCGCTTGAATGACAGTATGGGCGGATATGTGGCCGACGAAGTGGTCAAGCTAATGTTGCGCAAAGGAATATCGGTAAAAGACAGTAACATTTTGCTATTAGGTATTACGTTTAAAGAAAACTGTCCGGACGTACGCAATACCAAAGTGGTAGATATCGTCACGCATTTACAAAGCTACATGGCGAACACAACGATTTACGACCCATGGGCTAATCCTGCTGAGGTAAAACATGAGTACAACCTTGAATGTACCAATACCCTGCCGGAAGATAAAAAATATGATGCCGTTATTTTGGCTGTAGCTCACCGTGAGTATGACTTTGCTACCATCCGAAAATATTGTAAAGAAAACTGTGTCCTTTTTGATGTAAAAGGTGTGTGGGATAAAAATAATGTGGACGCAAGACTCTAACCATGTTAGAAACATTAATTTCTTCTAAAACTAGAATAAAGCTCCTGCTTCGTTTGTTTCTGAATCCGGGTATCTCTGCCTATCTACGTGGGTTGGCAGAAGATTTTGGAGAAAGTACCAATGCCGTAAGATTGGAGCTAAACAAGTTTGAAGAAGCCGGCTTACTAATTGCCGAATCACACGGAAATAAAAAATACTATCAAGCCAACAAAAACCATCCCCTCTTCAAAGACATCAACAGTATTGTACTGAAATATGTAGGCATTGATCGAATCATAGAAATCATCATCAATCGATTGGGTAATTTGGAGATGCTTTTTCTTTCCGGAGATTATGCAGAAGGTAAAGATTCAGGCATCATTGACCTCATATTCGTAGGTGATATTGATAAAAAATATTTAATAAACATCATTGAAAAATCTGAAAAACTAATCGGAAAAAAACTACGGTATATCCATTATGAAAAGAAGGACTGGCTGAAGAGCAGCCAATACCTTCAATCTAAAGAACTCTTATTATGGGATAAAAACGGACTGTAATTATGCCTTGGTACGTGTTATATACCAAATCAAGAAATGAAAAGAAAGTAGCTCAATTGCTTTCCGAAAAACATTTTGAGGTGTACTGTCCCGTACAAGAAACTGTAAAGCAATGGAGCGACCGCAAGAAAAAAGTACAAGAGCCTATCTTTAAATCGTATATTTTTGTGCACCTCGAAAACTATGCTAAACAACAAGTTTCGGTATTAGAAACCAGAGGAGCTGTACGTTTCCTTTGGTGGGACAACAGTCCGGGTATCGTAAGGGATGATGAAATTCTGGCGATAAAAGATTTTTTGAACGAATACAAAGGAGCATCCCTAACGGTAACTCTTCATAAAGGCGAAAGAGTGGATATAAAGGAAGGAATATTGAAAGACCAATCGGGAAAGGTTGTTGAAATTAGAGGAAACAAAGCCCTCTTGCATTTACAGTCTCTTGGATGGAATGTTGTAGCAGAAGTGCCGATACAAGCATTGAAGAAGCAATCATAAAAAACTCGATTCCATTTTTTCAATAATAACAGCATAATAAAAAAGTAGAATACCCCATATCCCAAAGTATATTTAATAAGTCATGAATAAAGTAGCGTTAATTACCGGAATCACCGGACAAGATGGTGCCTATCTAGCACAATTACTGTTAGAAAAAGGGTACATCGTACATGGTATCAAAAGAAGAAGTTCCCTGTTTAACACGGACAGAATTGACCATCTTTACGAAGACCCTCATGTAGATAACCGTCGTTTTATCCTTCACTATGGCGACCTGAACGATAGCACCAACTTGATTCGCATCGTACAAGATGTACAACCCGATGAGATTTACAACTTAGGCGCTATGAGCCATGTAAAAGTGAGCTTTGACACACCGGAATATACCGCCAACGCCGATGGTATAGGCACCTTACGTTTGCTGGAAGCTATTCGCATTTTGCGCTTAGAGAAAAAGACAAAAATTTATCAAGCCTCAACGTCTGAATTGTACGGATTAGTACAAGAAGTGCCTCAATCAGAAAAGACACCGTTTTACCCTCGTTCTCCTTATGGTGTAGCGAAGCTATATGGTTTTTGGATTACCGTAAACTACCGCGAAGCTTATAATATCTTTGCCTGCAATGGTATCCTCTTCAACCATGAAAGCCCTCTGCGTGGCGAAACCTTTGTAACTCGAAAAATTACTCGTGCCGTTGCACAAATGAGCCTTGGCCTTCAAGACAAACTCCACATCGGAAATCTGGATGCCAAAAGAGACTGGGGACATGCTAAAGACTACGTTGAAGCCATGTGGCGCATCCTTCAACAAGACGAGCCGGAAGATTATGTAATAGCTACGGGAGTTACAACCTCCGTACGTGATTTTATCAATATGGCTTTTGGCGAAGTAGGTGTTACCCTTGAGTGGACCGGTACCGGTGTAAATGAAAAAGGTATTGCCAAAACCAGTGCCATCCCCGATTTCATTCCTGTAGGAAAAGAATTGGTTTCAGTAGACCCGGCTTACTTCCGTCCTACCGAAGTGGATTTATTAATCGGCGACCCTACAAAAGCCAAACAAAAACTAGGATGGGAGCCCAAATATACCTTAGCTGAAATGGTGAGCGAGATGGTGCAAGCAGACGTTGAGGCATTCCGAAAAGAAAAAATGCTGAAAGACGCGGGTTATAATATTTTAAGACAATACGAATAATTAGGGAAACGAAGGAAAACAACATGCAACTAAACAGTAAAATATTCGTTGCGGGGCACCGTGGAATGGTGGGCAGTGCGATATATCGGAAATTGCAAGCACTCGGTTATTCAAATATACTGGTACGCACTTCTCAAGAATTAGATCTTCGAAACCAGGAAGCGGTACGTGCTTTTTTCGAAAAAGAACAACCGGAATATGTTTTTATGGCGGCGGCAAAAGTAGGAGGCATTTTGGCCAACAATACCTATCGTGCCGAGTTCTACTATGACAACAGTATGATTCAAAACAATGTGATTCATAATGCATATCGATATGGGGTAAAGAAAATGCTTTTCTTAGGATCTTCCTGCATTTACCCCAAGAATGCTCCACAGCCGCTCAAAGAGGAATACTTATTGACGGGATTATTGGAGCCTACCAATGAGCCTTATGCCATAGCCAAAATTTCCGGTATCAAAATGTGTGATGCCTATCGTAGCCAATACGGTTGCGACTTTATATCGGCGATGCCTACTAATATGTATGGCCCGAATGATAACTACGACCTGCAAAACTCTCATGTATTACCGGCACTCATCCGAAAATTTCATGAGGCAAAACAGTCCGGAGCATCCGAAGTAGTAGTTTGGGGCTCCGGCACACCTCTTCGTGAATTTATGCATTCCGAAGATCTTGCCGATGCATGTTTGTTTTTAATGGAGCACTATTCCGAAGAGGGCCCTATTAACGTGGGTGTCGGAAACGATTTGTCAATAAAAGACCTAGCATTGTTGATACAAGAAATTGTAGGTTTTGAAGGAACCATTGTTTGGGACAGCACCAAGCCCGATGGTACCCCACGCAAGTTGATGGATGTTTCAAAAATCAACAACCTGGGGTGGAAGGCAAAAATATCCTTGAGAGAGGGTATTTCGCAAGTATATCAATCCACCTTTTTAACGCCTGCTGCCAAAAACGCATAAGCAAAACTTGCAAAAAACTCTATATTAAAGGAGTTGAAGCCACTCTCTTAATTCCCCAACAGAGCAATAAACAAACAAAATATAACTACATGAAAAGAAACGATACCCGTATAGTACTTGTCGCCGTTGCATTGGTGGCACTTCTATTTCAATCTTGCGTTTCCAGTAAAAGGATTTCTTACTTCAATTATGTGAATGACTCGGCATCCTTCAAATTGCCCGATTCTTACACCTACGCCAATTTCGAAGACCCTAAAATTACATACAACGACATCTTGCAAGTTTCGGTTCAAACCATTGACCCGGCAGGGATGCGCGGCAACACAATGATTGGTACGCAAGAGTCGAACAACTATGCCGTACAAAGCGGTAATGCTGCATCGGTTACGACTCCCGGTTACATGGTAAACAGCGACGGGGAAATTGAGTTGCCTTTAGTTGGTAAGGTAAAAGTAGTAGGCATGACTACCAAAGAAGCCAAGAACCTGATATCTAAAAAAGCCGAAGTGTATTATAAAAACCCGGTGGTGAATGTGCGCTTTGCCAACTTTGTCATTACCATGTTAGGCGATGTGGGTAGCCCGGGTCAGTACAATGTATCCAACGAACGTATTACCATTCTCGAAGCTATTTCATTGGCAGGAGATATACCCGCAACAGGTAACAAAGAAAACATCATTGTAGGTCGTGATGAAAACGGACAGAAAAAATTTGTTCGGGTCAATTTAAACGCTCCCGATTTTTATAATTCGCCCTATTATTTCCTCCGACAAAAAGATATTATATACGTGCCACCAACTACCGACAAGGCTATATCTTCGGATGCTCGTACTACCCGAGCTTTCACCAACATTTCCTTTGCTACTACCTTAATCACGCTTAGCTTAACCTTATACAATTTATTAAGCAAATAATTTTCCAATAAAATGAACGATCAAAACATAGAGCCGAAAGAGTCCAGTTCAGAGTTTAATTTACAAAAAATCATGGGGCTGCTTTTGCAGCACTGGCCGTGGTTGGTGGGCAGTGTCGTTATTGCGTTGATACTCGCTAATATCAACCTGCGTTACCAAACACCATTGTACCATATTCGAGCAAAGCTCCTTATACAAGATGGCCGCAGCACCAGCGGTGTTTCCGAGGCCGACTTCCTCAAAGACCTAGGGCTGGGTGGAAAAAGCAACGTGGACAATGAGGTAGAAATCTTTAAAAGCCGCCACCTGATGCAAGAAGTGGTAAAAGACCTGCAGTTGAACGTGCAGTACTTCACCCGTGGACGTTTCAAAAACTTAGAAGCTTACGAGCCCAAGCCTTTTACCTTCACCATTCTTCCGGCAAGCAAGGATACATTCTATGAAAAATATGCCGGTTATGAGTTGGGCATGATGAATGACTCTACCTACGTGCTATTTGATGGTACCAAATATTGGAAAGGCAAATGGGGTACCGTATTAAATCTTGCCATTGGTAGGGTATTGGTGGATCGCAACAATACCATCGACTGGCCTAGTAAACAGAAATACTTAATTGTAGTATCCGATGTGGATGCCATTGCCGGTAACTTCTTAGGAGCTTTGGATGTGAGCTTGCTCAGCAACAAAGTAAGCATGATTAACCTAGTGCTTACTGATGCCATACAACAACGTGGCGAAGTGGTGCTCAACAAACTGGTGGATGTATATATCAAAGCCAATGTAGATGATAAAAACCGTATTGCCGACAGTACTATGTCCTTTATTGACGAACGTTTGAAGGTAGTGGGTGACGAGTTGCGCGGCGTTGAAAAGAACATCGAAGAATTTAAGCAAGCGCAAAACTTCAATAACATTGGTGCCGAGTCGCAGATGTTGATGCAAAGCTCCAATAACTACCTCGACCAACTGACCGAAAAAGAAGTACAGCTAAACGTTGTTGAATCTATTGAAAAATATATTGTGGACAACAACCGTCGTGTGATACCAGCTAACATGGCCATGCAAAATCCCACCTTCACCGGCTTGATAGATAAATACAACGCCCTGCAAATGGAGCGCGAAAGAGCCTTGATGACCACCACCGAAAACAACCCACTTATCATCAGCATGAATAACCAATTGGACAACCTTCGTGCCGATGTGAAAAACAACTTGGCTTCTGCCAAAAACAATATTCAGATTAGTATCAGCCAGCTTCGCAACAAAGCCGGCAATATCTCTGCTCAAATGCGAGCCGTACCGGCGAAAGAGCGTGTGTTTATTGACATTTCTCGCCAGCAAAACATCAAGCAAGAACTGTATTTATTCCTTTTGAAAAAACGAGAAGAATGTGCT
Source organism: Bacteroidota bacterium (assembly GCA_029573235.1). Lineage (GTDB taxonomy): Bacteria > Bacteroidota > Bacteroidia > Chitinophagales > Chitinophagaceae > JAFIGV01. The sequence continues at coordinate 24,264 of JAKQGX010000036.1, forward strand.
ATTACCAAATCGTCCACTATTGCCAATGCAAGAGTTATAGACCAAGCACGCTCTGACGGATGGACCTTCTCTCCCAATCGCTCAAAAGCCTATATGAATGCTTTTTTGATTGGCTTGCTATTACCCATTATCGGTATTTACCTCAAAGAACAACTCAACACCAAAGTATCGAAACGCTCTGATATCACCCTGCGCACTACCACTCCATTACTGGCAGAGATAGGACACAATTCGGAAGCTAAAAATATCTTAGTAGATGCGGGTAGTAAAAGTGTTATCTCCGAGCAATTCCGAAACCTACGTACCAACTTGCAGTTCCTATTACCTGATCCCTCACAGAAAATCATCTTACTTACCTCAACTATGAGTGGGGAAGGGAAATCGTTTATTGCCTCCAACCTAGCTACCTCATTGGCCATCACTAATAAGAAAGTACTGTTGATGGAATTGGATCTTCGCAAGCCTAAGATCTCCAAAATGTTTAACCTCAACTCTCCACTGGGCTTCTCAAGCTACATCATCGGGCAATCCGAACTAAAAGATGCCATCGTGCCTTCTAAAGTGCATGATTCCCTATTCGTGATGCCTTCCGGCCCATTGCCACCTAATCCGGCTGAGTTGTTGATGATGGCTAAAACCAAAGAGATGTTTGGTGTTTTGAGAAATCATTTTGACTATATCATCGTGGATACGGCACCGGTAGGGCTGGTAACCGATGCGCAAATAACGGGTGCAAATGCGGATGCCACCATCTATGTGGTGCGCCAAGACTATACCTTCAAGCAACAAATAGAGTTGGTAAACGACATGTATAAAAACAAGAAATTACCATCTATGAGCATTGTTGTGAATGATGTGAAAGCCTCTAAATCAGCGTATGGCTATGGTTATGGCTATGGCTATGGTTATAGCTACGGCTATGGTTACGGCGATTATTCCAATGGATATTTTGATGGTAGCGACCACCAACGCAAAGGCTGGCGCCGAACTTTCCACAAGATTCGCAGAAAGATAGGCGTATAAGTCCTTCCTAATTTATTTTCGCAAACAAACTTTTGAACACCACCTGCCAAGCAGGTGGTGCTTATTGACAGATGTGCCGTATCGCCGGAGTTTTTGACCCTCGCATTACCACCGAGCAGGTAATCGCCATGCGCGATGCCATGCACCGAGGTGGGCCGGATGGCAGTGGGTATTTCCAACACCCATCGCTTCCGCTGCATTTGGCGCATCGCCGTTTAGCCTTGATCGACTTATCGGCAGCGGGGCAACAGCCCATGCACCTTGCCGACCGGTACGTGGTAGTGTATAACGGCGAGTTGTATAATTTCCAAGAGCTGCGACAAGAGCTGCAAGCATTGGGGGCGGTCTTCCAAACCCATACCGATACCGAGGTTATCTTGCACGCCTTTCAAACCTGGGGTACAGATTGTTTTGAACGATTCAATGGTATGTATGCGTTGGCCATCTGGGACGAGCATCTGCAATGCTTAACCCTTGCCCGCGACCATGCCGGCATCAAGCCATTATACTACCACCTTTCAGAAGAAAAAGGATTTCTTTTTGCTTCCGAAATACGAGCCTTCAAACAACTATACCCGCACTGGCCGGAGCATCCCGATTGGCAAGCAGCCTTTCTGATGTTTGGGCATCTGCCCGAACCCATCACGACGCTCAAAGACGTACAACCATTGGAGAAAGGTACCTGGCTACAAGTACAATTGCCTTCTTTGAAAACCACTGCCGGCAAGCATTTTCAATGGACTTTTACGGGAAACATTACCGACCCGCAAGAAGCACAACAACGCTTGCGTACTACGATGGATGCCGCCGTGCAACGACACCTCATCAGCGATGCCCCCATTGGCTTGTTTTTAAGCGGAGGTATCGACAGCAGCCTGCTCACGCTATTGGCGCAGCCACATATCGGTAAACAATTAAAAACCCTTTCCATCACCTTTGATGATGCCACCCTCAACGAAGCCCCCTATCAACAAATAGTGGCAGCAAAAGCACAAGTGCATCATGAAAGTTTTCTTGTAACAGAAACACAATTTCAAGAACAGCTACCGGATATATTGGCGGCGATGGACCAACCCAGTACCGATGGTATCAATTCCTATTTTATTTCCCGATATGCCCATCAATACGGACTTACGGCGGTGCTCAGCGGTATTGGTGCTGATGAATTATTTGGAGGATATCCTTCTTTCATTCGGGCAAAACGATTAGAAACAATCCGTCGCATACCAGCCTTCTTGCCCGGATTAGCCGAATACATGAAGTCCGACAAATTGCGAAAATTGGGCTTCTTTGCCTATAAGGGCGTATTGGCTACATATTTGTTTAATCGGGGTGCTTTTTCTCCGGCGCAAGCAGCGGCATTAATGGGGCGCCGTAAAAGCGATATGCTGCAACTCCTCGCTACCATACGCCTACCACAACCGCAAGGTATATATGACCCGCGAGATAGGGCCAGCTGGTTGGAGACGAACCTATACATGCAAAACCAATTGCTGAAAGACAGCGATTATATGAGCATGTGGCACGGCTTAGAAATACGAGTACCTTTTTTAGATAAAGAAATCATTCAACTGGCAGCTGCCTTGTCGCCGGCGGTGAAGTACCATCCCACCATTGGCAAGCATCTGCTCATAGATACCTATAAAGACCTATTGCCCGAAGCCGTTTGGAACCGCAAGAAAATGGGTTTCACTTTTCCGTTTTATAAATGGATGGAACGCGTGCAGGCACCGAGCCTCGGAGGCGCCTATCCCGATATCCGCCGCCGCTATCAAGAGGGAACCCTTCATTGGAGCCGCTATTGGAATTACCTATTATCACAAGACACCACCGCTATTCACTATGGCTCCTAAGCCATCTATTTTATTCATTAGCCTTACTACGTTTAAAGGAATGGGCGGTATTGAAAAATTCAACCGTGCCTTTCTGAAAGCCTTACAGGAATTGCCGTCACCACCATCGGTAAGGGGGCTTTCCGTTCACGATACCGAATGCAATCCGGCATACTTTAATCCGGCGCACTACACCGTTGCCAAAGGGAATAAGCTAAAAGCCATCCTGCAAGCCCTCCTGCAAGCATCGCAAGCTGATACCATCATTTTGGGTCATATCAATTTGGCCATTATCGGGCTGCTCATCAAATGGCGTTACCCTTCTAAAAAAATATGGTTGGTGGCACATGGCATTGATGTATGGGATCAGCAAACCGGCGTCAAAAAACGCTTGCTGCAAACTGTGGACAAAATAATAGCCGTTAGCGAATATACTCGGCAAACCATGGCCGCATCCAACGCCATAGCATTAGATAAAATCAACCTCTTGCACAATTGCATCGACCCATACTTTCATTACCCTACCAACTTGCAGAAGCCCGCATACCTGGTGGAGCGATACCATGCAGCCGGACGAAACATACTCTATACCCTTACCCGACTGGCTGCCGGCGAAAAATATAAAGGTTATGATGTAGTGATAGAAAGCCTGCCGCAGCTCAAAGAAAAATATCCGAACATTCTGTACATCATTGGAGGCAAGGCAGACGAAGAAGAACGAAACCGTGTACAAGCACTCATCGAAAAACACCAAGTGCAAGACCATGTATGGCTTACCGGTTTTATTGCCGAAGAGGAATTGGTGGATCATTACCTCTTGGCTGATGTGTTTGTAATGCCCAGCAAAGGCGAAGGCTTTGGCATCGTGTTTATAGAAGCTGCTGCTTGTGGCACTCCTGTCATAGCCGGCAATAAAGATGGTAGTGTAGATGCCTTGAAGCACGGACTGCTGGGCGAATTGGTGAACCCCTACGAGCCCAAAGAAATAGAACAAGCCATTATCAACAGCATCGAAACGAGAGCCAAAGGAATGGAGCTGGCACGCCTCACCCACGACTTCTTTCATTTCGATAATTATAGAGCACAATTACTTCATATACTCACTGCCGGCAACCACCGCTAGCAGCACCATTTCGTATTTATGGAAATAGCCAACAAACCGCCCGTTGCCCCTACCGAATCCGACGCTTCGTGGGATCAGGTTATCGAAGCAAGAAAAGGAATCTTCGATATCAACTTAAAAGAAATTTGGAACTACCGCGATTTACTTGTCCTCTTTGTAAAGCGCGATTTTGCAGCGCAATACAAGCAAACCGTATTGGGTCCGGTATGGCATATCGTTCAGCCCGTCATTACGACGGTGATGTTTTTGCTCATCTTTAGCAAGATTGCCAACATCCCCACCGATGGCGTGCACCCCATCTTGTTTTACATGAGCGGTATTGCGATTTGGAACTATTTTTCTGCCTGCCTTTTCAATACCTCCAACACCTTTGTGGCCAATGCGGGCATCTTCGGAAAAGTGTATTTCCCCCGCTTGGTACTGCCGCTAAGCACCGTAGTGTCCAACCTGGTGCGCTTTGGTATTCAGTTCGCATTGCTGTTGGCGTTGATGATTTATTTTGCCCTCTTTCGGCAGATACCGATACCTATAAATATGGGTTGGCTCATGTTGCCGGTATTGTTGCTCATGATGGCAGGCATCGGTTTGGGTGTGGGTATTATTGTTTCGTCTCTCACTACAAAATACCGCGACTTTGGTATCTTAATAGGCTTTGGAGTACAACTGCTTATGTATGCTACTCCCGTAGCTTATCCGCTTTCGTTTTTGAAAGACAAAAGCTTTGGTTGGCTACTATCTTGGAATCCGCTGACTGCTATTGTAGAATGTTTTCGACATGTGATGTTTCAAACCCCCGATTTTCAGTACGGCACCCTCCTATACAGCGCCTCGTTTATGGTAGTAGTATTGTTCTTCGGCACCATTATTTTCAGTAAGGTAGAGCGCACCTTTATGGATACGGTTTAATCCTTTCTCATTAATTTATTTTTTTTTACGCTATAGAACTTAATAAGTACGCATACCCACCATGAGCAGTGTAATACGAGTAGAAAATCTTTCGAAACAATACCGGCTGGGGCAAGTGAGCACCGGCACCATTGGGCATGATGTCAACCGTTGGTGGCACCGCATCCGTGGCAAAGAAGACCCCTACCTGACCGTAGGCGAAACCAACGACCGCACCAAAAGTGGCAGCAGTGAGTATGTTTGGGCTCTGCGCGATATCAACTATGATGTTCAGCAAGGAGAGATACTCGGCATCATTGGGCGCAATGGTGCGGGCAAAAGCACCTTGCTAAAACTGCTGAGCCGTACTACTGCCCCCACTACCGGACAGATAAAAATTAAAGGACGCGTAGCCAGTTTGTTGGAAGTAGGTACCGGTTTTCACCCTGAGCTCAGCGGCAGGGACAATGTATTTTTAAACGGAGCCATACTGGGTATGACCAAAAACGAAATCAAGCGCAAGTTTGATGAGATTGTGGACTTTGCCGGTGTAGAGCGCTATATAGATACTCCGGTGAAACGCTACAGTAGTGGGATGTACGTGCGATTAGCCTTTGCCGTAGCCGCACACTTAGAATCGGAGATACTGATAGTAGATGAAGTACTGGCCGTGGGGGATGCGGAGTTTCAAAAAAAATGCCTCGGCAAAATGGGCGATATCAGCAAGGGAGAGGGACGCACCATTTTGTTTGTAAGCCACAATATGGCCGCCGTAAGCACCCTTTGCAATGCGGGTATTGTGATGGAACAAGGCACCATCATTTATGATGGCAAAATAAAAAACGCCATGGACACCTATATTGCCTCCGGCACTACCAGCAGCAGCCACTATATATCCGAAGAAGAAACCGATACCGATATCTGCGAAATAAAAGTGCTCAACAGCCAACAGGAAATTGCGAATAGTTTTTACTTCAACGAACCCATTCAGGTGCGGATGTTGCTAAAGGTGAAAGAAGCAGACAGGGAAGATGCCGAAATAGCCCTGCGTGTAACCGACCAACGAGAGCGTATCGTATTCTCAACCGTAAAGCAGGTATCATTTTTTCAAAAAAGAAGGGATGGGTATTATGAAGTGAATTGCACCATTCCACCCAATCTATTAGTGCCGAATAGTTATAAAGTACATTTAGCGCTACACGTGCCCAATAAGCGGATATTATCATTGAAAGATAATCTGGTTGACTTTACCATTGAAGAAACGGGTACCGATTTTCATATTTACCAAGGTGCCGACTATGGTTGTGTCTTTGTAGATTGTAAATGGGAAAATACAGTATAGAAAAAACATGATTAAAAGAGTTATCAGAAAAGGGAAAAGCGTTTATAAAATAATAGTCGGTCAGCAAAATACTATTATCAAACATACGCCAACACCTGCATATTTGAAGTGTAGCAACAACACAAGAACCGAAGGATTAGTGTTGGAAGTAAGAAAGCCGGTAAAAGACACCTATCTTGAAATAGGTGAAAACTCTTGTATTCAAGGGCATTTTGTAATAGAGTCCGAGAAAGGAAACATAAAAATTGGAGATAGAACATTTATTGGAGGGGGGCTTTTTATCTGTACAAAAGAAATAGAAATTGGAAATGATGTGATGTTTTCTTGGGGATGCACTGTTGCGGATAATAACTCGCATTCGGTAAAATGGAGTGAAAGGAAGAACGATGTTTTGGACTGGAAAAAAGGATTGGATGAAAATAATATGGGTGCCTACAAAGATTGGTCGAATGTGAAAGAAGAAAAAGTAACCATAAAAGACAAAGCCTGGATAGGGTTTAATTCAATTATTCTAAAAGGTGTAACGATTGGCGAGGGCTCGGTTGTGGGTTCTGGCAGTGTAGTTACTAAAGATGTTCCAGACTGGACAATAGTTGGGGGTAATCCTGCTAAAATCATCAGAGTACTTGAGCCAAATGAACGATAATATGACTTGGGAAGAAACCATACAACATATTCGGAAACAGCCAGAATACCGCTTCTTGGTAGAAAAGGCATATTTTGAAGAGCAACTCTCACTTAATGTAGAACGTTACAGAGAAAGCGAAGAGTATAAAGAAACCCTACAAAAAATTCGTCAAACCACACCAAACGCAAAACGAATATTAGATATAGGAAGCGGCAATGGTATTACGGCTATCTCTTTTGCATTGGACGGTTACGATGTTGTAACCGTAGAGCCCGATCCGAGCCAAACCATTGGTGCCGGCGCTATTCGACAATTAAAGGAAGAATATCGGTTAAGCAACATTCAAGTTTATGAAGCCTTTGCCGAAGAGATCAATTTTAAAGACGGTGAGTTTGATATCGTATTTGCCCGTCAGTGTATGCACCATGCCTACGATTTGAAAAAATTTGTTGCAGAAATGAGCAGGGTGTTAAAACAAGGAGGAATGTTTTTTACCGTTCGCGACCATGTCATCTTTGACGAAGCAGACAAAGTATTTTTTCTGGAAAACCACCCCCTTCAAAAATATTACGGTGGTGAAAACGCTTTTACACCACAACAATATACCGAAGCTATAGAAACAGCCGGATTAACGATAGTGGAAGTGCTTAAGTACTTTGACTCTGTTATTAACTACTTTCCAGAGGAGTCTAAGACCATAGCCCGCCGAAAGAAAGAAGTGGTAGAGGCTACCCGATTCGGTAAACTGCTTTGGTATTTCCCTTCTATAAGAGATAGAAGAGCCAATATTGCCTTTGAGCAAATAGAAAAAAATATTCCCGGCAGAATGTATTCTTACATAGCAATAAAAAAATGAAGATTCTAATTATAGGCTCCAAAGGGTTTATAGGCACACATGCCGGGCACTACTTTGCTTCCAAAGGTTGGGAAACCTACGGTGCCGATGTAGCAGTAGATTATGCCAACTCAAATTACTTCCTTATTGATAGCTCCAACAGTGATTTTACAGAGGTATTCAATGCGCAGTCCTTTGATGTATGCCTTAACTGTAGTGGCGCTGCCAGTGTGCCCGATTCGTTGGTGCATACCGTTCGCGATTTTACATTGAACACCGCTACTGTACTGAAACTTGTAGAATCTATCAGAAAGTATCAGCCGGATTGTAAGTTTATCAACCTGTCGAGTGCGGCCGTATATGGCAATCCTACAGCACTACCCATACAAGAAGATGCGGCATTAGCCCCCGTTTCGCCCTATGGCTTTCATAAAAAAATGGCAGAAGAAATCATTCAGGAATATTACCAACTCTTTGGCATAAACGGCTGTTCACTACGAGTATTTTCGGCGTATGGACCGGGGCTTTACAAACAACTGCTTTGGGACTTGTATCGAAAAACGGCTACAGAAAAGCAAATCATGCTTTCGGGCAGTGGCAACGAAACCCGTGATTTTATTCATATCAATGATATCCTTCAATGCATCGACTTGGTTATTCACAAAGGAGACTTTAAAGCCGGTGTATATAACGTGGCAAATGGTGAACAAATAGCCATCAAAAAAATAGCCACTTTAATAGCAAAAGAAATGAACTTCAAAGGTACGTTGAAGTTCAGCGGTATCGAACGAATAGGCGACCCACTTTACTGGGTAGCTTCCATAGAAAAAATAAAACAACTAGGTTATACCCCATCCATTGGCATCGAACAAGGAGTAAGCAATTATATTCAATGGGCAAAAGAATCAGCATCGTAATCAACTACGAATACAACGAAAACTGGATTGGCGGTTCTTACTATGTTCAAAACCTGATTCATGCACTACAATTATTGGATGATACAGAGAAGCCGCTACTTTATATTCATTCCTTAAATACAAAAGCAGTAGCAGAATTGCAGCAACTCTCAGGCTATCCTTATTTATTACCCTACGGAAACCTGCAATTATCGACACTAAAAAACCAACTCAATCTCTGGTACAAAAAACTCTTTGGCAAGTATTGCTTTAGTATTTTTCCCGAGGTTCAGATGGTGTTTCCGGTGATGATGGCAGCAAACGACTTTCCCATTCAAAAACAAGTTTTTTGGATTCCCGATTTTCAAGAAAAACACTTACCTCAATTTTTTTCTAAAGAAGAACAAGCCTCCCGAAATAACGTATATAGGGAAGCTAAAGAGGTAGCCCATAATATTGTCTTCAGCAGCAAGGATGCTCAAAAAGATTTTAATACATTTTACCCAGGCGCAAAGGCTACACAATTCGTATTAAACTTTGCAAGCTACCATGCCAACATGGGACTGCCTACGAAAGAGTCGGTCTTTCAAAAATTTGGTATCAACGAATCCTATTTTTTATGCAGCAATCAATTTTGGGCGCACAAAAATCATATCGTGGTACTACAGGCGGTAGCTTTATTGAAAGCGAAGGGCAAGCTGGTAACAGTAGTGTTTACCGGAAAAGAACACGACTACAGAAACCCCGATTACTTTACTGGTTTGCAGGCTGCCGTTAAAGAACTCCATATAGAAGACCAAGTGCGTTTTCTTGGCTTTATACAAAGGGAAGAACAGATCGTGTTGATGCAACAAGCAAAAGCCATTATTCAGCCATCTCTTTTTGAAGGTTGGAGCACTGTAATAGAAGATGCCATGGCGCAGAATGCATACATCATTGCTGCCGATTTATCGGTGAATAAAGAACAATTACACGACTACTCCAACCACCGCTTCTTTGAACGGACAAGCGCACAAGCGTTGGCGGACAGCCTCATGGCAGAATGCCCCCAAGCACCCACCATAGATTATTCGCTACGATTGCGAAAGTTTGGACAATCTTTTATGGATATTGCTAAAATAGTAGCGAAACAACCTCAATCCTAAATACCATTTACACGTTTTAATAACGCTTCGTTATAAGAGATGCCCCTTTTCTCTATTATCATACCTACCTATAATGCCGCTAATGTAATTGGGAATAGTATTGCCAGTGTATTGGAGCAAACCTTCAAAGAAGTTGAGATTTGCGTAATAGATGCTGCCTCTACCGATGAAACGATGTCGATAGTGCAACGATTTGATGACCCTAGAATTCGAATAGTATCGGAGCCGGATAAGGGTATCTATGATGCCATGAACAAAGGTATTCGTATGTCAAAAGGAACGTGGATTTACTTAATGGGCAGCGATGACCGTTTGTACAATCCTACAGTACTAACGACAATAGCTAGCGAAATACAAAAGGAACAACCATTGCATGTACTCTACGCCAATGTCTGGAATGAGCGTTTCAATGAAAAGTACAACGGCGTATATTATGATGAGAAATTATTCCATGATAATATCTGCCATCAGTCTATCTTTTTTCATCGATCGGTATTTGATACAACGGGTTTGTTTGACTTAAAATATAAAGCTCATGCCGATTGGGACCATAATATTAAATGGTTCTTTGCTCCGCAAATAAAAAAGAAATATAGCGATGCCATCATTGCTTATTATGCTGCCGGCGGTTTTAGCGCGCAACACGGAGACCCTCTATTTGCAGCTGATAAGATTTTTAATTATCTAAAATATGGGTATCGGCTTTCTCGTAAGAGTACACGTCATCAGCTTTGGAAAATGGAATTAGACAAAGCAAAAAATCAAAATGATATGAAACGTGTGTGCAAGCTATTGTGGTATTATCGCTATGTCTTGCCACGCTGTCAACAAAACGTAGTGCATTAGTCTTAATTCCCCCCATCTCATATAACATGCCCAGTCCTACGGTTTCCATTATCATCCCCAATTACAACCATGCCCGCTATTTGCAACAGCGGATGGATACCGTATGGGCGCAGTCTTTCACCGACTATGAGCTGATTCTTTTAGACGACTGCTCTACCGACAATAGCAGCTCCCTATTAGAGGCCTATCGCCACCATCCGAAAGTAGCCCACTTGGTCTTCAACGAAGCCAATACCGGTTCGCCCTTTCCGCAGTGGCAGCGCGGCATTGCCTTGGCCAAAGGAACCTATATCTGGATTGCCGAAACCGATGATTTTTCGCATCCCGATTTTTTACAACAATTAGTAGCCGCTTTACAAAGCCATCCGCAAGCCGTTATGGCCTTCAGTGGCAGCCATTGGGTGGATGACAGCGGCACTCCCAAAGACGACCTCTCGATATACAAAACCTCTTTCGTACGCAAGGGGCAAGAAGAAATCATCGAACACTTGTCTAAATACAACACCATACAAAACGTGAGCAGTGTCTTGTTTCGTGCTGATGCCTTACGGCAGACGCCCACCGACTATACCCGCTACCGTGCCTGTGGCGATTGGATATTATACACCACACTACTCACCCGTGGCGACCTCATATATGTAGCCGATAAGCTCAACTACTTCCGCTGGTACCACAGCAATACCTCCAATGCAGCCGCCAAGCAAGGCATTTGGGAGCGCGAAGGTATCGATGTAGTAGCCCTTGTGAAAAACAACTTTTCGCTCACCCAAGCACAAAAGAGCAACATCACCCAATTTTGGAAACAACGCTTAAAACCCTTGCGCCGCAGCATTCCCATGCCCTATCAAGACTACTGCACCATTCATAAAAAGCTCTTTCGCTTTTCGCCCTATCAGTACCTCCGCCACCTATTGTAACTACCATAAATAAACCACCACCCCTGCCAGATGTCCTTGCGCTGCGCCATATTGATTATTTCTCATAAAGAACAACTCACCCCTACCGAGGCGATGGTATTGCAGCAATGCTATACCGTTTTGAAAGGTGTGGACACCTTTATCATCACCAAAAAAAGCAATACGCTGCAAGCCTATTACGACCTGTTGGGCAACCCTCGTTTTTACCTCGTAGAAGACCGTCAACTGGCTACCTATGAGGCGTTCAATGAATTTAAAAGCAGTGAGAAATTATACCAAGACTTTCTGGCTTACGACTACGTATTGTTTTACGAACCCGATGCCTGGGTCTTTTCCAACCAACTGGATTATTGGATGCAGCAAGGCTACGACTACATTGCCGCACCTTGGTTTTCCAGCATGGAGCGCTGCGACCCCAACGCTACTTTTATCGGCGTGGGCAACGGCGGTTTTTCGTTGCGCAAAACCAACACCCTCTATCAAACCCTCAAGCGCACGCGCCAGTTGCGCAGCCTGCACCGCTTTTGGAACAAATACCACTTACATCGTTTGATGCCTTTCGAGAAAATGGTCTTGCGCCTCAACCGTTATTTTAAGATTGGAAAATTTTGGGAACTGCCTTACCTGCTCGACGAAACCCCCATGCAAGAAGACGTGTTTATCTGCTACCGTTTGGCCAGCATCTTTGCCGACTTCCGCATAGCCACACCCGAAGAAGCCTTAAAATTCAGCTTTGAGGTAAACCCTGCCGTACTGTACCAACACAACCGGGAGCAACTGCCCTTTGGCTGCCATGCCTGGCAAAAATACGACCCTGCGTTTTGGAGTGCCTTCATCCCGCAGCCACAACCTGCCATGCCAAGCAAGGGATAGAGGATGGGTCCCGGCGATAGCAAGCCGATGGAGCTATTACGGCGATGGCACCGTTCAAGGCCGGCACTACTATTTAGCAACTTGTAGAAAACAACACCAACCACTACCACACATGATTTATATAGAACCCTGCGGCGGACTCGGAAACCGTATGCGGGCACTCGACTCAGCCATTCAACTGGCACAATACCGAAAGACCAAAGTAGTAGTCTTTTGGAAGGTCAATAACGAACTGCATGCCCCCTTCGAATCGCTCTTTGAGCCTTTGCCCAAGGCAGCCCGCATTCATAAACTATTCAACAAAGCCGAAGGACAATACCTCAACGAATATTACGACCGCTACTTTACCGGAAGAATCAAAAAATACTTCAAACCACTATTGATAGACAACCCCGAGTGGGACGACTGCGTACCCGGCAAAGCCTATTTCAAAATCTTTTATGACTTTATGGATGGCAAGCCCGGTTATGATGCTGCCTTTGAGCAATACAGCAAAGACCAATGGGATACCCTCTGGCCAAAGAAAAGCTATTACCTGCGTTCATACTCCCGTTTCTTCGGCGATGATATGAGCGACTATGCCTACTTCAAGCCCGTGCCTGCCATCTTAGAAAAAGCACAAGCCCTGCTGTCGCAAATGAGCGACAATACTTGTGGTGTGCACATCCGCCGCACCGACCAACTGAAAGCCATTGCCATTAGCACCACCGACAAATACGTGATGGCTATGGAGCAAGAGATACAACAAAACCCCTCGGTACAGTTTTACCTTGCCACCGACGACCCGAATGAAAAAGCCTTTATGCAACAGCAATTTGGCAACCGTATCGTTACCGCCGCCGTGAAGTACGGAAGAGATAATACCGAAGCCATCAAAGACTCGCTGGTAGAGCTCTATGTGCTCAGTAAGATGAAAAAAATCATCGGTAGCTACGAAAGCTCCTTTACACAAACCGCAACTTCCTACAATGGAAGAAAACCCTATATCGTGATGAAATAAACCGCCATCACGTTTTACTCCATCAGCTTTTTACAACTTCATTTCACAACGCTCTTAACATCCCATGTGTGGCATAGCCGGAATATATAGAATGACAGGAGCAGCCGTAGCCCCTGCCGAAATAAAAGCCCTCACCGATGCGATTGCGCACCGCGGGCCGGATGGCGAAGGCTGCTGGATAGCCCCTTCAGGACAATTAGGCTTGGGGCACCGTCGCCTCTCGATACTGGATTTATCGACACTGGGGGCACAGCCCATGCATGATGCCACAGGCAACCTTACGATTGTCTTCAACGGAGAGCTGTTCAACTTTGTAGAGTTGCGCGATGAGTTGCGCAGCTTGGGACATGCCTTCACCACTGATACCGATACGGAAGTATTGCTGGCAGCCTACCGCGCTTGGGGCAGGGATTGCCTGCATCGCTTCAATGGCTTTTGGGCCTTTGCCCTTTGGGATGAAACCCAACAAACACTCTGGCTGGCACGCGACCGCTTTGGTATAAAACCCTTGTACTACTTGCACCAACCCGGAAAGCAGCTGGTATTCGGCTCCGAGACCAATCAGTTTAAACACCTGCAACAGTTCACCCGTCGTGCCGATAGCCGCCATGTGAGTTACCTCATTCAGAACTGTTGGGGCTTAGAAGGCTTGGGAAAAACCTTGTATGAAGGAGTGGAAAGCCTGCGCCCCGGACATCAAATGGTGGTTACCAAAGACGGTATTCAACAGTCCGGTGCATGGTGGAGCACGGCTGCCAACACCGTGTCCACACCCGAAGATTATGATGTGCAAGTAGCCGATTTTAAAGCATTGTTCAGTGATGCCATCAAGTTGCGCCTACGGAGTGATGTGAGCATTGCCTCTGCGCTCAGCGGCGGACTGGATTCTTCATCGGTCTATGCTACCATTCACCATATCGTTTCAAAGGACCCCGCTTTATACCGCTTGCCCAAAGACTGGCAGAAAGCATTCGTGGCCACCTTCCCCGGTACGGAGCAAGATGAGCGCGCCTATGCCGAGCAAGTATTGGAGCATGTAAATGGGAAAGGTGTTTTCATAGATGTGAACACCGGCAGCAAAGACCTCGTAGCGCTCTTGCTCGATAGCATACAGAGCTATGATACCATTTACTCTACACCTTTATTCATCTTAGATGGGGTATATGGAAAGATGCGCTCCCAGGGCATTACCGTATCAATGGATGGACATGGCGTAGATGAGATGTTGTATGGCTACACGGTGAATGTGAAGCAAGCATGGGATTATGTGCGCTCGCTGGGCGATACGGCTTATGCCGATGACCTCTCCCGCACGTACCTGGAAATGTTGACTCCCGAAAGTCATGCACAAGCATTAAAAACACTCCATAAAAAACCACCGACCTTATGGCAACGTGCCTTACGAAGACTCACCGGCGTACACACAGCACCTCCCACCGCCGCTGAGCCTTGGTTTTTACCGGAGCATACCGAAGGTATAAATCTGCCAGCTATTGAGGTTCCGGATGCATACAAAGGTGTGGAGGGTATTTTGTACAGTACCTTCCATCATACGGTGCTGCCCACCATTCTTCGCAATTTTGATAAAGGTGCCATGCGCAACAGCATCGAGATACGCATGCCTTTCTTAGACTATCGTTTGGTGCAGTACGTGTTTTCGTTGCCCATGAAAAGCAAGTTGGGTGGCGGTTTTACCAAACGTATTCTCCGCGATGCCATGAAGGGAATCTTACCCGAAGACATTCGCACCCGAAAACTGAAAACGGGCTTCAATGCACCTTTACCAAGTTGGTATCGAAACGAACTGAAAACCCTGCTGATGGATGAAGTGGCATCGACCTCCTTTACGCAATCCTCCTATTTTAATGGAGCCACAATTCGTAAATTCGTACTTGAAAAATACCAACACGACAACTGGACAGAAAACGACTGTTTCAGTCTTTGGCCGGTGTTGAACGCCCATTTATTATTAAAAAATTAATCGACCATATTACTGTGCATCATTCTAGTTTAAAATTTGCCATTGTAGGCTGTGGACATATAGCCCAACGCCATGCCGAACACATCTCTAACAAAGCCCAACTGACGGCCGTTTGCGATACAGTAAAAGAAAAAGCAGATGCCCTGGCTGCCAAATATCAAGCAAAGGCCTACTATTCGCTCGAAGACCTGCTGAGCGGTGAGCCCGATACCCAAATCGTGTCGGTATGCACCCCCAATGGAGTACACGCTGCACATGCCATACAAGTACTGAACGCCGGCAAACATGCCCTTTGTGAAAAACCATTAGGGTTGTCGGTAGCCGAGTGTGGCCACATGATACAAGCCGCCGAGAAAAACAACCGAAGACTTTTTGCCATCAAGCAAAACCGCTACAATCCGCCGGTAGCCGCCGTGAAACAATTGATAGAAGAAGGACGATTGGGCAAGATTACCAATGTACAACTCAGTTGTTTTTGGAACAGAAACAACGCCTATTATGCCAACTCATGGAAAGGAACAAAAGACATGGATGGTGGCATACTATACACCCAGTTCAGCCATTTTATAGACCTGCTGTATTGGATGGTGGGTGATGTAGCCGATGTAAAAGCAATGACCTCAAATTTCCAACATGAGGGTGTGATAGACTTTGAAGATACGGCGGTGGTGATTTTGAAATTTGTAAACGGCGCATTGGGAACTATCAATTGCACCATCAACAGCCACGAACGCAATATGGAAGGTTCGCTGACTATATTTGGAGAGAAAGGAACGGTGAAAATAGGCGGACAATACCTGAACGAATTGGAATACCAAAATATAGAAGGTTATAAAATAGAGCATCTGCCCGAAGGCAATAAAGCCAATAATTACGGCACCTACTTCGGCTCGATGAGCAACCACAACTTGGTGTACGATAACGTGATTGAAGTACTGGAGAAAGGTGCCCAGATCACTACCAGTGCCTTTGAAGGACTTAAAACCGTAGAAATCATTCAAAAAATTTACGCTGCTGCCCAGTAAGCACCGCAGTGTTCGGAATACCTATAAAAATGAAGCCCCTATCATTTTTTTATAATGAAAGTTTTTCAAACAGCACACACATTTGCCCCATTTACCAATTATCTAGAGCAGAAGTACCACATCAGCGAACGAGACTATAGTTTCGCTGAGTTGCAAAGTATTGTTATCGATGAAGGTTTTAATGCCGTTCATCATTTATTACCCATCCTCAATGGCGACAAGGAAAATGGTTTTTATACCCTTTGGAATTATGAGCCCATGCAGCGTCGGTGGGCCAAGGAAAATGGCTGCCGTGAAACCGACTTGAAAGCCATTCAGCGGGCACAGATAGAAGCCTTTGGTCCGGATGTATTTTATACCCTTTCCCCCATTCAATACAGCCCGGATGAGATACGCGCCTTGCCGGAGAAAATGATAAAGTTGAGTTGGTTTGCCTCACCGGAAAAAAACAATATTGACTTTAGCGCTTATCATGCACGGCTGACCAACCTACCCACGGATGTAGGCACAGAAAATGGATTTCGCAGTTCATTTTTTCAACTGAGTGATGCGCCGGTTTTTCATCCATTTAGCGAACATACCCATCGCCCGATAGATGTGCTGTTCTTTGGGCAGTACATGAAAGATCATTTCGACAAACGCAACGGCTACATTCATGAGTTGATACGCTTACAAGAAAAGCATGGCTTCAACTTAATGCTAGCCTTGATGACGAATTATGAGTATGAGCATCTCTTGCCGTTTAAACTTCCATACGCCTTGCATGAGAAATTTAAAGTGCTGCGATTCCCGCCCAAGCAAGTGGCAGAAAAAGCCCATGCACCTTTATTTGGTACCAGTATGTTGCGCACTATCGGACAGGCAAAAATTGTTTTTAACTGCCATGTAGATATTGCTGGTGAGCATCGGGTGAATATGCGCATCTTTGAAGCGTTAGGATGTGGTGCACACATGCTGAGTGATGAAGGCATCTATCCGGAAGGACTGATACCCGGAACACATTTTACTACCTATAAAAACATTGGCGACTTAGAAGCAAAAATCTTACACTTGCTGGCGAATGATAAGGAACGTACCACGATTGCCAAAGAGGGTACCGCCGCCATACGAGCACTATATTCCAAAGAACAGCAATGGCAACAGTTTCAAAAGATAGCCGCTTCGTTTTCATAAAGACATTATGCAACAACCACACCTCATTCAGTTTCCATCCATAGGCGATTCTTCCCTTGGCTACTTGTCTGTGGGAGAAGGATTGGGCGCTATACCCTTTCCGATTGCCAGAGTTTATTGGACGTACTATACTCCACAAAATGTACAACGGGGAGGTCATGCCAATATCGGAAAAGAATTAGTGTTAGTGGCTGTTGCCGGCACCATCACCATCACCACCGAAATGCGTGATGGCACCTGCGATACCTTTGTATTAGACCATCCGGCAACGGGCTTATTTATACCGAAACTGTGCTGGCATTCGATGAAATACTCGCACAGTGCTGTACAAATGGTGATCGCCTCCAACCATTATAGCGAAGCAGATTACATCCGTGATTATAGCACCTTTAAAGCATGGAAGTAGTATTTGTTGTTTTTGACGAAACCTTTAAGGAGTCCACGTATCAATGGCTTCAAAACGAAACTTTGCGGACATTGATAGATGCACCGGCAATTACCAAAGAACAACAAGAAGCTTGGTTTGCCGCCCTACCACAACGTACCGACTATAAAATATGGGGCATCGTAGCCGACCAACAACCCATAGGAGTATGCGGACTAAAAAACATAACCACGACACAAGCAGAATATTGGGGCTATATTGGTAACACCACTTATTGGGGAAAAGGTATCGGCAAAGAGATGATGCGTTTTGTAGAAACACAAGCCACCCAACTGCACTTATCTTCTTTGTATTTGAAAGTACTGCAAAGTAATGAGCGCGCCATACGGTTGTATGAGAAAGCCGGTTTTCAAGCCGCACCCTCTACAGATGCTTATGTGCACATGTCAAAAGCCCTTTCATAATAACACGACCAACAGCCTACTTCTTTTATGCCTCATACCCCCTACCTACTGTCCGAGAGTTATTATCGCGAAACGTTTTCAAAAACATTCAATCCGTACATCAGTCATGCTTTTGTAGCGCATAATGCCGGTAAGGTGGAAGCTCTGTTGCACCTTGCTAATACCGAAAAGAAACCCGATATAGGCGTGGTGTTTGGAGTGAGAAACAACCAATTAATAGCACCGTTTTCGGCACCTTTTGGAGGGTTGCATTACCGACATGAATTGGTGTACTCTGCCGAGGTAGATACGTTTGTAGCCGCTATTAAAGACTATTTCGAGCAATCGGCATACAGTCATTTGTCTATTACACTGCCTCCGGGTATTTACAGTCGTAATATGAATGCGAAGGCTATCAGTGCCTTTTTCAGAATGGGTTATACGATGAAAGCTGCGGATGCCACCAACTATATTCCATTGGCTGCTTTGGGTGAAAAGTTTAGCGAGCGCACAGCCCGCGACTATTATGCACAAGCTGTAAAGTTTGGATTGCAATTCCGTAATGTAACGGCGCCGCAAGACCTCGAGTTGGTTTATGAAATTATAAAAGAAAATAGAGCACGCATGGGTCGCCCCATCTTTATGACCTTATCAGACATTAGGGCGATGGAAAAAATATGGCCGGTAGATTACTTTTTGGTTCAAGACGCAACGGGGCAAGCTGTAGCTGCTGCCATTTTCTATCGGGCACACGCTACCATTGCACAAGCCGTCCTTTGGGGCGATAGCGAAGCCGGTCGTCCGTTGCGCGCCATGGACTTTATGATATGGGAGCTATGCAATACCTACCGAAACATGTCTTATGACTATATAGACCTGGGCATCTCAACCGAAAACAGTGTTCCGAATACCCACTTACTACGTTTTAAAGAATCACACGAAAGCGCTACCGATATTCGGTTTACGTTTTCCTTATCGAAATAATATTATCCACCCAAAACATACCACGTGCAGTCTATACCATTTGTATCCTTTGAAGCCATCAACCGGCAAATAAAACCGGAGATTATGCCCGCCTTTGAATCGTTCTTTGACAAGGGCTGGTACATATTGGGCGAAGAAGTAAACGTTTTTGAAAAAGCCTATGCCGCTTTTAACCAAACCCAACACGCCATTGGCATCAGCAACGGATTGGATGCTTTACACATTGCTCTTCGCACGTTAGAAATTGGCAGTGGCGATGAAGTTATCATTCCGTCTAACACCTATATTGCTACGGCTCTTGCGGTATCGTATGCCGGGGCTACACCGGTTTTTGTAGAGCCCGATGCAGCTACGTACAACATCAACCCGGAAGCTATAGAAGCTGCCATTACAAAGCATACCAAAGCCATCATGCCGGTACATTTATACGGGCAAGCCTGCAACATGACCACCATCATGGCAATTGCTGAAAAGCATGGGCTGCACGTAATAGAAGATAATGCACAAGCCCACGGAGCAACTTGGGCGGGCAAGATTACCGGTAGTTGGGGCGACATTAATGCCACTAGTTTTTATCCCGGAAAAAACCTTGGCGCCTTGGGTGATGCCGGCGCACTAACAACCCATAGTGATGCATTGGCAAGCAAAGCCGCCATGCTTCGCAACTACGGTTCTCAAAAAAAATATTATAACGAAGCACTTGGGTTTAACAGCCGATTGGATGAATGTCAAGCTGCTTTTCTGAGTATTAAGTTGAAGTACCTGATGGAATGGACACAGCAACGACAAGCCATAGCTGCCCGTTACCAAGCCGCACTCAGCCGCATTGAAGCTATTACAGTTCCGTATTGCCATCCGGATGCTACACATGTGTATCACCTGTATGTTATCCGATGTGCGGAACGCAAAGCCTTGCAACATGCCCTTGCTGAAAAAGGAATTGGCACCTTGGTGCATTATCCCGTGCCGCCTCATTTGCAAGAAGCGTATCAACATTTAGGATATAAAAAAGGAGCTTTCCCTATTGCCGAAGAACTTGCCGATACAATGCTGAGCCTACCTTTATGGCCCGGAATGAAAGAAGAACAAGTAGATTATGTGATAGCGGCAATCAATAATTTTTTTAAGAAATAATGAGTCAACCCGTTGTTACGATTGCGGCGCTGTGCTACAACAACAGCCGTTATGTAATAGAAACGCTGGAGAGCATCAAGGCGCAAACCTATCCGTATGTAGAAGTACTGTTGGTGGATGATTGCTCCACGGATCATTCCGTAGAGGTTATTCAAGATTGGTTGCGACAACATCATATTCACTACTGGCAGTTGATACGCCATAGCGCCAACCAAGGCGTTACCAAAACACTGAATGAAGTTATCGGAAAGGCATCCGGAAAATACTTTAAAGCCATTGCTTGTGATGATATCCTTTTGCCGGAGTACACAGCATACATGGTGCATCAGTTTGAGCAATTGACCGATGACTATGCCTTACTGTATTCGGATGTGCAAACGATAGATGAACACGCAACCCCTTTTGGAACCAGTCCTTTTACCGAACGGGGCTGGAATAAAGAAGCAGCCATACCATCCGGCGATATCTTTGACCAACTGGCAGATTGGTGTTTTATTCCAGCTGTGAGTACAATAATGCGCACCTCTGTTGTGCAACAACTTCAGTTCAGCGAACACTTGAAAGTGGAAGACTGGGATATGTGGCTGAAGATAGCCAAGCAATATAAAATCAAAGGACTTAATGTTCAGTTCTGTCAATATAGAATTCACAGTGCTTCGGTGTATCAGCAGAAAAGCCCTACCTATCAAGACCATGAATTGCAAACCGTAAAACAACACATGGGGCATAGCCTAGTAGCCGATAAAAAAATAAAAGATTTTATTTACGAACGAAGCATCCGCCTGTATATGAATGGTGGCGACCGTGCTGCTTATTGGCTGTGGCAGCGGTTTCTGATAAAAAAGACGATACCGAATGCGGTTAATTTCTTAATGGCCTTGCTGGGTATTCGCTATGAAAAACGATTGAAATGGAAACAGCAACTACAACAAAAATAGTTGACATCCTTATTCTATTTTTTAATAAGGTAGATCAGACCATTAGTTGCATCAACAGCTTCTTGCCGTCTGGGCAGGATATCTATGTGCTAAACAATGGCTCAGATGCGGCGCAGCTCGCAAAGCTGAAACGGAGTTTTGATAATCATCCGCAGGTACATATACTAGATGCCGGTACCAATTTGGGAGTGTCCGGTGGGCGTAACTATCTCATTCAACACACGAAGGCTCCTTGGGTATTATCGGTGGATAATGATATCACCATCCAACCGCAAGACCAATGGCTGTCTATCTTTCAGACATATATTAGTCAACATCCCGATGCTGCTATTGTGGCACCGCTAATTTATAACGTACACGAACAAGCCTATAGCGACCAGCTACAACTGCGTCTAGAAGATAATAAATTGGTGGTAGATACCGGTTTATATGATCGCACGAATTGTTTTCCCGGTGGTGCCTCTATTATTCATCGCAACATCTTTGAAAACTATGGACTATTTGACGAAGACATGTTTGTAGGGTTTGAAGATTATGAATACGCGCTACGTGCCATTCGTTCTCCGCAAGGCGCCTTTACTGTGCATAAAGTGACGGGTATCCTACTCATCCACGACCATCAATTTCAGAAAAAAGCCACTGATAAAAAAGCGGTGAAGCAACGCTACAATGAAGACCGGTTAAACGAAAGTTACAATAGGTTTGTGGCAAAATATGGAATTGAATTTGAACATGAGTGGCAATGGTGGACCCGTCAGCAAGTAGAACGCATGACCGGTAATCCTTGGAAGAAAATTAAAATGACGATAAAGAAATTGATGAGCCGATAACCCTCCGAAAACAACCCATTCAAACCGTTGGCAACGGCAATTAATAATTACTACCATGACCATACGCGTACTCATCATTATCCCTTGTTATAACGAAGCTGAAAGCCTACCCAAATTAGCGGAAGAGCTAAAACAACTTGCGGCTATTGAAGGATATGAGATAGTACCTTTAGTAGTAAACGACTGCTCGAAAGACCCTACCGCTATCGTAGCACGAACACTACAACTCAAACTTATTGACCTCCCCAACAACTTAGGCATTGGTGGCGCCGTACAGTCGGGAATAAAATACGCACAACGGCATCAATTTGACTATGCTGTGCAAATGGATGGTGATGGGCAGCACCCTCCCTCCGAATTAATAAAACTGCTAAACGCCGCCGCAGCAACGAAAGCCGACGTCATCATCGGCTCACGATTTTTGGAAAAAGATGGTTTTCAAAGTACTTTCTTAAGAAGATTGGGCATACAATACTTTCATTTTTTAAATAAGCTGCTTACACGAAAGAATATCTACGACAGCACTTCCGGCTATCGGATGCTGGGCAAGAAAGCCATCGACCTAGCCTGTAGGTATTATCCGGATGACTACCCCGAGCCGGAATCGTTGGTGTTCTTTTCACGTGCCGGATTGCAGGTAATAGAAGTACCGGTGGTGATGCGCTTGCGACAAGGAGGTGTTTCTTCCATTAGAGGGTTTAAGACATTTGAGTATATGGTTAAGGTCACCTTGAGCATGATTTTTTCATACATTAGAAAACTGTAAAAAGCCGTATGCCGTTCATTCAATTCGTAGCCATCGTTATCAATTTTTTCTTTTTGATGTACACGAGCTCGCTCATCATAAAAGGAAAACTAAAAGAAGAATACGCTATTGTATGGTGGGTATTTGCCGGCTTGCTGCTGCTCTTCTCTATTTGGTCAGAAGGGCTTTATACCTTGGCGCACTTGCTGGACGTAGTAACGCCCGTGAACCTCGTGTTCTCCATCATAATTTTTATCATCTTGATATACTTGTTGCATTTGTCTCTTACCAACTCCAAACTACAACAAAACGTAACCAACCTGACACAGGAAATCGCTTTATTAAAAGAGCAATTAGCATCGGATAAACAACAAACAGATGCCGACAGCAACGAAGAAAAAAAGGAATAGCATTCCAACAATGCGCTGTATCGAAACAACATAATTTTCGTTTCCGCATCCTTCCATACATGAGCCTTCACATTGTATTTGTAACGTATGAATTTCCGCCCGAAATGCCCACGGGAGGTATTGGCTCATATACCCATCACATGGCGCAACTCTTACATGAAGAGGGGCATCAAGTCACCGTGTTTTCCGCCACGCATCGTCACCAAACAGTTGAACGAATCGTACGAGAAAATTGTGTGAATTATGTGATACCGGCGGCTGATCCAAAAACGTTCAACAGCGCTGTTGCTATTGCCTTCGGCGAATACTATAAAAATAACACCGTTGATGTGCTGGAAAGCCCGGAAGTGGGTGCCTGTGCCATTGCCATAAAAAAACAATTCCCACAATTACCCTTAATAGTTCGTTTGCATACACCGGGTGTATTGATTACAAAAGTATTTGAAAGCGGAACACCGCTAAGCCAACGGCTGCGATATGTGGTTGGCTCCTTATTGCGAGGTCGGTTGGACTGGGGCTATTGGTCTAAAGAAGATAAGAATAAAGAGCAAGACGAAGAGTACCAATTATGCAAAATGGCAACGGTTATTGTATCACCTTCGGTAGCGTTAAAGAATGCCATCAGTCGTTTTTGGAACCTGCCATCCGATGAAATTGTAGTGGTGCCCAATCCCTTTTCGGTATCGGAAGCTTATTTGTCTTTTCCCCTTGAAAGGCATACGAAAACAATTTGCTTTGTCGGAAAACTCACTTTTTTGAAAGGAATGCACCAACTGACACTTGCCATCAAAAAAGTACTTACGGCACATAAAGAGTATCGTTTTGTATTGGTAGGACGAGATGAGCCATATCCGCCCCATCCATCAATGATGCAATGGATGAAAGACCAGTTAGCAGATGTGTCTGACAGAGTAATTTTTAAAGGCGTCCTTAATAGTGAGCAAACCGGAGCTGTGTATGCCAACAGCGATATATGTGTAGTGCCCAGTCTTTGGGAAAATTATCCGAATGTAGTAATGGAAGCCATGCTTGCCGGATGCGCCGTAGCAGCGGCTCGCAGAGGAGGCATTCCGGAAATAATGGGTGAAGACAACGGAATGTTGTTTGACCCAACATCGGCAACCGACATGGCCCAAGCCCTCTTGCAACTCATCAACGACAATACTCAAAGAATCGCTTATGCACAAAAGGGAAGAAAGCGTATCACGGCATTAGCAAAATGCAATAAAGAAGCGATACGTAATTTTTATAAAACACTACCCATTGCGGCTGCGCAAACAACACCATAAACGAATTATCACCCAATACCACACCATACCTAAAACAATGCTTGCAACCCCTGCTTCAATAGTTTCCAACAAAAAAACAGTCTTTGGATTTTTTCTGCTGTTTCTGCTGGCGCTACTACCCTATTTCATAGCATATTTTCCGGCGTGCATGTCGCCCGATTCGGAAGCGGAGTGGAATCAAGCAATCGGTATATGGCCCTTCGACGATGGGCATCCGGTGGTTTATACCCAATTGATTCGCGTATTGAGTTATGTTTGGAAATCACCGGCAGTACTGATTGTTTTCAACCTCTTGTTGTTTGCGGGTATCTATGCCAAAGTTTTTGCTTATTTCCGCACCAAGGGCATGTCCTTATTATTGTTATTGCCGGTAGGACTACTATTTGCCTTCAGCCCAACTATCGGCAGGTTTATGGTTACCTTTTGGAAAGATGTAACCTACACCCTCGGCATCTGCTACCTTACTTATTTGACCATCGTAATTGTCCAAAATAAAGGACAGACTTTAGGTCGTTCGTTTTATATGAGCTTATATGCCGCATCGGTATTGATATTGATAGCTCGTCATAATGGAATGTTGTTGATACCAGGATATGCCTTAATAACCTTATATCTGTTTCGGAAAAACTATGTTAAGCCCATGCTACTGACCTATGCGTTGGCATTGGCAACCTTTTTTTTATTGAAAGCCTATATCCACAGCATACAGGATGTAAAGAAAAGTTGGTACACATTGGAGCACCCGATGGCAAGGCATTTAGGCAGCTATTGGGTAGCCGGAAAATTAACGGACGAAGAAAAAAAACAACTGACGCAGATAATACCGGACTCAACATGGGAAGGTGAATACAGCAAATGGACAAATGATGGATATGCCTTTGGAAAGAATGGATTGATGTATCGGGAAAATGTACCCAAGCACAAAACACTGGTTCGGAGTTTATTCTTCAAAAAGCTATGGCAAGACCCCATGGTATTTATACGTTCTGAGCTAAACATTACCCAGTTTATTTGGGCTATCGTGCGCAGTGAAGGAGGCTACCTGAATACCTATTGCAATACCTGCGGGCCGGGCAAGGCACCGGCATTAAGACAAAAACTGGATGCCTTTACGAAAGCAACGGAAGCGTTTCAACCGCCTTTTTATAGCTACTTATACCTGTGGTCGGCAGCTCCTTTGTTTTGGTTATATGTCATTACTGCTTTGGTATTTGTAGTACGCAAGCAATACCTATATACGTTAATATTTGCACCCGTTGCGCTGAATATTGTGTCGCTCTTGATAGCTTCACCGGCGCAAGACCTTCGGTATATCTACGATGTCATTTTGATATTTCCCTTAATCTTATTTTTTGTGCTTCATTATTTAAAAAGAAAAACTGCTTAGTACTTCGTGAAAAAAATAATTCATTTTAGCAATGGTGGTCCCGGTGGAGTGCAGGCGGTTATCCGAAATCTCTTGCAATACAGTAGGGATGGGGATATGGAGCATCATATTATTTACACCATAAACGAAGAACGAAAAAAAGATTTTGCTCCACGTTCGTACCCACAAGCTACATCGGTGCAAATATTCTATTATCAATCCACATGGAATTTCTTTTATACCTGCAAGCAACTATCGGCGTTGGTACCTGATGAAACCTCCATATTAGTAGCCCACGATTGGCTGGAGCTCGGAATGATTTCTACATTAGGATTAAAGAATCCCGTAGTACAGATATTGCACGGCGACTATGACTATTATTACCAATTGGCAGTGCTGCATCATGCATCCATCAATAAGTTTATAGGTGTTTCGAAAACAATAGAAGCTACCTTAAAAAAACGATTGCCATCGAGGGAAAAAGATATTAATGCTTTGTATTTGCCGGTAGCAGAACTATCTCCTATTCATAAAGAGAGAAAGGGTAACAAGATATTATTTATAGGAAGGTATGTACCAGGGAAAGGCTCTTTGCATTTACCTCAAATAGCTGCGTTGCTAAAAGACGAAGTACATTTTCAATGGCATATTTATGGACCGGGTTCGTTGGAAAAAGAGAACCAAGCGTTGTGGGATTCTGGTGTGGATGTTTCGTTTTATGGTTGGACACCCTCTGAAGACATTATTAAAGTGCTGCCGCAATATGATTATTTCGTATTGCCCAGTATAGCAGAGGGAATGCCTGTAGCGGTAATAGAAGCTATGAAAGCAGGGGTGATACCAATTGTTAACCATTTAGGTGGAGGCGTAGAGGAGTTGTTGGGAAGCCAACAGGAGCGAGGCTATCTGATAAAAGATAATAATGTAGAAGGTTATGCTGCTGTCTTGTTGCAACTGAATCGTCAGCCGGACTTACGAAACAGCATGGCTGCTGCTGCCAGTCAATACGCTTGTCAATGGTTTCATCCGGAGACGGCTACCCAAGCATTTGAAGCTGTATTTAAACAAGCAGCTACCCATAACAATAGCCACCGACAACCTCAAAAGGTATATGGCAGCCGATTGGACAAAGCATGGATACCCAATTGGGTGACTTACTTTATCAGAAAATACCTTTCATAAAGCAACAAGAATAGTTAAAAATATATCGTATCAAACTGAACACTATTCCTATCACTAATACTACCAATCTTAACCTACTTACATGAATAACTCGTCACCATTAGTGAGTGTGTTGATGACGTCGCACAACCGTCAAGACTATATTGCTGCCTCTATCGAAAGTGTGTTGGCATCAACCTATACCCATTTCGAATTGATAATTGTTGACGATTGTTCTACCGATAACACCTTGTCTATTGCACGATCTTATGAGCAAAAAGATAGCAGGGTGAAAGTGTACCTAAACCCTAAAAACTTGGGAGACTACCGCAACCGCAATCAAGCCGCAGCTTATGCCAAAGGAACCTATCTGAAATATTTAGACAGCGACGACCTTATTTTTCCTTGGGGATTACAAGTGATGGTGATGTGTATGGAACAATATCCCGAAGCAGCATTTGGCACAAGCGCCAACCGCGAAGAGATAAAAATGTATCCCATGCTATACTCGCCTAAAGAAGTATTAAGAGCGTATTATTATAGCAACAATATACTGGCTGTGGGCCCTACGGCAGCTATCATCAAAAGAGATGCATTCGAATCTATAGGAGGTTTTTCAGGAGAAAACTACTTTGGAGATATAGAACTATGGTTGAAGTTGGCATCAAAGCATCCGGTGCTGCACCTGCCTCCGGGTTTGATATATTGGCGTATTCACGAAGGGCAGGAAACCAACAGCGAGAAAAAAGAAGATAAGGATAAAGCCGACCTTATTGAGCAAAAGCGATTGGAATTGGATATACGAACACTCCAAGATCCCGCTTGCCCTTTGGAGAAGGAAGAGGCACATACCATTATTCAGAATCTAAAAAACATCAAAAGCAGAAATGCTGTAAAGTTGGCCCTGCAAGGAGAACCCGTACGCGCATTGAGAAAGCTAAAACAGTTTGACATTGGCTTTGCCGGATTCTTAAAAGCCTTAAAGAAAAACATTGTCAACTATTCATAGCACTCTATTGACAATACTCACACAACCCTACTATTATTACCTCGATGACCCCCTCTGTTGAAATAAGTGTTATTGTACCCTGTTACAATGCTGCAGCATACATTGCAATGTCTATTGACAGTGTCTTGGCACAAACCTTTACCCAATTTGAACTCATCTTGATAGATGATGGTTCCACTGATGAAACGGCTAGTATAATAGCAACCTACAAAGACCCACGAATACGCTTTTACCAACAAGAAAACAAAGGACAATGCAAGGCTTCCAACTATGGGCTATCCTTGGCTCAAGGGAAATACATTAAGTTCTTTGACGCCGATGATGTACTCAACGAAACACACTTGCAAGCACAATGGGAAAAAATACAAGGCACAGCCGATACATTAGTTTCTTGCGCTTGGGGACGTTTTTATAATGAAGACCCACAGTCTGCCAATTTCATACCGGAGACGGTTTGGAAAGATATGCCCTCATTAGAATGGATTAAAGCATCGTTGGCGCAACCTTATGATATGATGGGTGCATGGCTATGGTTGATTCCCAAAACATTGCTGGACAAAGTGAGAGGCTGGGATGAACGCTTGTCGTTGAACAATGACTTTGAGTTTAGCATGCGGCTATTGACACATGTAAAAGAGGTGCGCTTTGCAGAAAATGCAAAATTGTATTACCGTTCGGGCATCGCTTCCTTGTCGCGCACTACATCTCGCAAATCGTATGAGTCAGGATTGCTTTCAAACGAATTGGGTTGTGGTTATTTACTACAGAAAGAAAATACCGACACCACACAACGGCTCTGTGCCGACCGCTATCAAGAATGGGTATTTCGCATATATCCGTTGCATCAAGATTTGGTGAGCAACTTGGAACGCAAAATAAAAATATTGGGTGGCAGCCATCGAAAGATGGACGGAGGCAGGCTTTTTAAAACCTTATCGACCCTTATGGGGTGGAAAGCCGCTAAGCGATTTCGGTTGATGTTAGAAAAATTGGGTTATACTAAAATGCCGTTTAACTGATTTGAAAAGCAAGAAAATACTTTTCGTTACCACGTCGAATTTGGCTACCAATCCTCGTTTGGTAAAAGAGGTGGCCTTGGCTTTGTCGTTGCAAATGGAAGTAACGGTGGTTGCCTTTCGTTTTCAAAATTGGAGCTATGCGTTGAATGAAGACATAAAAAAACGATGGGGAATTGCGGTGCATTGCATAGAAATATCAGGCGACCGAAATCCTTTTGGGGATTGGCTTTACAGCACCATAGGACAATACCTCTGCTCCTTTGCTTTGCGCTGTGGCATCGCATCCACCTTCGTGCTTTCGCAAGCACTTCAAAAAAGAACCGTACTACTGCAAAAGACATTAAAAAAAATAAACGGAGCATCGTTTGACATCGCCATTGCGCACAACCCCGGTGCCTTTTATCCAACGGCACAATGGGCAAAAAAAAATAAGGTTGCCTTGGGCATAGATGTAGAAGACTATCATCCCGGCGAATACACTGAAGCCGCAATGGCTGCAAAATATGTTCAGCTGATGAAAGCAACCTTGCCGCAAGCAACGTATATCAGTTATGCGGCATTACCCATCGGAGAACAAGTGATACGGGATACAAATTACAAAGGTCGCTCTCTTGAAATAGTAAATGCCTTTCCTTCCGATGAGTTCCTTCCATCGCAACCAACACGGCATAACAATAGCAATAAAATACAGCTGGTATGGTTTTCACAACATATTGGCAAAGGGCGTGGGCTGGATGATTTGTTAGCACATTGGCAACAAATGGATACGGCTCACCTTCAACTGCATTTAATCGGCGCCATCACTCCCGATTATAAAGCAATGATAGATCAACTGCCCAACATTGTCTTACACGAACCCATGACACAACCCAAGTTGCATCAGTTTTTACTACAGTGCGATGTCGGTTTGGCGATAGAGGACAATAAAGCAAACTATAACCGAGAGCTGTGTATTACCAATAAGATAATTGCATACTATCAGGCGGGGCTGGCTATCATAGCTACCAACACCATTGGGCAACAAAGTTTCTTTGACCGCTATAGCCCGAAAGGTGTGTTGATAAAGCCGGAGCAACTCATGGAAGTCATCGCGCAATTGAAACCGGGGGAAGAAATATTATCGAAACATAATACAGCACCTAACAACCTTTGCTGGGAAACAGAACAAAAAAAACTTCAAACGGTTTGGGAGCAAATAGTGCTATAGAAACAACGAACAGCAACTTGCCGACAATTGTTATCGCGGTCAATAAGTTGGATTATTACCTCTGTAAAATCTGCGTAGCTAGCATTCGCTTTTATTACCCGGATATATCCATCTATTTGTTGAAAGACACGCTGAATGGAGCCTTTAGCACCCGAGAAATAGAGCAGTATTGGAACGTAGAAACCATCTCATTTGACAACCATCAAAAATTTGGATGGTCGGCGGCTAAAATGTTTTTCGTTTGCGATCCTCGATTTCAAAAAGGATGTTATTTATTAATCGATTCAGATATTGTATTGATTGGGAAAATTTTCGAAAACCCGGCATTTGACCTCAATCAATTTGATATTGTGGTGAGCAATGAATACGAAGACCCACAGGGTGTCTATTTTGAAAAGAACTACTTCAACTATGCGCAAATAAAGGCAATGGATCCAAGCTATGAGTATCCCGGATACACCTTTAATGCGGGTCAGCTTTTTTTCAAAGGAGGCTTTATAAAGAAAGAAACGATTGATCCATATTTTGATTTTGAAAAGTTTCCTTATTGGAAAAGAAAAGATATCTTTCCCTTGGTCGATCAGTCGCTTTACAATTACTTGCTTCCAAAGCTGGAACGACAAAACGAATTGTCGATTGGCAAAACACCGTATATGATTTGGAGTGAGTCGGAACGTTGCGAGAAACTCACTATGACGGAAATATTGCAAGGGCAGCATCTTGCCTTGATACACTGGGCCGGAGCCAAACGAGTAATAGATATTGAAACCATGACCCGCAACGATGTCTTACAATACTTTCAGAAATACTACTATGCACACATTCCGATGGGTTTTATCAAAATTCCATTGGAAAAAATACAACACAAAGCAACCCTGTTTTTCAGAAAGGTGAGAAAGAAACTGAGTAGCATGTAATATTAATACACACTTACATCATTTCGCAGCCTTCCCTTTACACTTGTTCACTACTACGAAAACAATATTCCATTGAAAAAGAAAATACTCATCATAACGCCCCATTATCCACCGTCCAATTTAGCAGCCGTGCATCGCAGTCGTTTGTTTGCCGAGCACTTGCCGGACTATGGTTGGGAGCCCTTATTGCTCACTGTTGACGAACATTATTACGAGGAAGAGTTGGACTGGAACCTATTTAAACTATTGCCCCAAAGCCAACGTATTGAAAAAGTAAAAGCCTTTGGTGTAACCCGACCACGCCTCATCGGAGATATCGGGTTGCGAGGTTTTTTTCAATTGTATAAAAGAGCCAAGCAACTGATACAGCGAGAAGCGATTGACTTTTTGTACATACCGATACCTTCGTTTTATGTATCCTTGATAGGGCGATGGCTGCATGAGCGCACCGGTATTGCATACGGTATTGATTACATTGACCCTTGGGTACATAAGTTTCCCGGCAGCGACAAACGCTTTTCACGTCATTGGCTCAGTACAAAAGTGGCTAAGTTTTTGGAGCCTATTGCCGTTAAAAAATGCAGCCTGATAACCGGTGTGGCAGAAGGCTATTACAAAGGAGTATTGGAGCGCAATCCGCAGTTGCAGCAACGAGTAATAACCGGAGCGATGCCGTATGGTGGTGAAGAAAAAGACCATCATCAAGTGAAGCAGCTACAGATAGTTCCGTATCTCTTCAAGCCCAATAAAGAAAAACTACAATTAGTATATGCCGGTGCCATGCTGCCAAAAGCCTATGCACCACTCGAACGAATTTTTAAAACCATTGCAGCCAACAAGTCTTTATTTGAACAGGTAGAATTTCATTTTATCGGTACGGGCAGCCGTGCTAACGACCCCGAAAGTCATAATATAAAACCACTGGCACTGCAATACGGATTGTGGGATACCATTGTTTTTGAATACCCCAAACGTATTCCTTATTTAGATGTGCTCATCCATTTGGACGCTGCCGCAGGGGTCTTTATTTTAGGAAGTACGGAACCTCATTACACGCCTAGTAAAACGTATCAAGCCGTGCTGAGCAACAAACCCATATTGGCAGTATTGCACGAAAAGAGCACGGCAGCAACCACATTAAACACCACACGTGCCGGTATCGTTTTACCTTTTGACGGTGAGCAAGGATTGGATTACCTCGAATCACAATTTAGTTCCCGATTCACGGAATACCTTTCCTTCTGCAAAAACTTTAACCCGGCACAAGTAGATAGAAAAGCATTTGATGCCTATTCTGCTAAATCGGTAACCTATGAACTCGTAAAACTCCTGAACCAAGTATGTTAAGCAAGATATTATTCATCAAAAACTTTATCGACCATCATCCGATAGCATCAAAAGCTAAATGGCGTTGCTACGGTCGTGTGATATATTGGCAATTGATACAAGCTATAAACCCGCGCTTGGTGAAAATGAAATTTGTAGAGAACAGCAACCTGATGATGAAAAAAGGGCTTGCCGGCGCCACCTCACATATCTATGCCGGATTGGGAGAGTACGAAGAAATGAGCTTGGTGCTGCACCTCTTGCGCCCCGGCGATTTGATGGGTGATGTCGGTGCAAACATTGGTGCCTTCTCGGTTTTGGCGGCAGCCAATGTAGGGGCTGATGCCATATCCATTGAGCCGATACCGGATACTTACAGCATTTTGCAAAGCAATGTAGAAAGCAATAAGGCACAACAAAAAATAACCACCTTGCAATATGGTGTGGGCGATAAAGAAGGTGTGCTGCGCTTCACCTCGGCTCTGGATGCCATGAATCATGTATTGCTGGACAATGAAGAATCTTCAGATGCCATAGAAATAAAAGTACTAACACTGGATACCATCTTTGCCAACCGAACACCCACTATGATGAAAATAGATGTAGAAGGGTATGAATACCCGGCACTCATGGGAGCACAAAAAATATTGTCTGATCCTGCCCTTCAAGCCATCATCATCGAACTAAATGGATGTGGTAAAAACTTTGGCTATGATGAAAATGCAGTGCATCAAATGCTCTTGGACAAAGGCTTTAGCCGAATGCACTACCACCCTGTAGAGCGTAGTTTTACGGAAGACCATGAAGGGAAAAACGACAATAAAATATATATCAGAGATAGGAACTGGGCCAACGAACGCGTAGCAACGGCACGGAAATATAAAATTCTAAACAGCCGTATCTAATGAAAAAGCTGGCCATCATTTCTACACATCCTATTCAATACAATGCGCCGTTGTTTCGTCGGTTGACGGAGCGTGGAGCTGTTGCTGTGAAAGTGTTTTATACTTGGGGAGCAGCCGTATTGGAAAAGAAGTACGACCCCGGATTTGGGAAAACCATTGAATGGGATATACCGCTCACCGAAGGTTACGAATACGATTTTGTGGAGAACATAGCAGACGACCCGGGCTCTCATCATTTTAAAGGTATTGACAATCCGGGCTTGATTGCGGCAATTACCGAATGGCAAGCAGAGGCTGTACTGGTATTTGGGTGGAGTTTTAAAAGCCATTTAAAAGTGCTTCGATATTTCAAAGGAAGAATACCGGTACTCTTTAGAGGTGACAGTACCCTATTAGATGAAACCTCCGGTATAAAAACCTTGCTACGACGCATTTTTTTACGTTGGGTTTACAGCCATATTGATGTTGCGCTTTATGTAGGCAACAACAACAAAGCCTATTTTTTAAAACATGGCCTATCTGAAAAGCAACTGATACGTGCGCCTCATGCTATAGACAACGACCGATTTGCAACAGCAATAAAGAACAATCCTAACGATTGGCAAGAGTGGCGCTCAAAAGAAGGCATTCAACAGGAAGATTTTGTAGTGTTGTTTTCCGGCAAACTGGAAGAAAAAAAGAACCCTCAATTTATTATTACCCTCAGCCGGCTATTGGCAGAAAATAAAAACATTACATTTCTACTGGTAGGCAACGGCGTGTTGGAAGATCCGTTGAAAACCGATGCTGCCGGAGACCCTCGTATTCTATTTGCAGGGTTTCGTAACCAATCAGAGATGCCCATGGTGTATCGGTCGGCAGATGTGTATATACTACCCAGCCGAGGACCGGGAGAAACATGGGGCTTAGCCATCAATGAGGCTATGGCAGTGGGTTTGCCGGTAATGGCATCCACAAAATGCGGTGGGGCGAAAGACCTTATTGATGATAACGAAAATGGACTTACTTTTGCGCCTGATGAAGTAGAAAAGGCTGCCAACTTTATTCGTAAACTAATTTCCGATAGGGACTATTGCAAAAAGGCCGGTGCCTTATCCCAAGAAAAAATTCGCTCATTTAGTTTTGATAATATTTGTGAAGCCATAGAGAAGTCCCTTCTCCATTGATATGAATAAGATTATTATTGTCATTTGTGCATTTATTATCTGTCTGGGGTTAGGTTTCTCCGGTTATCAGTCGGTGGCTATTGCCCTGAGTGGAATGTTTGTACTGGATTTGTTTCTTGCCTCCAACGAAAAAATTGCCTTTAAGGAATTACTCTTAGTACTTTTTTCTGTCAACTATCTGTTCTCTCCTGCTATGTCTTATAATGCAGGAGAAACGGATTATGTCTATAAGATGAAGATTCCGGAGGAACAATATTTTGATTTGGCCATTCCCAGCATGTTGATACTTTGGGCGGTCGTCAGCCTTATTTCCAATAAAATATTCAAGCCCAATTTTGTACAGTTTAAGTTGGACGTTGCCAAAAACAAAGAGTTGATTGTTCGGATGCTCTTGTTTGGTATTGTACTCAATTTGTCCAGTCGGTTTATGCCCGGCGAATTAGGGTTTATCGTGTACTTGGTATCCATGTTGCGGTTTATTGCGGGCTTTAGCCTGTATTTTTATGATCGTAAAAAGTATAAATGGCACTTAGTCTTTTTGTTGGTATTTGAATTTTCAAACTCCCTTTCGCAGGGGATGTTCCATGACACAGTTATTTGGTTTTTACTATTTGGCTTAGTATGGACCTATGTCAACAAGCCGCAATTGATGACTAAGCTATTATTGGGCGTATTGCTCTTCTTCTCGTACGTTATTCTTCAGAATACCAAGGCTGTTTATCGTGGTCAAATGGCGTCAAAAGGTGCCGGTTTTTCTACCTTTTTTGAAAGTGTACAAGGTACAGTTGGAGAAGAGGGAGGAGTGCTGAGCGAAGACAATACCACCAGTGCCATCAACCGTGTAAACCAAGCTTGGATATTTGCCAGCACGGTGAATAATATGGATAAAAACCACGACTTCCAAGGGATGAGCCTAGCTATAAAATACTTGGAGGCTGCCATATTGCCACGGGTATTAGCACCGAACAAATTGCAAGCAGGTGACAAAAATATTTTCAACAAATATTCAGGGCACTACATTTCAAAGGGCACTTCGATGGGTCTGGGTATTTTTGCAGATGGTTATATAGCGTATGGCTACTTTGGTTCACTCCTGTTCTCCCTATTATTTGCTTTACAGTTTTTGGGGGTAGTAAAAGTGGTGGAGTATTGGAGTAAACAAAAAACCATTATTACAGTTTTGTTCATTTTCCCCATTGCATTTTATGCCCTCCGCCCGGATTGTGAAACACAAACACTCATCACACACATTGTAAAGAGTATTATCATCTTTGCCTTCTTAATGTATGTGTACAAACCTAAGAAAGCCTATTTTCAATCACGAAAAGCAGTACCGGTAGAAGCAGTATAACGACTGAAACTAAGCTGTATCAGTGCTTTCTTTTCACTTGCATTTTGTGTAATTATACCTCAAGCCCATGTCCACTATTATCATTTATGATTATGTAACACCTGCTTACAAAGCCGGAGGGCCCACACAATCCATATATAATCTCATAACCAACCTAGCAACTTACCCCTTGCAAGTGTTGGCTACCAATAAAGATTTAGACGGCAGCACCATAGATGTATCTGCTGATAAATGGTTACATTTTGAAGACACACAAACGAAAGTCTGGTACGCTTCCGAAACTTCTCTACCACTCGTAAAAGAAATGGTAAAAGAAGTCTCCGTACTTTTTATCAATTCCATTTTTTCGCATCACTTCAACTATGTTTCGCTCATCCGCTCCAAAGCAAAGCGAATCATCGTATCACCAAGAGGCATGTTGGACGCCGGTTCTCTCAGCCAAAAGTCGTGGAAGAAAAAAATATACCTAACCTATTGGAAACTGTTGGGCATCCACAAACGTTGCGAATGGCATGCTACCAACGAGCAAGAAAAAAACAATATTCAGCAAGTATTCGGAACGCAGTCCAAAGTATGGGTAGTGCCCAATTTTCCGAGATGCCTCCCTCATCAAGCCGTTTCCAAGAAACCTCAGCAATTAAAACTGATAACGGTAGCACTGATAAGCCCCATGAAAAACCACCTGTTGGTATTGAAGGCACTCAGCATATTTACCATACCGATAAGCTATGATATTTACGGCCCGATAAAAGACAAAGACTATTGGCAAGCCTGTCAGGAAGTAATAGCCGGGTTGCCCTCTAATATTACGGTCTCGTATAAAGGAGAATTGCCACCACATTTGTTGGAAGAGGCTTTGCAATCGGTGCAGGTATGTATTCAACCCAGCAAAAGTGAAAACTTCGGACATTCCTTGTTTGAAGCAATGACTGCCGGAAAGCCCATTATTACCAGCCATCACACCCCTTGGAACCAGCTTTCAGACAATAGAGCAGGCGTGAATGTGGATATTCAAAACACGACTGAAATAGAGCAAGCCATTCGTTTCTTTGCAGCAATGGATGAAAGCGAATGGCAGTTGTGGAATGAATCGTGTAGGCAATACGCACTTTCTAAAATTGATATTCCTGCTATAAAGAAGGGATATTTGCAAATGTTTGAAAACAGTTGATCGTATTATGTGGCGCCAAATCAGAACTTCGTATCTCTTTCCTATACTGTTGTTTTTAGTGCTGTACCTTGTTTTTTACGGGTTCTCACAATTTACGATTGCTATTACCTCCGGTGGCGGTATGCTGTATAGTTCCTTTGCCGAAGAACACCTGAATTGGTTTGCATCACTGAGGGCATTTTATTTACAAGCTGCTGCAGTGGTTATCCGTTGGTTCGATTTTGATACTACCGTTTATGAACCTTTTCAAATAAAAATTAAAGACGGGAAAGGTATATGGCTGGTACATTCTTGTGTAGGCACGGCCATCTTCAGCTTTTGGTGGGCTATGATTTTGGCCTTCCCGCAAACCCTCAAAAACAAAATCATTTTCTTTGTAGCCGGTACCTTGGTGATAGTAGTGCTAAACATCCTTCGCATTGCCGGAGTAGCCATGTTGATAAATACTGCTTGGGGCAAAGCGCATCGCAACTTCGACCACCATTCCGTCTTTAATATCGTTGTTTACGGTATCTTATTTTTGATGCTGTACAAATGGTTTAACCTAAAAGAAAAACCCTCAAAAGTTAATATTCATCATACTCCCAAAGAAGTAACGCATAAAAGCACCTCCATCACAAGATGATCATCATTGGAATTAACGCATACCACGCCGACAGCTCTGCAGCAATTTTTGTAAACGGAGAAATGATAGCCGCTACCGAAGAGGAGCGCTTTCGTCGTATCAAGCACTGGGCTGGCTTCCCCTCCGAAGCCGTAAAATTCTGCCTTCAGGAAGCAGGAGTCACCCTTGATCAAGTGGACTATGTCTGCATAGGGCGTGATCCCAAAGCCAAAGTGTGGAAGAAAGCCGGCTACGTCCTTAAAAACATTTTGAAAAAAAATACGCTCCTCAGCGATCGCATTAAGAACTCCAAAAAGATAGCCTCTATCGAAGAAGAGCTTGCAGCCTTATCCGGACTGAGTGAAGAAGCTATCAAACCCAAAATAAAAAATGTAGAGCACCATCGCAGCCACCTGGCATCTGCCTTCTTTGCTTCACCATTTGAAGAATCGGCTATCCTTTCCATTGATGGCTCCGGCGACTTTACCACTACCATGTTGGCAATTGGCAGAGGCAACCAAATAGAAGTAATCGACAGCGTGGATTTTCCCGTTTCTGCCGGTCTGTTCTATTCAGCCTTTACACAATACCTCGGCTTTCCTCACTATGGAGATGAGTACAAAGTGATGGGTTTAGCACCCTACGGGCAACCCAAGTATGTTCAAGAAATTCGCCAAATTATCAAGTTTGAAGACGACGGCCTTTTTAGCTGGGATGAAAAATATTTTAGTAACCCCACTGAAATAAAAATTGGTTATGAAGACCACATCCCTACCATATCATCCCTTTACAGCGATGAGTTGGTAAAGCTTTTCGGCCCGGCGAGACAAGCAAAAGAAGAGTTAACCCAACACCACAAAGACATTGCAGCATCGGTGCAACGTGTGTGCGAAGAGTTGATTATTCATCTGTTGAATCATTTACAGAAACGAACCGGCATGAAGAATATTTGTATTGCAGGCGGTGTAGCTCAAAACTCGGTAGCTAATGGCAAAATACTCAGCAGTACCGATTTTGAACAGCTATACATACCTTCTGCCGGACATGATGCCGGTATATCTATGGGGGCCGCTTTGTATGTGTACAACCATGTTTTAAAACAACCGCGTGCCAAGCCCATCTATACCGCCTATACCGGTAGCCGTTTTACCAACGAAGAGATTGAGCAGTTTTTACAAGAAAGAGGCGTGAAATATACCCGCTTGAGCAATGAAGCGTTGTATGATAAAGTAACCGAAAAACTGATAGAACCCGGTGTGGTAGGCTGGTTTACGGGCAGGGCAGAATTTGGTCCTCGCGCCTTGGGTGGTCGCAGCATCATAGCCGATCCGCGCAATGATAAAGCAAAAGAATTACTCAATCTGAAAATCAAACGTAGAGAAAGTTTCCGTCCTTTTGCACCATCGATATTGAAAGAATATACCGCTGACTACTTTACCAAAGTGGAGGATGTTCCCTTTATGGAAAAAGTATTCCCCATCAAACCCGAAAAACAAAAAGAGATACCTGCCGTAACCCACGTAGATGGCACCGGACGCTTACAAACCGTATTGAAAGAAGTAAGCCCACGCTACTATGCATTGATAGATCGCTTTCGTGAAAAGACAGGTGTGCCCATATTGCTCAATACTTCCTTCAACGAAAATGAACCCATTGTAAACACACCTGCGGAAGCCCTGGATTGCTTTTTGCGCACCCAAATGGACATGCTGGTGTTGGAAAACTGCGTTATTGAACGATAAAAAATACCCGGAGACAGGTATCGT
The DNA here is from genome assembly GCA_029573235.1 of Bacteroidota bacterium. GTDB lineage: Bacteria > Bacteroidota > Bacteroidia > Chitinophagales > Chitinophagaceae > JAFIGV01. The sequence goes on from JAKQGX010000036.1 coordinate 63,914, forward strand.
TTTTTGCCACACAATTTTATATTATTGTCAATGGCAACCCAACGATTGAAAGCAAGGAGTTGAGTATATGAAAATCTCCATCATCACGGTAGTATATAACAATGCAGCCACCATCGAGCACACCATTCAATCGGTGCTGAGCCAAGACTATCATGCGGTAGAGCATGTAGTAGTAGATGGCGCCTCCACTGATGGCACATTGGATATCATCCACCGTTACCGCGACCAATTAGGCATTGTCATTTCCGAAAAAGATAAAGGCATGTACGATGCTATGAACAAAGGCATCTGCTCCGCCACCGGAGATATCATCGGTATTCTCAACTCCGACGATTTTTTCTACGACCATCAAGTACTCTCAAAAGTAGCCGCCGCCTTCAAAAGCGATGCACAGTTACAAGCCACCATTGGCGACATCATATTCGTAAAAAACGACAACACCACTCCGCTACGTCACTACAATGCTCAAAAGTGGCGCCCCACCAAGTTTGCATGGGGGTACATGCCGCCACATCCTTCTTTTTTCTGCAAAAAAGAACTCTTCCATCAATACGGATATTACAAAACGGATTACAAAATCGGTGCCGACTACGAGCTACTGATTCGCTTTTTATTAGTACACAAAGTCCGATACAAATACCTCCCCATCATCACCACCAAAATGCGGATGGGCGGTAAAAGCACACAGCACTTTAAAAGCATCTTTACCATCAATAAAGAAATCAAAAGAGGCTTACAAGAAAACAACATCAGCGCCAACTACCTGAAAATATATTCCAAATACTTTTTTAAGCCCTTCGAATTTATCTTCAATAAAGGCAAATAATCGTCCCTTACATTTATAGGTTCTCATACCAAGAAGGAGTTGATTTTTTGGAACGTCACCATTGATTGCACCGTTCAACGGCAGTGGCGATGGCACCGTTCAACTTTCAATCTATACCCAACTTTTTTTACCCAGCATCATGCACACTCCTATCCGACATTTACTCATCTCCGGCACCGGTGGTTTTGTAGGCACCAACCTGATTCCTTATTTGAAGCACCAACTGCCCGATGTGAAGATTACCCATCTTTCTCGTACACGCCCCACCCAACCCACCGATGACAGTTACGTACTTTGGAGCGAGCTGTCAACGGCTTCGTTGCAAGAGGTAGATGCTGTCATACACTTAGCCGGCAAGGCACACGATACCCAAAATACGTCTGCCCCACATGAATACTTTGATATCAACTATGGGCTCACAAAACAGTTATACGATTGGTACTTGCAACAAACGGCCACCAAGTTTATTTTTCTAAGCAGTGTGAAAGCCGCAGCCGACCGAGTATCTGGCGTATTGGAAGAGAATATCACACCCGACCCGAAAACCCCTTACGGACAATCTAAATTAAAAGCAGAAACACATATCATATCGGCAAGTGCCGGTGTATCCGCTAATGACAAAAAGTATTATATCCTACGCCCTTGTATGATACACGGGCCAGGCAATAAAGGAAACCTAAACCTACTATATCAATTTGCTGCCAAAGGATGGCCCTATCCCTTAGCCGATTTTTCTAACAAGCGCTCTTTCTTGAGTATCGAAAACTTATCCTTTGTCATCACCCAACTCTTAAAACAAGAAGTAGCCTCAGGTATCTTTCACCTAGCTGATGATGAGCCACTTTCTACCAACGACCTCATACGAATAATGTCCGGAGTGATGAACAAGCCGGCACGATTGTTACGATTGCCACAATCCTTTGTTACGTCCATTGCCGGTATAGGAGATCTGTTGCGACTGCCTTTGAACAAAGAACGATTGAAAAAACTTACAGAATCGTATGTAGTCAGCAACAAAAAAATAAAAGCGGCTTTACACATCGATCAGTTGCCCATAGCAGCAGCAGAAGGTATGATAACTACTATTAAATCCTTTAAATAATACAGCATGAAGGAGATCCTCAACAACTATGATTTTTTATTAGATGCAGTGATATTGCTGGTATTAGAGTTGGTGTATTTTAAACTGGCAGATCGCTATAACATTATTGACAAACCCAACGAAAGAAGTTCACATACCATCCCGACCATTAGAGGCGGCGGTATCATTTTTGTTTTTTCTCTATTACTATTATCCATCGGAAATTATTTTGCATATCCGTATTTAGTAATAGCAGTGCTGTTGTCAGGTGCTATTAGCTTTATTGATGATATACGTGGGTTGCCGTCTTTGGTGCGCTTTTCTGCTCACTTCATATCGGCATTGTTATTATTGCTGCAATCCGATTTTATCACCTTGCCGATAGCATTGCTGGCAGCCATCATTGTACTGATAATAGCTATCATTAATGCGTTCAATTTTATGGATGGCATCAATGGTATTACGGGTTTTTATAGCCTAGCTGTAATCGTCCCTTTGTTGCTTACTGAGTCCAGCGAAGAGCTACGAGAATTACAAGTATATATTACCGTAGGGTTGCTTATTTTTTTGCTATTCAATGCCCGTATTAAAGCACGCTGTTTTGCCGGAGATGTAGGTAGTGTAAGTATGGCGATACTTGTAGTTTTTTTACTAATGCAGCGCATCTATACTACCGGCAATGCCAACTATATTTGCTTCCTATTGCTATACGGTGTAGATACCGGAATGACCATTGCACAACGGATATTACAAAAAGAAAATATATTCCAAGCCCATCGAAAGCACTTATTTCAATTGCTCAGTAATGAATATAAGTTACCACATTTAGTAGTAGCGCTACTGTATGCACTGCTTCAATTATTTATTAATTACTACATCGTCCACACCACAGATAGTATTTGGGTAACAGTAGTCTTAGGCCTTATCGCTGCTGCTATTTACATCCTTCTAAAAAAGGTATTATTACAAAGAGTTAAAGCGTCAACAGTTGCCCCATAATAGTTCAAAAAATTTATTCAAAACGAATCGTCATGCCACAAGAGCCCACTATATATACTGCTAAAATCATCAACACTACCTTTGGTGAAAACGTGAAAATTGTAGAGCCGGTTAACATGTATGGGTGCACCATCGGGAGCCATTGTTTTATTGGGCCCTTTACCGAAATACAAAAACAAGTGACGATAGGCAATCATGTAAAAGTGCAATCACACACGTTTATCTGCGAGTTGGTTACTATTGGCGACCATTGCTTCATTGGTCATGGCGTAATGTTCATTAACGACTTATTTCAAAAAGGTGGTCCTGCCGGTGGTGATCAAAGTCTTTGGAAAAGCACGAAGATAGGCAATCATGTATCCATAGGCTCTAATGCTACTATACTACCGGTTAAGATATGCGACCATGTAGTAATAGGCGCCGGTTCCGTTGTTACCAAAGACATCACTCAGCCCGGTGTATATGCCGGCAATCCTGCAAAATTTATTAGAAAGATATAACGCGCTCTTTGTCTTATCGTACGAGCGTAATGGGTCCTTTATACACTCTTTGTGTACCATCCGGTATTACTATACGAATGATATACTGATAGACTCCAATCTCTTGGTTTACACCTTTGAATTTCCCATCCCATCCTTTATTACGGTCGGTCGTTGAAAACACTTCTTGTCCCCAACGATTATAAATTCTGAACTCCACTAATTGTTGGAACCGTAAATTCTTTACCCCAAACACATCATTTTTACCATCTCCATTCGGAGAAAAAGCCGAAGGAATATTTTCGAACATCGTAAAGTCGATATTCATTCTCACATAAGCGGTATCGGTACAGCCATATTCATTCATACCCACCACCACAAAAGTAGTTGGCTCTACACCATAAGCTATCGGATTGGGGCTAGTAGGATAATCTAAATCTCTTGAAGGCATCCAATTGTAATAAAGAGTGCCACCGGCGTGCAACTGAAGATAGTCGCCGTACTTGACAATTGTATCCGGAGTCACATCAATCAAATGTGCTGCCGGCTTGGCATCAATATATATACTGTCGGTACCTATACAACCCAATTGAGGCGTTTGTACCGCAAGAATGTATTTGTATGCACCGGGTTCAGTAACGTAAAAGTAGGGCTCCTTAATGAAGGGATCGTTAAGCCCAAAATTGGGTGCCCAAGTATAAGATTCGCCACTAAGGGTTGTGGGTTGTATATCTACGGCTATTTTTAAGGAGTCGCCTACACAAAAGTCATACATATCCGGGGTCAATATATTTACTATGGGCGTACTTTCTACAGTAGCTGTTACGGATTTATAGGCATCAGGACAGCTTAAGAAAGAAGCTTTCACCGTAAAGGTGGTAGTCTCATTTACCAAGGCTGTCGTTACACTATCATGTGGGTTGTCTACTTTATTAGCGGGTGTCCATTCATACGTAAACGGGCCATATCCACTGGCGTGCAACGTGATTACTTGTCCGCCACACATGCCGGTATCGTTGTTATACAGTTTAATTTGCAGGGAATCATAAATACGCAATTCCACACTATCCACCGGTGTTTGTGTACAGCAATTCAGTCGGCGGATAATAAGGGTTTCATAAGGCAGCTCCGGTGTGTTATCTACAGTAGGTATAATTGGAATGATGGTTTCGTGTTGCTTCGGCGGAATCATCAATACATAAGGCAGGTTATTATAATCGGTTCCGTACGTGGCGGTACCTCCATAGTCAAAACAAAGTTTCTTTACCGTAGTGCTATGAGTAGTGTCTCTTACAACAATCATTTTTGCATCACTACAACCTTCGGCAATATAGCCACTGTCGGTCTTTACGATATCTGCGAGCTTAACTTGTATGGAGTCCACACTAAAACTGTTTTCCAATAAGAACACGGCCGACTGAAGACCGGCATCCACCACATTGGCAATGCCTAGTTTCATGTGATAGGTGCTACAGGGTTCAACCGTAGCCTTAGCCTCTAATACCGTAGTAAAGCCAGGAAGTCGTACCGTACTACCGGTATTGTTTACAAAATACATAGGGAAGGGAGAGCCAGGTCCCATGGCGTTGCAGGTAGCAATATTATATCCCGGAGAAGGTACTCCGCTGTTGATACTATTAATCGTAACCGGAATATTGGTACCGGGAACTAATGCAATATTGGTGTTGGCATAAGCGGGGGCACCGGTTATTAAAAAGCCAAACACATCATTAAACTGTGAGCAAGTGTAACTGGGGTATTCTTCTGAGCCAAATACATACTTAAAACTCAGCGTAGAGGTGGTATCAATATCAGGGATAAAATCAAACTCCAATGTACAGGCAGAAAAGGTTGGGTCACCACCAATCAGGTTGCTTAAACTAGAATCACCGGGTGTTGAAACCCCGGTAATCATAGGTCCGCCCCAACCACCGCCATTCAACCCGGTATTGGTACCGTTTGTATTGGTGGCACCGGTGGCAAGTACTACCCCCCCCGAAAGTCCTAAGTTATTGGGTCCGGTGATATCAAAAGTACCGTTGGCAGTAGCATCGCAGTTTAAAACAGGGTTTAAGATTAATACATTTGCCCCAACCAGTTTATTGATTAATTGTTGGGCAGTTCTATTGTCTTGAACATTCATTTGTGCTCTACTGACAAGCCAAAGAGTATTACAAAACAGAAGGAGTAATGATATTTGTAAGAGACGCTTCATGAAAAATCGACGTATAAGAGTAGTGTATTCCTATGGTTTAGTATAGGTTATTTTTGAAAAGACTAATGTATAAAAAAGCATCCACAAATTTCTTTGTGGATGCTTTTTTCTTTTGGAAAAATAAATATGTGTGTTTCTCCAATTTTCTTTTCTGAAACGAATATAGGAATTGAGAATTATTAGTATCCCATATCCATACCGCCCATGCCACCCGGCATAGCAGGTGCTGCCGGCTTAGGTTCTGGCTTGTCGGCAATAACACATTCTGTAGTGAGCAACATGCTGGCAATAGAAGCTGCATTTTCTAGTGCTACGCGGCTTACTTTTGCAGGGTCAATAACACCGGCAGCCAACAAGTTTTCGTATTGTTCGGTGCGGGCGTTGTATCCAAAGTCACCTTTTCCTTCGCGAACTTTTTGAACCACGATAGAACCTTCGATACCGGCGTTTTCAACAATGGTACGAAGGGGTGCTTCTAAGGCTCGACGCACAATAGCAATACCGGTAGCTTCATCGGCATTGTCGCCGTTAAGAGCAGCGATGCTTTCGATAGCGCGGATATAAGCTACCCCACCACCGGCAACGATTCCTTCTTCTACAGCTGCGCGTGTAGCATGTAAGGCATCATCCACACGGTCTTTCTTTTCTTTCATTTCTACTTCAGATACGGCACCCACATACAATACCGCTACGCCACCGCTCAGTTTTGCCAAACGCTCTTGTAGTTTTTCTCTATCGTAATCAGAAGTGGTAGTTTCTATTTGAGCTTTAATTTGATTTACACGGCCGGTAATATTGTCTTTGTTACCTTTTCCACCAACGATGGTAGTGTTATCCTTGTCAATGGTGATGCTTTCCGCCTGACCCAGATACTCCATAGTAGCGTTTTCTAATTTGTATCCTTGCTCTTCGCTGATAACAGTACCACCGGTTAATACAGCGATGTCTTGAAGCATTTCTTTGCGGCGGTCGCCAAAGCCCGGAGCTTTTACGGCTGCAATTTTCAAAGAACCACGAAGTTTGTTTACTACCAATGTTGCCAAGGCTTCACCATCTACGTCTTCTGCAATGATTAACAACGGACGACCGCTTTGTACGGTGCTTTCCAAAATGGGAAGAATATCTTTTAACGAGCTAATCTTTTTATCGTAAATTAAGATATATGGATTTTGAAACTCCGTTTGCATTTTTTCGGTATTGGTAACGAAGTATGGGCTCAAGTAGCCGCGGTCAAATTGCATCCCTTCTACTACATCCACCGTAGTATCGGTACCCTTAGCTTCTTCAACAGTGATAACTCCTTCGTTCCCTACTTTAGCCATTGCTTGGGCAATTAGTTTCCCAATATTATTATCGTTGTTGGCAGAGATGGTAGCTACTTGTTCTATTTTGCTATTGTCATTACCTACTTTCTGCGATTGCGCTTTTAAGTTATCTACTACGGCAGCTACTGCTTTGTCAATACCGCGTTTCAAATCCATTGGGTTGGCACCGGCAGCTACGTTGCGAAGTCCTTCGCCAATGATGGATTGTGCCAATACGGTAGCGGTAGTAGTACCATCACCGGCTACGTCAGCCGTTTTTGATGCTACCTCTTTCACCATTTGAGCACCCATGTTTTCTACTGCATCTTCCAATTCTATTTCTTTTGCAACGGATACACCGTCTTTGGTAATTCCGGGAGCGCCGAATTTCTTTTCGATAACTACGTTACGTCCTTTCGGACCGAGAGTTACTTTTACTGCATCTGCCAAAACGTCCACACCGCGTTTCATTTTAGAGCGGGCTTCAGTATTAAAAAAAAGTTGTTTTGCCATGTTGTTGTTTTATTTTTTCAATTAGCGAATTGACTAATTCGTTTGATGGAATAATGTTGAATAATTTTCTTAATTCTTACGACCTTATACGATAGCAAGGATATCGCTTTCTCTCATGATGAGGTAGTCTTTACCCTCGAAACTGATTTCGGTACCGGCATATTTACTGTACAAAACAGTATCACCTGCTTTTACGGTAATAGGTTCGTCTTTTTTACCCGGGCCGGCGGCTACTACGGTGCCACGTTGTGGTTTTTCTTTAGCTGTATCGGGGATGATAATTCCGCCTGCAGTTTTTTCTTCTGCTGCTGCGGGCTGCACAATCACTCTGTCGTGTAGCGGAGTAATGTTTACTGTGTTCGCCATTTCTATTGTGTTTTTTTTAGATTTAAATAATTGGTAAGTAGTCTTTAGCATCTATTGTGCCAATGCAGGCAATAAGACATTTTTGCAGTTTGAATGTTCCGATTGGCAAATGGAACCGTGGTTTTGTGTGTCAATATTGCGTTGAGAATCTATGGTTGGTGTTTTAAACAACACCTTTTCTTGAAGGTGTTGCGGTAGCTGTAATGTCAGTTGTTTTGATAAATATTAATAAGCATTTTGAAATACCCATTCCTTGTTATTATCTTTACTTATACATCATCAAAAGTCATCATTTTATGAAAAAAATTACACTCCTATTAGCATCCTTTGCTATTGCCGGCATTACCCAAGCACAATTAGCAAATAACGGTTTAGAAAACTGGCGTACTTATGCTGCCGGTACAGCTACCAACTTAGAAGCGCCCAATACTTGGTTTGGTATTGATTCGCTAGTTTATAACTATGGTCCACTAGCAGGGGCTACTCCAGCTAAAGTGCTTTTTAAAGATAGCTCGGCAAAAGCCGGGACTTATGCTGCTAAAATGGTTACTACTGATTTGAGTGGATTTGTGGTGCCGGGAATTTTGGTATCGGCACGCCCCGATTTTGACATTGCTGCTTACCTGGCAAATCCTGGAGGAAGCCTGACCGACTACTTATCATATAGTGGTGGCACTCCGGTAACACAACGATATACCGAGCTTTCTGCTTGGGTAAAATATACTCCTGTAGGTAGTGATGAGGCGGTAGCCAGTATCTTAGCTGTCAAATCCGGTATAGGTGCCGGCGGAAAAGATTCCGTAATTGGTAGTGGGTCTTTGAACATTGTAGGAGCTGCCAACTATACCAAGATAACTGTACCGGTTACCTATTTGGATGCGACAACAGTGCCTGATAAAGTAATCATTTCTTTTTCCAGCAGTGATCTTAATGGTACCATTACAAACGGAAGTGTATTGTATGTAGATGAAATAAACATCAGCAATACAACCAGTGTGAAAACATTGTTATCAACTAATACCATGGCAGACGTATTCCCCAATCCTGCAGTGAATGAGGTGAACTTCCGGATGAGAAACCAACAAGAAGTGTCCTTGAGAATTTATGGTATGAATGGCATGCTACTAAATAGCACTACTTTTACAAACGAAGCACGCATTGCTACTAGTGCCATGTCAACCGGCACCTATTTTTACCAATTGGTAGATGTGAAAAATCAAAAGATCCAACAAGGAAAATTCAACATTGTTAAATAAGGTAAGCGTATCACCTTTCATTATTCAGCCGATTGCTTCAACGAGTAATCGGCTTTTTTTATTAGCTCTCTATATAAATGAAGCCATGCTATTCCTTGTATTCGTCGTACCTTTGCCCACTCATAACGACAACAACAATGGCTAAAGCAACGGAAAAAAGATGCTCTTTTTGTGATCGCCCGGAGAAAGAAACCTATATTCTTTTTACCGGAATAAAAGGGAATATCTGTGATACCTGCATCGAAAATGCCGGAATATTATTACAAGAAGCCTTGGGGGAAACAGGCAAAAAAACCAATAGCCAAGCTTCCAAAAAAGAATACAAACTCTACAAACCGAAAGAGATTAAAGCCTTTTTGGACCAATATGTCATCGGACAAGATGATGCCAAAAAAGTACTGTCTGTAGCAATATACAATCATTACAAAAGACTAGTGATGCCGGCGATGGATGAAGTAGAGATTGAAAAATCTAATTTAATTATGGTAGGCGAAACCGGTACCGGGAAAACACTTTTGGCCAAGTCAATTGCCAAGTTGTTACAAGTACCCTTTGCCATTGTAGATGCTACGGTGTTCACACAAGCCGGTTATGTAGGCGAAGATGTAGAAAGTATATTATCACGGTTGTTGCAAGCCTGCGACTATGATGTAGCAGCGGCAGAAAAGGGCATTATTTTTATTGATGAAATAGATAAAATTGGTAGAAAATCGGACAACCCAAGCATTACCCGTGATGTGAGTGGAGAGGGGGTACAACAAGCCTTATTAAAATTGTTGGAAGGTAGCGATGTGTTGGTGCCCCCACAAGGAGGGCGCAAGCACCCTGAGCAAAAGATGGTGAAAGTAAATACACAAAACATCTTGTTTATCTGCGGTGGCGCTTTTGAAGGAATTGATAAAATGATTTCGAGAAGGGTACAAACAGCTGCTATCGGGTACCATGCCATCAAATCCTCTAAAGAGCTGGACCGTGCTAACCTGCTACAGTATGTAAATGCTCAAGACCTGCGTAGCTTTGGGTTGATACCGGAATTGCTCGGACGACTACCCATTATCACCTACCTCAATCCATTAGACAGAGAAGCACTGAAACGCATCCTTACCGAACCTAAAAATGCCCTTATCAAACAATACACAAAATTGTTTGAATACGAAGGTATCGAACTGGTAGTAGAAGAAGAAGCATTGGATTTTATGGTGGATAAAGCCATCGAATACAAATTGGGCGGAAGAGGGCTACGGGCTATTTGCGAAATGATATTGACCGATGCTATGTTCGACATTCCTTCGCAAGAAGCAAAAGAAAAATCCTTTGTGCTGAGCCGCAGCTACGCTCAACAAATGTTGGATCACTCCAAGTTAAGCATGTTACATGCCGCATAACGAGACAAATCAATTCAAAAATCACCCACCAATAGATATGCAAGACATCATCGCACAACTAACCGAAAAAGCAGGACTATCACCAGAGCAAGCTACCAAAGCGTTGCAAGTAATCAAAGAATATATTCAGGCGCAATTGCCACCCATGATGCAAGGCATGGTGGATAATTTCTTGAACGAACAAAAGAAGCCGGAAGATATATTAGGAGAATAAACAAGGCTAGGCTCGTATTGCTATTGCCGATGCTTTTTTCTTTTTATTGATGAATACAACACTCACACTGGGTTTAAGCCCTTGCCCCAACGATACATTTATCTTTGATGCCTTGGTGCATCAAAAAATTGACACCCAAGGATTGCGTTTCGAATATGTATTGGAAGATGTGGAAACACTGAACCAATGGGCAATGGCAGGGAAGTTGGACATTACCAAACTCAGCTACCATAGTTTCCTTCATCTTACTACTTCCTATGCACTTTTGCACAGTGGCAGCGCCTTGGGTCGTGGCGTAGGTCCCTTAATAATAACCAATAATACTATAGCCCAACAAGACGTGGCTACGTGGCTCATCGATAAAAAGATTGCCATTCCCGGATTCCATACTACTGCCAACCTATTGTTGTCATTGGCGTTTCCGAAGGCTATTAATAAAACAGCACTAGTATTTCATGAGATAGAAGAAGCGGTACTTCGAGGAGATTTTGATGCAGGACTTATCATCCACGAAAACCGATTTACTTACGAGCAAAAAGGGTTAAAAAAACTAATAGACCTCGGTGATTGGTGGGAGCATCAGATGCAAGCACCTATCCCATTGGGAGGTATTGTGATGAAGCGCCAATTTCCTCCAGCTCTTATTCAACTAGTAGATACACTCATCGGGCAAAGCATTGCTTACGCATGGCAACACTACCCAATATTGTCTGATTTTGTGACCAGTAATGCACAAGAAATGGAAGCGGCAGTGATGCGAAAACATATTGAATTGTACGTAAACGATTACTCCTCTCATTTAGGCAAAGAGGGTACGATTGCTATTGAAAAAATATTCTCCACTGCTGTACAAGCAGGTATCATCCCTCAATATCCCTCTGCCATTTTTTATTAAATGATGTTTATTGCAAGAAAGGATTGTGTGCCTTTTCATGTGCTATAGTAGTGTGTGGCCCATGTCCGGGATAGACCCATGTTTGCTCCGGTAGCGAGAGCATTTCAGTTCGAATACTTTGTATTAATGTATCAAAATCGCCGCCCGGCAAGTCGGTACGCCCGATACTTCCTTGAAACAACACATCGCCTGCCAATACCCAATTGCCCGGTGCATAGTAGAAGACAACGCTTCCCGGCGAGTGCCCGGGTGTGAAGCGAATTTCAATCGTATCATCACCGAGCATGTATGAATGGGATTCTGTAAGAAAGTCGTCCGGTTGTGGAGTATTACTAAATTCTAAGCCAAACATCATGGCAGAGCCTACTGCATTATTGAGTACCGGCAAGTCTTTTTGATGAAAGTAAAATGGAATATTATATTTCGCTTTCGTGCGAGCTACTCCGAAGATGTGGTCGATATGTGTGTGGGTATTGATAATGGCTTGGGGCACTAATCCCTGTTGGAAAATGAATTGAAAAAGCCGGTTGTCTTCTGCAGCATCATACATACCCGGGTCCACAATCCAACAGTCGTTTTTTTCGTTAATGATGAGATACGTGTTTTCCTGAAATGGATTGAAAGTGAAACGCTCAATACGCAACATATTATATTGTATTTTTACTCTGCTATAAAATGCAAACATAGTTTATTACGCAGAGATGGCTCGTTTATGAAAAATCAACATTCCCAACCTTCCAAGATACTATGGCTGGTAGCCGTATGTGTGGTGTGCCTTGCTGTACCCGTTTCTACTTTTGCGCAAGCCTATTTAGAAACCTTTGGACAAAACCGAATCCAAACACGCACCTTCGAATGGAAATTTTTCAACACAAACCATTTCAAAATTTATCATTACGATGCTGCCGGCAGGCAATTGGCACGCTATGTGGCAGAGCAAGCCGAAAAAGACATTCGAATAGTGGAAAAAAAACTGGGTGGGCAGTTTCCTAAACGATTCAATATTGTACTCTACAATAGTTTTGAAGACTACAGGCAAACCAATATTGGC
>JAKQGX010000041.1 GCA_029573235.1 Bacteroidota bacterium
CCACCAACGGGGAGCAATTGTCCACGCAGGGTTATCTCTCCGGTCATGGCTACAAACTGACGTATAGCCCTTCCGGTAAATGCTGAAGTAAGTGCCGTAAGCATTGTAATACCCGCGCTGGGGCCATCTTTCGGAACCGCGCCTTCCGGCACATGAATGTGAATATCAAATTCAGTGAATTTTTCCGGTGCAATCTTATAAGTAGCTGCGTGTGCTTTTAAGTAAGAGAGAGCTGTGGTGGCGCTTTCTTTCATCACATTGCCCAAGTTGCCGGTTAGCGTCAGCCCACCTTTTCCTTTGGACAATCCGGTTTCGATAAACAGTATATCACCTCCAACATAAGTCCAAGCCAAACCCACGGCTACACCCGGCGGATGACCTTTGGTGTATATATCATTATTGTATTTCGGCTTTCCTAAAGATTTTTCAATTTTTTCGGAAGTGATTTGATGGTCTATTTTTTCATCCATTGCCACTTGCTTGGCAATGGCTCGCATGACTGATGCCAACTGCCGGTCCAACTCCCGAACTCCACTTTCTCGAGTGTATTCTTGAATCATTTTTTGTATGACCTTATCCGTCATTTTCAGTGACGTATTTTTTAAACCATGCAATTCTTTTTGTTTGGGTAGCAGGTGTCGCTTCGCTATTTCGGTTTTTTCTTCTACTGAATAGCCGGTCAGTTGAATAATTTCCATACGGTCGCGCAGTGCAGGCTGGATTTCATTAAGGCTATTGGCAGTAGCGATAAATAATACTTTTGAAAGGTCAAATTCGAGCTCCAAATAGTTGTCGTAAAAACTGCTGTTTTGCTCAGGGTCTAGTATTTCCAGCAAGGCAGAACTTGGATCTCCACGGAAGTCTTTTCCAATTTTATCCACCTCATCCAAAATAAAAACGGGATTTGCCGATTTCACTTTCCGAAGCGATTGTATAACCCTGCCGGGCATTGCGCCAATATATGTTTTCCGGTGTCCGCGCAGCTCACTTTCATCATGCAATCCACCTAAACTAAGGCGTACATATTTTCTATCAATAGCGTTAGCAATGCTGCGCCCCAACGATGTTTTACCAATTCCGGGAGGACCCACGAAGCACAGTATGGGTGACTTCATATCTCCTTTTAGTTTCAGCACGGCGAGGTATTCCAGAATACGGTCTTTTATTTTTTCCATTCCGTAATGATCGTCGTCCAAAACCTTCTTTGCACGCTTGAGGTCGTAGCTGTCTTCGGTATAGGCGCCCCAAGGCAGATCCAACATGAGGTCGAGATGGTTGTAGATAACCGAATAATCCGGTGTGCTGGGATGCATGCGCTCTAGCTTTTGAATATTCTTATCAAAAAGTTCTTTCGCCGCTTCCGTCCATTTTACATTTTCTGCTCTTTTTTGCAGATCCTTTATTTCACGCTCATTGGGCTCTCCACCCAGTTCTTCTTTGATAGACTTAAGCTGTTGTTGCAAAAAATATTCACGCTGTTGTTTGTCTATTTCACCACGAGTTTTATTGGTCAATTCGTTTTTCAACTCCACCATTTGCAGTTCCTGTTGCAGAAGCCCCAGCAATTGTTCTGCCTTGGCACGCATATCATTTTCTTCCAACAAGCGTTGCTTTTCTTCGGGGCGCACTGACATGTGTGCTGCAATGAAGCTTATTAGAAACGAAGGCAATTCAATATTGCGTAGCATCATGCCTATTTCATTGGGGATATTCATAGACTGCGTGGCAATACGCTCGGCATAATCTCTGATATTGGAAATAAGCGCATCAAAAGCCGTATCGTTTTGAGGAAAGTCTTCTCTTAGGTACGTGACAGTTGCTTTCAGGAAAGGCTCTGTTGCAGTAAGTTTATGAATCTTAAAACGCACTTTCCCATTGATGAATAAGGTCGTGTTGCCATCGGGCATTTTTATCTGCTTCATCACGCGGGCAAGAGTACCTACCCAATACATATCACCTTCCTGAGGATCTTCTTTATCCATATCCTTTTGGGCTACCACCCCTATCCACTTATTGTTGTTTTTGGTGGCATATTCAATAGCTTCAATGGACTTTTCACGAGAGACAGTAATGGGCAATACCACATCCGGAAACAACACCATGTTACGTAGTGCTATCAACGGTATTTCGGTAGGTAATTTATCGGTATCTTCTTCACTAAAGCTATCTTCTGTAAGAGGCATAACGGGTATAAAACCGACGTCTTGCATATCACTAATTAAAAAATTATCAAACATTCTATAAGGACATTATGTCAAAAAAAAGAGCCTAACCACTGTCAAAACTCACAATTTACAAGAGCATTAGTATGCGCCAATGTCATGCCAACCTATTCTGACTGAAAATTTAGCAGTCAAGTCTTACTTTTGTAACAAATCTACTGCCATGAAGCACCTGCTCCTCATGAGCCTTTTCCTCTCCCTATTTTTCGCCCCCGCTACGATGAAGGCACAGTCGCCGGAGGGAAACACAGGGGATGATAGCGACATTCAAAAGGCACGCATCTTGGTATCAATGCCTCGCACCATATACATGGCCAATGGGTACGACCTATTTATGCTTTCCAGTGCTTGGTACAGCAATAGCAACACAGCAACCGAAACCATTACAGCACCTCGATTTACTGGAGGGGTAAACCTAGGTGTCAATTTTCATTATGACGTGAATAATAGCATCGGTTTTTTTACCGGTATCGGGATAAAAAACATAGGGCTTCACAACAAAACCACTGATAGCGCCATTCCACGCACTACTAAATATACAGAACGTGTATATGCCATTGGTGTGCCGTTAGGCATCAAGTTGGGCAACCTTAGCGATCGAAACTTTCTCATTGCCGGTGGTGGTATAGACCTTCCGTTTCACTACCGTTACAAAGCTTTTTATAAGGGCGAGCGCTATCATAAGTACCACAAAGAAGGCGAATGGTTTAGCAAAAGAACCGCTGCAGTATTGCCTTATGCATTTGTGGGAATGTCTTTTGCTCCTGGCGTAGTGATTAAAGCGCAGTATTACCTCTCCAACTTTTACAATACATCTTTCAGCACCAAAGATGCATCGGGCAATGTCATTTACCCTTACCAAGGAGTACATGCTTCACTCTTTTTTCTATCGCTTAGCTTAGACATTCATTACAACCAATACAAAATTCAAGAGCGCGATTATCAAAAGAGGAAAGCGCTAAAAAATCAATAACCCCCTGTGTAAACAGATACGATGAATATTATTGACCTCATCATTCACGACAAGGAGCCGGTAACCTTTGACGAAATCATCCTTGAAGAAAACAACCGAAAACAGTTGATGCAATTGATAAAAGAGCATCGGTATATAGATGCGTTGCACCAATATCATCTTCCCGTAAATAACAAAATACTGTTGCAAGGTGCCTCCGGATGCGGAAAAACGATGACGGCTAAAGCCATTGCCCAAGCACTACATAAAAACTTGTTGATACTGAATTTGAGTAATATCATTTGCTCGCGCATTGGCGAAACCTCACAAAACATCAAACAAGTATTTGATAAAGCCAGTCGTGAGAATGCCGTATTATTTCTTGACGAATTTGACCAGATAGGCAAAGCCAGAGGGAATGATGATAAAGATGTGGGCGAAATGCGCCGATTGGTGAACACCCTCATTCAACTCATCGATTACTTGCCCGAAAAAGCGCTGTTGCTCTGTGCCACCAATCATCCTGAAATTATTGACACTGCCCTCTTGCGTCGATTCCAACTAAAAATCGAATATGAGCTACCGGCGGATGATGTGTTAGATAGCTACTACAACCAGCTTCTATCACGGTTTCCGGAGGAAATGAGAGACATTCAGCGCAAGTACGACATCTCTTTTGCCGAAGCGAAAGATTGTACGTTTACCGTGCTCAAAAGTCGCCTCATTGCATCATTCGAAGCAGCATCCAAAGCCTAAAAAAATGCCCGACGATTTATTAAAAAACATAGCTGCCATTCAGGCACGCATACAAGCATCCTGTGAGCGTTGTCATCGACATCCATCCAGTGTAAAATTACTTTTGGCTACCAAAACGGTAACGCCGGAACGCATTGCCCTTGCGCTGCAAGCCGGGCATACGCTGATAGCCGAAAACCGCATACAAGAACTAAAAGAAAAACATGCTGCCCTACAGTCATGGCCGCATACCAATCATTTTATTGGGCATTTACAAACCAATAAAGTCAAAGAAATCTTGAAGTACGATGTAGCGTGTCTGCAATCATTAGACCGAATAGCATTGGCGCAAAAACTGCATGAACGCTTGCTTGCAGCAAAAAAGACATTGGACGTGCTCATACAAGTAAACACATCGGGCGAAGCAAGTAAGTTTGGTATAGCACCGGAAGAAGCTCTAACACTGACGAAACAAGTAGCCGCACTACCTACCTTAAAGATAAAAGGACTGATGACTATTGGCATCTTCAGTGCCGATACCGAAAAAGTGCGCAGCTGTTTTCAATTATTACATTCCATAAAAAACGAAATAGCATCAGCACAAATACCGGAGGTTTCTATGCAAGAACTCTCGATGGGCATGAGCGGCGATTTAGAAGTAGCCATTGAAGAAGGTGCCACCATCATCCGTGTAGGCACTGCTATTTTCGGCAAAAGAGACACACCGGATAGCTATTATTGGAATGAACAATCCGACAAATAACGAAACCATTTACGAATTGCTCAATAACACGTTACCATCGTTTGATTTGTGTAAAGCCCTTTCATTTGTCCTGTTTCCAGTTCCACCATTTCAGCTTTTCGATTTCCTGTTGCTCTTGGGGCGTTTCAGCAAAGTACACGGCACATCGAAACACATAAAGCAAGCAACGATCTTGAACACAACCTGCATGTGCATTTGAAAGTTCATACAATTCCTCGGGGTCGCGCCCTGCCAATGCGGCTACAGAGCTAATACCAATGTTCAACAAATCAGCAGCAATCGATTTGCCTACACCGGGAATGATCATCAAGGGCTTTAATTGTGCTGAAGTGTATTGCATAAAGCGAGAATATTTTTTTAAGAAATACCGAAGACAATATTAATTTTTCACTACGGCTATATAAAATTATTTTGAACTCTTTAGACGAGCGCTTAGCGAAAAAGAACATTCTGTATTTTTGCAGATTGTCTTTTGCATAATCGCCCATGTCGCTACCCGTTTTATTAAAACATATTTACAACACCGGTTCGGAGGAAGTAATTCGTCGCGGCAAAAAAATATTCCTCACTACAGGCGTGCAATTGATCGATGTAGATCATTTGGTAGATCAAGTTCGTTTTCGAGTTCGCAACGACCAATATTATAACCACTATACCGTTACGATAAAAAACTTTTCACAACCCAAAACGATTTCACTACGTTGCCAGTGTCCTTATAATCTCGGAGAAATTTGCCGACATGAAGTGGCCGCTTTATTTCAGTTGAATGAAATGATGCAGAGTGGATTTTTTGAGAATGCCGATATTCAATACAACCAGCAACACACGGTAGTACGGATGCGGCAAGTAACGCCTCAACTGCTACAACTATTCGGTTCGCAGGCCATCATGGAGCAAGCGGAAAAACACTTGTCTCAAGTGATCATCATCGCTGCCAAAGATGATAAGATAGAAGCTGAAGTGCCCGATGGTGACCTTACCTATAAAGTGCTGTTGAAGCAAAATGAAGAACGCTACTTCGATAGCTCATGTGGCTGCTCAGAATCGGCTCACCCGCTTTGTATCCATAAGACGGCTGTATTCCTAAAAATACTGCAAACCTATGGTGCCAACTACTTTCAAACGATGCGCAATTGGGATGAGCAAAAGAATAAGCTGCTTCGGCTGTACGGCTATTCCTTACAGGATGACCTGAGCAATAAGTTTGCTTTTACCTACGAAAATGGCAAACCCTTCTTAAGAGTATTAGACCCTTCGATAAAAAAAATACACGCAACGGAATCATCGGTTACCACTATCCCTTCGGTGCCACAAGTAAAAGAAACCAAGCGTTTAGGCATTGTGTTGGATACTACTTCTGACTTCTTTCCTCATGTCCAAATGCGTTTGGTGGCAGGCACAGCGCAAGACATGGACGAAGTGTTTTCAGGAGCCATCAATGTGCTCGATTTGCAACAGTATATTGCGCCACATGCATATAAAGAGGAAGAGCAAGAGCTCATACCCATCCTTCGAAAATTCAGTCATAGAGAAATACTCAAGTACTTACGAAAGAACCTGCCCTTTGGGGATTTTATAGACGATGACGGCGCCATCTTAAAAGGTGACCCGGTAGATGACACAAAAGAACAGGTATGGGAATACCTGCTTCCCAAGTACCAAAAACTATTGGAACGTTTCGCATCACATTCCCTTTGCTTCGTCAACAACTACAAAATTCTTAGCTCCAAATCGCTCACGCCAATTATCTTTTCAGAAAAAAAAATACAACCTCAACTATACGTAAAGCCGGTTGGCAATAGCTATGAGGTAGTGTTGGAATGGCTCTGCGAAGATCAAACACTTCCCTTTGAAGCAGTACAGGTATTAAACCTTGCGTTGATACGGCACGACAACATGCTTTATACCGTTCCAAAGTTGGCGGACATTCACTTGATTGATCATTTCATGCCGGATGGAAAATTATCAGTGCCAGATATAGATTGGCATCCGTTTTTAGAACAAAAACTATTAGAATGGGGCAAGACTGTACCGTTGCACTTTGACCCATCTCTGATGCGGAAAGAGGAAGATATACAACCCGTATATCAGCTATACCTGCAAGAGCTAGAGCAGGTGATGGTGTTCAAGCCCAGTTTTTCTTACGACCATACCGTCATTCCTTGGGGGCACACCGGCGATGTCATTAAAACAGAAAATGGAAAGGTGGTTATCATTAGCAGAGATGAAGCCAGCGAACTAAAGTTTATACAACACCTACGGTATTTGCACAGCGAAATGCAATGCAATGCTCGTGATCGTTTTTTTTACCTGACGGCACATGCAGTTGTCAACAATCATTGGTTCTTTCACTTTACCGAATCGATGAAAGAATGGGGAGTCGAGTTATTTGGTTATGAAGGATTGCGCAACCTGCGCGTCAACACCCATAAGCCGGAAACCCGAGTGCGTGTGAGCAGTGGTATCGACTGGTTTGATGCTGATGTAGAAGTAGCTTTTGGCGACCAGGTTATCACAATAGCTGCTATAAAAAAAGCTGTAGCCCAAAAGGCAAATTATGTACGGTTAGGAGATGGCAGTATCGGTTTGCTTCCCGAAGAGTGGATGAAAAAATATGCGCTGTTGTTGAAGATGGGTGAGGCTCGCGATGGGAAATTGCGGTTAAAAAAATATCACTTTACCGCCATCGATGAATTGTTGTCAACAGTGGATGAAGAGAATTGGCAACATGAATTAGCCGAAAAAAAAGAACGACTGGCAAACATCATTGAACACAACTTTACACAACTGCAGGCCCCTCCGGAGGTAGCCAATATTTTACGTCCGTATCAACATACCGGGTTTCAATGGTTGGCATTTTTACAAGAAGCCGGCTGGGGTGGCATTTTGGCGGATGATATGGGGTTGGGTAAAACCATTCAGACCCTTGCCTATTTGAAGCATTACAAAAACCAATTTCCAGATGCTACCTTTTTAGTTATTTGTCCTACAACACTATTGTACAACTGGGAAAACGAAATAAAAAAATTTACTCCCGGCTTATCCTATATCATCCATCATGGGCCCAAGCGTACAGCATCTATAAAAGGGTTAGTTACACAGGATATTATCATCACTACCTATGGCACTATGCGTAGTGATATCAAGCTGTTCAGCACTCATACGTTCGACTACATTGTACTGGATGAAAGCCAAGCTATCAAAAATCCACAGTCGCAAGTAGCCAAAGCATCGTTGCTACTGCAAGCCAAAAACAAGATTGCATTAAGTGGTACTCCGGTGCAAAACAATACCTTCGATTTGTATTCGCAAATGAACTTTCTTAACCCCGGCATGTTGGGCAGCAGAGAGTTTTTCAATAATGAATTTGCCATACCGATTGATAAATTTCAAGAAAGCGAAACTCAACAACAGTTGCGAAAGCTCATCTATCCTTTTTTGCTGCGCCGCACCAAAGAGCAAGTAGCCAAAGACCTTCCTTCGAAAACGGAAACGATTATGTATTGTGAAATGGGCAAAGAACAACGCAAGATTTATGATGCCTATCGCAATAGCTATAAGAGCAGCATACTTGGCATGATTGATGAGCAAGGCATCGAACGCTCGCACCTTCACATCTTGCAAGGTCTCACCAAGCTTCGACAGATATGTGATTCGCCGGCTATTTTGAATGAAGAAGAGCGTTATGAAAACCACTCAACCAAATTGGAAGAACTGGTGCGAGAAATCAAAGAAAATGTGGGCGACCATAAAGCATTAATTTTTTCACAGTTTATAGGGATGCTCAGCTTGATACGGGAGCAATTAGAAAAACAACATATCCCTTATGCATATTTTGATGGTAGCAGCAGCATTTCACAACGCGAAAAAGCCATCCAAGATTTTCAACAAAACGAATCGTGTCGGGTATTCCTTATCTCCTTAAAAGCCGGTGGTGTCGGGCTCAACCTCACCGCAGCAGATTATGTTTATATCGTTGACCCTTGGTGGAATCCGGCAGTAGAACAACAAGCTATAGACCGTACGCACCGTATCGGACAAACCAAAAACATCTTTGCCTACCGACTCATTTGCAAAGACACCATTGAAGAAAAAATGATGTTGTTGCAAGAGCGCAAACGACAACTGGCTCAAGAGCTGGTGGCTGATGATGGGGCTATCCTCAAGCGACTAACGCGAGAAGATATTGATTTCCTACTCAGCTAATTCGTAGATACTATTGCCACCCCGATATTTTTTCAATCCGTCTTATCTTTAAGCAATCATTTATTTCAAAATGCTGTATCAAGATGTATCCATTTACCATACGAATGATAAAGGTCGTGGTGTGTTTGCAGAAACAGATATCGATGCAGATACCCTCATAGAGATAGCGCCGGTAATAGTAATGAACGCTACCGACAGACTACATTTGGATAAAACCCTGCTTCACGATTATATTTTTGAATGGGCACCCAATGGGCAAAAACAATGTTGTATGGCATTGGGCTATGTGCCTATTTACAACCATGCATACGAAGCCAATTGCGAGTATTTCATGCACTACGAAGAGCAAACGATTTCTATAAAAACAGTGAGGGCAATCGCATGCGGCGAAGAGCTAACCATCAATTATAATGGCGATTGGGACGACCAGAAGAAAGTGTGGTTTGAAACAACATGATGTAACTTTATGCTTCATAAAAAGTAGTCATCATGTCTTGGGAAACAAAAGAAAATGCACTTTATCGACTGTTTCGATTCAACAATTTTTCAGAAGCTTTTTCGTTTATGACAAGGGTAGCCCTGCTGGCAGAACAACAGGGGCATCACCCGCGCTGGAGCAATGTGTATAACACCGTAGAAATATGGCTCTGCACACATGATGCCGGCAATATCATTACCGACAAAGATGTACAGCTCGCCAAAAGTATTGATGCCTTATTATAAAAAAGAAACCGGTGATAAAGACAATACAATTTATCTTTTACCACCGGCTTACTACTACTTATTTCCTGTTGTTATCGCGCTTTAGGAATAATATTCTTCTGAGGGAAACGGTAGTTTATTGAGAATTGGAACGATGGACGATAATACAACTGGGTGGATATTTTTCTTGGACCGGAGCCTGCTGCATCATCCCAAAAATTTTGAGTTACCCGTAAATCCACATTGAAAGCCGGTGATATATCATAGCCTGCGCCTAACAAATAGCCGATGCTATACCGTGCAATAAAGTCTTTCATAAAAATGGTAGGGTGTGTGTTCTTCTCCAACATATTACCTTGGTAGGTTTTCGATTCATATTCTCTTGTAACCTCTTCCGGGTTTAGATTGAAATTATAGGCAATGTTGCCACCGGCGAAGAACTGTAGTCTCTTCCAATGATACACCAAGGCGATGGGCAACTCAACACTATTTACCGTAGAGAATTTAAAATAATGCTCAATGAAACTAGCTTCATATTGGTTGCCGGTAACGTTTCCGAGTCGCCAATAGTTATCACTCACTTTCATGTTTTGGTTGAAGCGTTGTATGTATTTCAACTCTGCCATCATGCTCCATTTCTCGTCGAAAACGGCTTGCCCGCGTAGCCCTACTTGATAGCCCCCCATCATGCTGCTGGGCCCGAATAAGTAGCTATTGAGCCCGAAGCTGATGCCCGGATAAAATTTAATCTGCGACAAACGGAACTTCGTATTTTCTAATCGTTGTTGGAAGGCATCGTTGCTATACATTCCCTTCTTACTCTTTTTCACTTTTGAAGCAGATAATACTGCCAACGCTTGATTGTCTGCTTCCTTCACGGTAAGCAGATGTGATGCAGCAGGAGGTGCTACCTGTACAGCCGCCATGGGAGCATCATTCGACGAAGAATTTGTTTGCATTGCCAATGGTTTTTCAACCGCCACCTTATCGGTCATTACCGTATCATGCGTTATCGAAACAGCTTTGGTAATCGTATTGATTTTTACTTTTTCTTCTACGGTAATCCGGCGCATACTATCTTTTTGCACGGCTTTGGAGGTTGTATTTTTAGTGCCGGTATTATTGGCATCATCAACAACAGCCATAGCAGTTTTAGTTTCTTGCGGAGAGGGCTGTTCGGGTGCTACTTCCGAACGTTGTTGAGGTTGCAGATGATTCGTCTTTGCACCTTCATTTAATAAACTATTTACAGTGCCATTGGTATGTGCTTGTGGAACAGCGGTTGAGGTTGCGGCTGTGCCCTGTGTGTTGCCAGATGCCCATAGCGGACTGTTTGTTGTTTGTGGATGAAGAGCCTGATGAGAAGTGGCTCCATTCGATGAAGAGGTGTTTGGTGCAGCAGGTTCTACTGGTGCTATTATTGTGGAAGCAGTAGGTTGATTTGAAGAGGATAATGTTGTAGCCTTGGTGGTTGTGGTTTTGTTATGATGGTTTGTAGTTGCTTGCTTGAAAGTGCTTTTCGAAGTATTAGCAGTTACGTCCGGTGTTGTTAAAGTCACTTGGGTGGGAACAGTATTCTTTGATGGCAACGTAATGTCAGAAGCAGTGGCAACATGATCATCATTGTTCATTCTTTCTACAGCAACCGCTTCATTGGAGTTTTCGGTGTGCTCATTCATGCTACTCGCATTTTCAGATGCAGACTCGGCGGCTGCCCAACCGCTTCCTGCGGTGCCAATTGCTTGCTGCACCTGGCGTCCGGTGAGGTATTCGTACCCTCCGAACGACAATAAAGCCAACAACAACACGCCTGCCGTTGCAGAGAGTATTCTTTTCCAATTATAGCCACTACCCTTTGCGCCGGCAATTGGCATTTTCACGTCCAACAGATCCCGCATTTGCAACCATGCACCTGAGCCGGGTTTTTCTTCCGCTCCATCCATTCGCTGCCTTACGAGGTCGTCAATATTTATCATGTTTTTATCCATGGGGATAAAATTTTTAGCGTTTATGATGCAATCCTAATTTTTCAATTTTCTCTTTCAATATTTTTCGTCCTTCCGACAAATGCCATTTTGAAGTTCCTTCGCTGATACCTAATGCTTTTCCAATATCTTTATGCGTATAGCCGTCTAATACGTACATGTTAAATACCGCCCTGGTGGCTATAGGCAAGGATTGCACCATTTCCAACAGTTCGTTATAATACAGCCTTTCGGCATAATCTTTATGAACGTATTCTTCTTTTTCTGCCAATACTACATGGTTGCTGTACTTTGCATTGGAACGTACATAGTCGGAAACAGCATGAAAAA
The DNA here is from genome assembly GCA_029573235.1 of Bacteroidota bacterium. Taxonomy (GTDB): domain Bacteria; phylum Bacteroidota; class Bacteroidia; order Chitinophagales; family Chitinophagaceae; genus JAFIGV01. The sequence continues at coordinate 11,896 of JAKQGX010000041.1, forward strand.
CGACCCGACGCAACCATCCTTCGAAAGAGCCTTGAAAATTATACTGACCTATTTTTTGAAAAGCCCTCAGGTACCCATTGTTGAGCACTTCCTCTGCTTGCATTTCATCATCTATATACCTCCTTACCAATGCCATCATACGGGTATAAAATAGTTTATACAAGCGCTCTTGAGAGCTGCGCTCGTTACGCTTACACCCGTTGATGAGTTCTTCCAACTCACTTGTTTGCGAAGAAGTAGTATTATATGCCAAAGCGATAGGCAAGATAAATAGATTAAATAACACCTCCATAGACGGCAGATAGGGCGACAAGGTTGGGTGCCCTTATAAATTGTTATTCTTACAAAAAAACAAGTGCTTACTAATTTTGAAGAGGCATCCAAAACCCTGCTTCGCAGCTACTAATTCTATACCTTTGCACGTCAAAAAAAGAAACTTACTATTGCAGCAACTATTTAGAATCCGCTGCAGTAATGGAAATAGACGAATATCAAAACAACTTGCACATGCGCTTACAGATATCTTTTATATTATTTATTGGAATATTTTCAATCGTGGCACTCAATTCTTGCCGTGACTCTAGAATACACGAACAACGAGAAATGGGGGAAGTTTTTAAGAAATATGGTATTTCCGATGCCTGTTTTATCCTTCGCGACCATTCTCATGATGAGGTGTATTTGTATAATAAAGTGCGCTGTTTGGAACGCTTTTCGCCTGCTTCCACCTTCAAAATTTTCAATTCGTTGGTAGCGCTGGAAACAGCCGTGGCGCCGGATGAACAATTAATCATTAAATGGGATAGTGTAGTGCGCGATCGCCCGGAGCTGAACAAAGACATGAACATGCGCGAAGCTTTTAAATGGAGTAATGTTAGCTATTACCAAGAACTGGCTCGCCGAATTGGCAAGGATTATATGCAGCACTATATTGATACTGCGCAATATGGCAATCGATATATCGGTAATCAAATAGATGCTTTTTGGCTGAACGACTCTTTGCAAATATCAGCGGATGAACAAGTAGGACTTATTAGAAGGCTCTATTTCGATGAGCTTCCATTTTCTGAGCGAAGCCAGCGAATCGTGCGCAGCATGATGACCGTTGAGGAATCTGACCAGCATAAAATCTATTATAAAACCGGCACAAAGGCTGTAAACGATTCACTATTGTGTTGGGTAGTAGGCTACGCCGAAAATATTGTAAACGTCCAAGAGCCTGAAAAATCGATGAATAAAAGTAGCGTTCGCTCGTATCCCTATTTTTTCGCGATGAATTTTACCGTACCCAATGATGCCCATAAAGATTGGTTTGCCATACGAATGCAAGTGCTGCGAGCGTTACTCAACCAGGTGGCTTTTACCAATAGATAATACCATCCTGTAACTACAACAATCTTTTCAGTACGTTGTAGATAACATGTGGTTTACCCAATGTATAGAAGTGTAGTATCGGCGCTTTGTTTTTGAGTAAGTCTTTGCATTGCTCCAACAACCAATCTTCACCTATTTTTTCACAATCTTTTTCGTTTTTTGCTTTCATCATCTCATCGTACAATTCCACTGGTACTTCTACATTAAAAATAGATGGAATCATGGTCATTTGACGTTTGGTAGTAAGCGGCTTCAACCCCGGAATGATGGGTACATCAACGCCGTGTTCTCGGCAGCGATTCACATAGTTGTAATAATGTTCGTTTCGGAAAAACATTTGTGTGGTCACGTAATGGGCGCCATACTCTATTTTCTTTTTGAGGTAATAGATATCGGTATCCATGTTGGGTGATTCATAATGTTTTTCCGGATAGCCTGCTACTCCAATACAGAAGTCGGTTTTCCCACCATCCATGATATCGTCTTCGAGGTATTGTCCGTTGTTGAGGTTAATGACCTGCTTTACCAAGTCCTCTGCGTAGCGATGTCCGGCGGGGTGTGGGGTAAAAAACTTTTCATTGGCAGCAGCATCGCCTCTTAATGCTAATATATTTCTTACACCTAAAAAGTTGAGGTCTATTAAGGCATTTTCAGTTTCTTCTTTGCTAAACCCTCCACAGATAATATGAGGTATCGCTTCAATTTTGTAACGATGCATTAAAGCGGCACAGATGCCTACCGTACCCGGGCGTTTCCGTATTTCCACGCGTTCAAAGCTGTTATCTGGGCGCTTTTTATATACTTGCTCTGCACGATGATAGGTAACATTGATAAAGGCAGGATTGAACTCCATCAATAAATCTAAGTGCGAAAAAATAGACTCTATACCCTTGCCTTTAGTAGGGGGTAATATCTCAAAAGAAATGATGGTGTCTTTGGCGGTAGCAAGGTGCTCGGTCAGTTTCATCTAGGAATATACTATAACGCGCAAAGGTAAAATAATTTGGAATAGACGATAGTAGTTTTTGAACGACCATCACTCCTGGCAACAATACCCTATACTCATTAGAAAAGGGCAGGAAGTATCTTCTTCTTGCCCTTGTATTTTTATCCTTTTTGAGGAAAGATTATATCATATACACCACCAAGCCATCTCTTGTTTTGGGCTCAAACCAAGTGCTCTTGGGCGGCATTACATTGCCACTGTCGGCGATATCAAATAACTGTTGAATGCTTACGGGATAACAAGAAAAAGCCGCCACCATATCGCCACTGTTCACGCGTTTCTCCAATGCCTCTAATCCTCTAATGCCTCCTACAAAATCTACTCGTTTATCGGTGCGCGGGTCGTGGATATCCAATATTTTTGAGAGTACATTGTCTTGCAGGATGCTTACATCCAATATGCCCATGGGGTCGTTGCTATAGCTTCCTTCTTTTGCTGTTAGCTTATACCAGTTTTTATCGAGGTACAAACCAAACTCATGCAACTGCGTGGGGCGGTAAGCTTCGGCGCCTATTTTTTCTATCGTAAAATCGGCCTGTAGTGCTGTAAGAAAACTCTCAGACGACAATCCATTCAGGTCTTTCACCACACGGTTGTAGTCTAATATTTTTGTTTGACTGGCAGGAAAAATGGCAGTAATAAAATAATTAAACGACTCATCACCGGTGATGGACATACCGGCTTCTCTCATTTCGGAGCAAACTTTACCGGCAGAGGCTGCGCGGTGGTGACCATCGGCTATATAGGTAGCCGGTACTTCTGTATCGAAGAGGTGTGTGATGCGAGCTACTTTGGCATAGTCATCCATCACCCAAAAAATATGTCGGATACCATCTTCCGAAACAAAATCATAGGTGGCTTTGTTAGATGTTTTCCAGTCTTCGATAATCTGCTGTACATCCGCTTGGTCGTTATATGCTAAAAACACAATGCCCGTTTGTGCATGAGTGGTCTTAATATGGTTGATACGATCTAGTTCTTTTTCGGGGCGTGTAAATTCATGTCTTTTGATAACGCCATTGAAGTAATCATCGCAAGCAGATGCGCATACCAAGCCGGTTTGAGAGCGACCATTCATTACCAATTCATAAATATAGTAGCAAGGCTCTTTGTCTTGAAACATGATTTTTTGGTTGATGAATTCATCCAAGTTTTCCTTTGCTTTTTCATACACTTGCATGCTGTGTACATCCACACTTTCCGGGAGGTCTATCTCAGAGCGGGTTACATGGTAAAAGTGGTACGGTTCTTTTTTGTATTGCCTTGCTTCTTCTACATTCACCACATCATAAGGTAATGTAGCCAACAGTGGGGCAATGTCAGTTTGGGGTCTGAGTCCTTTAAAAGGGATAATCTTAGCCATAATATTTAGTTCAAAGTTTTTGTTGGTGTGTCAAGGGTGTGGGATAGTTTCAACTTAATTGCAGCTCTCTATTTTCAAATTCCCGCATCAATGTTACTAATTTTTCTACATCCGATTTACTAACGGCATTGTACAACGATGCTCTGAAGCCTCCTACTTGCCGATGCCCTTCGATGCCCACGATTTCATTGTTCTTGCAAAATTCAATAAATCTTTTTTCGGTGTCTTTGTCTTTTGCCACAAAACAAGCATTCATACCAGAGCGATGTGCGGCATGGGCAACCGTACCTGTAAACAGCGAGTTGCGGTCTATTTCATCGTATAGCCATTGTGCCTTCTGACGGTTATCTTCAAAGATTGTTTCCTTCCCTTTTTGCTTTATCCATCGAAGCGTGAGCAGAGAAGTATATATAGCCATTACCGGCGGCGTATTTAGCACCGAATGTTGGCGAGCATGGGCGGCATAGTCGAGCATGGACGCATTGCCTGATTTTGCTTTCTTCAAAAAAGAGCGATGAACGGCTGCTAAGGTGACACCTGCCGGACCAATATTTTTTTGCGCAACGGCATAAAAAAGGGCGTATTGTTTATAGTTTCTTGGGCAACTCAATATATCGCTGCTCATATCGGCTACCAGAGGCATTGCAGTATGTGGTATGTTTTTCCACTGTGTGCCGAAGATAGTATTGTTGGTAGTGAGGTAAAGATAGGCTAAGGAGGGGTCGATGTCCTTTGGCCATTCGGGTAATTGATTGTAATTATCTTTTTGAGAAGATGCCAATACGTTGATATTGCCGTATACAGCAGCATCCTTTATGGCTTCTGCAGCCCAGTGTCCACTATCTATATATCCAGCCGATGCACCTTGTGGTAAAAAATTCATAGGCACCATCGAGAACTGCAAGCGACCGCCCTGTAACCATAGTATCTCATAGTCGTTGTCCAGTTCGCACAATTCATTCACCAAGGCTTTGCTTTCTTCGAGTATGGCATCAAATAATTTACCCCGATGCGGAATTTCCAATATTGAGAGTCCGCTCTGTTGGTAGTCGAGTATAGCGGCAGCGGCTTGTTCTAATACTTCTTGAGGGAGTTTTGCCGGTCCCGCACCCAGATTTATCTTTTGCATAAAAACATATTAACGATACCCCATTTTTTTATCGGTCAGTCGATCGTCGGTAACATCACTTGCTACGCCACCACTCACAGCAAACTTCATCGCCTCTGCCGCACTCATGCTCGTGATAGGCTTGATAGTATGTTCTTCCACCAAAATAACATAACCGGATATAGCATACGCATGTGGTAAGTAAACGGCTACTTTACCGCTCATACCCAAACCGGCCAATTCTTTACGGGTCATAAATCCGATGCGCCAAACCTCCGGCGATAGGTTGGTACACACCCATACCGGCTGATTGAATCGTTTTTTATCCCCCACAAAAGAATCCATCATTTCTTTTAAAGAGCCATATAAAAAACGAATGCCGGGAATGTGTTCCAACAGGTAATCAAACCCATCAAACAATAAACGACCAATGAAAAAACGAGTGCCTAAATAACCAATGATGGTAACCACCGACAAGACGATAATAAAGCCTAAGCCCCGCGGTACCCACTCTATAAGGATGCTATCAATGCGATCAAAAACCGTGTAAATAACAAAGGCGGTAATAGCTATGGGACTTAGTATGAGCAGTCCTTGTAAAAACGAACGAAAAATAATTGAAGCCAGCTTACGCATTCCGTATTTGAATAGACGGGGCAAAGGTACTACCTAATAGCATTGTGCCTATCGTAGTTTCCGAAAAAACTATTTATTACCTACCTAAATATTCAGCTACTATATCTACTAAAAATAAAGCCCAAAATAGAAGGATGCATCCGTACCACTGCCAGCTTTTGAGTAGAATAAAGGGAGTAGATTGTTGGAAGCGATTCCCAACTTAAAAGCAAGCACCCGGACACCTAACATTGCGCCCGCTTGAAACTTATTGACACCACCGGCAGTGACATTGATGCCTGCATTTACATAATTGGCTAAGTTATATGCATAGCCTAAATGAAGTGCCGGAGCCCGTGTGGATGATAAATAGTTTTTAAATCCTTGCACATAAGCTACGGAGAAGTTGTGTGCAAAGTAGGACACCTTTCTACGTTCCTTTTTTATCAACCCATAATTGGCATGTACTAGGAAACGTGTAGGTAACGACTGTTTGAATGAATGATATGTTTTATTGGGCTGTAAAAGGGTTTCAAAATCTGCCAATTCCATCATCTCTCCATCTTCATTTAATGTTACCCCTTCATACCGATACTTATCTTTTTTGGTATAATTAATTACATTTCTATTAAAGTTGATACCGCCAATATCTACGACACCCAAATTCAGCCGTAGGTTTTCCAATAGTTCTAACCCAATACCGATATCAACCCCCAAACCACTGCCGGCAGCATTGAAATTCCCCAAGCCCAATTCGCCGTTTGTGTTTCCTTCAATTTCAAGCGTATCAATTGCAGATGCCATATTAAGCGTCATATCCGTTGTAAAATCGATATACCTGCCTTCCGGCGCTGTGTACATGTTTATTTTTGATGTTGGCATATCAATGCCCATTATTCCATTTAAGTAACGTATCCTTACCGCCGGTTTGATGACAATATTTTTTTTCATGGAAGGGAATAAGCTACTTGTCGTGAATTGCCCTGCTATTGCAAAAAAATATTCATTATACAACATCATATTTAATGAAGGCGAAAGGTTGATGCTACGATTTTCAAACTGTTTATTTCCCTTGTACAATAATGAAAAGAAGTCTTTGTTTAGTGAAAAGCTGGCATCCATTTTTTCTCTGATGCCCAGTCCCATCGATAGAAACGGTTCTTTTTTTCTTCTCACATTAAAAAACAAATTGAGTACAGGTACATCCATCCCTAACCAAATATTTCCTTGTTGTGGCATTTTTTGAAGGAGGTCATCTATATATTGATTCGAGAGTTTCCCTTCTTTAGATAGCTGGGTCAAATCATTTGCGGTAATCATATTGTTTCCAAAGCCAAAATGGGGCGCCAAAAAGAACAGCTCTGCATGCTTTACATCATCCCCCAAAAGCGAGGGTAGTTGTGAGGAGGCGAGGCTATGTGAATGTTGGTTCTGTATGGCTGCAAAATTTATTTGTGCCAATAAGCTCGTAGTGCCCAATGTGAGGAACAGTGCTGCGATAAGGAAAAATTTCATATAGTGTTAGAGAGAGTTTAGTTGAATACTTAGGTGCAAGTCGCCGGTAATCTGAAGTTTCAAATACGCATTATCGTTCATCAAAACATATGGTGGAGGGTAGCCTTGTGTATTAATCTTAAAGCTAAAAATGGCTCGATTTGCACGCTTTATTCTATTCAATCGATCGGTACTGATAACCATACTGGATTTCTGAGAGATAACGTTCATGGGCGACCCACCGGCATCCATCTGACCTCCCTTGATGTCAAAAGGGGGGCTCATGAGCGAATCGCTCACTTGATTTGTGGCACTATCTAGAAAATATAGTTGAATCCCAAAGTTTATAGGCAATCCATTATCCACATAGAAATGTACGATCCCTTTGTTGGTGGAGTCCACCGGCGCTTCTTCTTTTGAGAAATCAATTTTCACGGTATCTATTTCAACCGCTGATTTATTTGCATACAATGTCACTTTGTTTAGGTCAATAATATCTAGTTCAATCTGAATAACACAAGGCTGATCCGAAAAAACTACATTACTAGCGCCTGGTGAAGTAAACTGTTCTAAATAGAAATAGACGGTATCGGTCATGAAGTCATTTAGAATAGCCACATTAAATTGAATGGACTCATTCGTGGCAATATTATTCGAAGCCACGTACTGATATATGATGTTATCGGTGGCATTAACATCTGGTGTTCTTCGGAACGAAAACTTAGTACCCGAGGAGATAGTAATGGGGAATATATTGGTAAAAGACAGATTAATCTTTAATGAGTCAAAATGAACTGTATTTATCCAGCTACTTAATGGAATCTTATACGGACCCACTTTTGAAAACGAAAGAGGCGGCACATTCACATTGCTATTGCTGATAAAGCCAATGTCTAATGCCGGAACCTGTATCGTTGTCTTGGTCTTGCTCAGCACTTTTATAGTCTCAAACGATGTTTTTAGATGGGCTAATGGCAACAGCCAATCGGCATTCCAAGTGGGTAACTCTTTGAAATCAGTCTTGGTACATGAGGATACAAACAGAACAATCCAAAATGAAAAAAATAGGGTGATACGTTTCATGAAGATTTATACAATTAAAAAAAACGAATATACAAATACTTTAATTAATACCACATGATGCTACTATTTTTATTGGAGTCATAAAAAAATCTCGACCACCCTACGGCAGCCGAGATATCTATGTCAATCAGAAGATAGTATTTAGCAACTGATATACTACTGCTTCAGAAGCTTTACACTAAAATAAGAACCGTTGAAATTGTTCATATTTAAGATATAATTGCCCGATGGTATTTGTTCTAATCCTTCTATTACAACTTTATTATCGGATAGTACTTTGTGCTGTGTGGGTATCGCTTTTCCGGTGATATCAAATAACTGAAAAGAACAGCGGCGCACGTCAGTAGTGAGATTTTCAAAATCAATTTGCAATTCTCCTTTGAAAGGATTGGGTGCAACGGTGAACTGTAAGTTTTGGTTCGCTTCTATTACCGATGTGGTTGGCGGACCTTGAACTGCCTTTGAGGCAATCTTTGAAACACCCACATAAGTAGGATCAATACCATTTTGCGCAACAAACTGATGAAATAAGTAGATGGAAGTATCCGGCATTACAGCCCAACCGGTAAGTTTTTGTTTTTGATTAAACATTACCACGTTAATGCTTCCCGTATTATTGTTGAAGCTATTATTTATACTACCATTTGATAAAATATGCTTTATCGTGATTAATGAATCTTGTCTCACAGCCACAAGCAAACTGGTATCGGGTAATTCATGCAAGTACATCTGGCTACCCTGTGCAATGGCATTGCCACTGAAAACTGGGTTTGTAGTTCCATTAAAATTTACAGCCGCCACTTTCGCCATTCCTCCTTTGGTATAGCCAAGGTAATAATAGGCTTTACCTTTCATGAGTAGCTGACTCGTCACATTTCCCCCAATGGTATCTGCCAGATAGTATTCTCCAGATTGACCAAAGCTATTGTCAAAAGAACCGTTGTTATCTATTTTCACGATTGAGGGGAGATCATTTATAACCCTTACTGATTTTAACATTACTGCTTTGTTGTCTTCAGAGAGTACTAGGTTATTATAGTACGCTTTAATTACGGTAGAAGTACTGGAGGTGTATAGGTGCATTTTACCACTGGTACCAAAACTATTGTCAATTCCAAAGGAACTGTTATGTCTTCCGATATAAAATGAAAATACCACCGGCTCGCTGGAGCGGCAAAGGACATAATAATTACCACCATTATCTACTATTGTTTCAGGCGATCTCGGGAACTCGGTTGCATCAAATGTGCCATCAAAAGGACCTTTCACCACAATTCCATTGGTATCAACTACCGTAACGGTATAGCGCTTTGAACCGGTAAAGGTGCCTAAAGAAGAGAAGCTTAATGTTTGTGAACCGGTCTCTGAAGCAATGGCTAATTGGTGGTTGCTTAAGTACCTAACACTAGTAACCTTATCATTAGTACTGTTGGTGATATTTATTACACCATTTGTACCAAAAGAAGTGACAGGGTTTCCGTTTTTATCGTACTTCAACAATACAATATCGTTATCTGCATTTTCATTCGTGCCCACCATAAGAATATTTCCTGAGGGCAAACGAAATATATCCTTACCTATAGTATTAGACAGTCCTGCACTTGCGGCATTCAAGCCAAAGCTACTATTCATATTCCCATTATTTTCTGCTTTCATCACATACCCTTCGTCATAGAGTTTATTGTTATCACTCATTCCGCCTGCTAAGAAAAGGCTGTCGTTGTCGTTATCAATAGCAGAAGCGTATCCTTCATTTTGTGTAGTATAACTGAAAAAACCATTGGTGCCAAAGCTATTGACAATATTTCCGGAGGAATCTACCCTTAAGATGGCAGCGACTCCTTGCACGCTACTATTATAGTATTCCGTAGCTATGGAAAGATCGTGGTTGGCATGCAAGTGTGCATCATATGCATAGTTGTTATTGGTACTTGCTGCAAATTGAGCTACACCATTGGTGCCATAGGCAGCATCCATTTGACCGATTGATGAGAGTCTAAATGTGATGATTTTATATTGACTACCATTATAAGCATATCCTAAACCTACTATTTTTCCATTGGGCAAAACGGTAAGCCATGTGGGAGAACTACTGGTAAAGCCTGTAAAACTTGGGGTGGTTTTTCCGGCTGTGCCGAATCCATTATCAAAGGTTCCGTTAGCATTCAATCGTGCCAATCGTATAGCATAGTTAGTAAATGATGTGTAACCCAATACAACGATTTTATCATCATTTTGGATATAAATATCCTCGGCATAACTGTGTGCTCCGCTAGCAAACTGTATGGCAACCGTACCATTATTACCAAAGTTATTGTCTAATACACCAGTGCTATCATAGCGCTGTACTATTCCTTTGTATCCACTGCTGTGGTAGGCAATACCGGCAACAACTATTTTCCCATCCGATTGTATTTTGATGTTTCGCAATGTACCGCCATTCATCACCACGCCCGGAATGGTAGAAAAGGTAATAATGCCCTTTGTACCGAAAGTTGTGTCGGGTGTTCCATTGGCATTTACCCTTGCTATAACAGCTTTATACGTATTGTTCACTTGTTGCCATCCACATGCTACCATCTTTCCATCGGCTTGTAAAGCCATAGCATTCACCCCTTCATCGCCGGCTATGTCCCAAGTGAAACTCCCGTTGGTGCCGAATGTGTTGTCTGTGGTACCATCTGCATTTTTTCTAAAAAAGTACAAATCGAAATCATGGTTTTTTATTTGTCCGGATGTCAATACTTTTCCATCGGGCTGCCGCCATACATCAAAAAGGGCTGAGCTGCCATTCGCTTGGGGAAGCACTCTTCTACCCTGTGTGCCAAAGCTGGAATCAATGTTGAATTGCTGCTGTGCTTGAGTCGGTTTCGCTACTGCTATTGTTAGCGTTAGCAGCATGAGCGAAAAGGTGTTGATGTGTTTTTTCATGTTTTTATTTGGTTTATTGTTAGGAATTGGGTGAAGAAACATGGTTTCTATTTTTTAGTTGTTTCGTTGAGTTTATTATGGAAGTGGATGGCGCGATAAGTGTGATTTATTCCTTTATAAACTGCCCATTAAATAGGTCGATGCCATTCGTCATTCGGACATAATAAACACCTTTAGCTAAGGCAGAAATATTCAGTTCCACTAGCGAAGTCTTGCTGTAGTTCTTGCTATACACTAATTGCCCTTGTGCATTATAGCATTGCAAGTAACAGTCCGTTTCAAAAGGAAGTGAAGCGTAAACCTTGTCTGATGCAGGATTGGGATAGAGTGTGATATTGCTTTCTGTAAGTGCAAAAAGTATTTTCACAACGTTGGAATAAGAAAAGGATGCATCCGTGTTCCGTTGTTTTATCCTATAGAAATTTAGTTCGGGGTTAGGCTTCTCATCAAAGAATTGATATTGCTTTTTCTCAACGCTATTGCCGGCAGCTTTCAACATGCCTATTTTCTCAAAATCAATTCCGTTCTTGCTTTTTTCGATTTCAAAATCCTGGGTATTTATTTCAGTTAATGTTTCCCAAGAAAGTCTAACACGCGAATCTTCCTTTGTTGCAAAAAGCCGAAAACCTGTAATGGGCGTAGGATTCGAACTTACGTTAAAAGTATCAACCTCTATTAAGCTCCATAATCCTTTGCTATCTTTTACTCTCACAAACAAAAAATGTTGCCCAACAGGAATAGAGAGAGGAGTTGCACATGCAAAGACTTGGCTAATAGCAGTATCTGGATTTGCTACAATGAGCGAACCTCCATTACCTATTCCAGGGTCGGTATCTATAAAATACTCTGCGGCTACAATGCTATCATTAAGTGGGGCTTGGTACGATGTAATGTAAAAACCTCTTTGCTCATACAAGCCCCAAACACCACCAGCATCTTTTGTTCTAATACATAAGTAATGCAACCCTTCTGCAATACCCGTCATAGGTAGCGACAAAGCAAAACTAACAGAGTCTCCCGATGTACCGATGGATGCAGCGATAGCATTGCCCACACCCGGATCGGTGTCCACAAAGTATTCAGCTGCAACTATAGAGTCTCTTTTTAAAGGTGAGTTTAATACATAAAAACCTCTTGATTCAAAGAGCCCCCATATACCATTACTATCTCTTGCACGAATGGAAAGAAAATGAAACCCTTGGCTTAATACACTAGTGGAAAATACAGTAGTGAAATTCACAGAGTCACCCGCTATACCAATATTAGCTACTTGTCCGTTGCCCACACCCGGGTCGGTATCTATAAAGTATTCTGCGGCTGCAATACCTGGTTTATTGGGCACATTTGCAGTAGTATAAAACCCTCTAGCTTCATAAAGCCCCCATATTCCATTCCCATCTTTTACACGTATGGATAGGTAGTGAAAGCCTTGCGACAAACCTGTGGTGGGTATGTTGGTAACAAATGAAATAGAGTCATTAGGAGTAGGCGTTATAGCTATGCTTGTACCATTCCCAACTCCTGGGTCGTTGTCTATGAAATACTCTGCTGCCGATATTCCTTGTGCAGAAACCACAATGTTCAAGGACAAAAGGCAGCCTAGTAAGCTTATTAGTCTTTTCATCTGAAAAAAATTATACAGGTTAGCAATTACTGACTCACTTTTGCTTGCACACTTACCGACACATTACCTCCCGGTGCTATGGTTGGGGTAGTGATATTCATTACAGTGATACGAGGGAAACGGCTGTTGTGCGCATGATTCCAGTTAAGCGATCCGGTGGTATCAAATAATAAGCCTATATCCTTGTTGTCTGAGCCTCCATTTTTGGCAGGACCTCCTTGCACGGTATAGTTTAAGGTATCACTAAACGTAGCACTATTGACAGCTACAGAGTCGAATAGTTGTGGACTGGTGGCAGGAATATTACCCGTACCCGTATTGTTATTATAAGCCCACACAGTGTCATGAGCACCGCCACAGTTGTATGTAATATTATTATTAAAAGTGCTAAAGCTAACTGATGATGAAGGGGTGTTTACCAAATCCATCTCAACAAAAATGTTATTAGATACTGTCAGAAAAGTGCAGTTTTCAAACGCTGTAGAGCTATGGTTGGAATAAAACAAATTGTGGTCAAAAAGAATATTAGTACCGTTTTGTATATTCGCTATACAAGCATTTGTAATGAAAAAAGTATTCTTTTTGAAAACATTGTTTTGAAAGAGAAGATTGGAATATGTTTTATTGCTACTAAATAGCAACGAATGACTTAAAATACAGCTTTCAAAAACCAAGTTGCTTAAATTTTTGTTTATATTAATGTTAGATAAAAAATAACATCGAATAAATTTCAAATTACTCGCTCCTATAAAGTTTGTATTAAACGCATTTGAAGAGACGTTTACAGTTCCATTAAATACCAACCCTATAATTTCGCTTCCATTGATAGAGCCTGCTAAATTGCTATCATTATAGATTTGAAAACTACTTACGGTTGCCTTTACAGGCAGGTTTTTGTCAGGGTTCCAGCCCGGTCCGATAATTATTAGTTTTTTATTGACTACTAAAAATGAAGCATACACAATGGGGCTGCCTTCTACATAAATGGTATCACCGCTGGTGGCAGAATCTACAGCCGCTTGTATAGTGGTAAATTGGGCAGTATTGCTTCCATTGTTATTTACCGTGTACTTATTGGCAAACATAGGGAAGGACAAAAAGAAAAAAAGTGCGAGTAACAATAGTTGCTTTTTCATATAATTGGTTTTTGGAAATTAATAATATGTAAAAGTATTTTGAGCAATAAAATGCTGCAATACCTAATTGTAGTGATTGTAATCTTATATGCTACACAACAGTCAATAATATTATATTTTTATGCATGGCTTTTTGCATTCGTACATTGATATATGTCCAAATAACTCTCATTTTTTCTTTGCCATTTTTTTCAAGTGCCCAACAGCGTATAAAGGATTTCAAATTCTATGAAGAGAAAATAGACAACAACATTAGTGAAGAGAACATTGAGATTGCCAATGCATTTATAGAAGCGGAATTACAACACCCCTTGTTTACGAAAGATAGTACGCAGGTATATTTCTTTAAATCCAGAAAAATGGAAGTCAACTATTACTTTGACTTGGGAAAGCTAGGGTTAATAGATGCAAAGAATAACCTCAAATGGGCAATGGAGAAGAACAATGCTACGATGATTATGGACTGTTACAATTTTATTGGCTTGTTCAACTTTATGCTAGGGAAATGGACAGAGAGTGTTGACTTTTATAAAAAAGGTCTTAGATATTTGAGCTTGGCTCAACCATTACCTTATGCTACTAGTAAAGTATTTCATCTTCAAAATAATCTTGCAGAGGTCTATCTTAAAAAGGGAGAACTTGACTCTGCAATGAGGTATTGCCAACAAGCCTTGAATGGTGCAATAGCTGAAAACAACAGCCGTATGGAGGCTCTGTCGAAATATCAAATAGGAGATGTGTATAGAGAAAAAGGTGAAAGTATTGAAGCCGACTCTCTACTACAATCAGCTATTACTATAGCTCACAAAAATGACTTTCTCGATGTAACTTTAATTTGTTTGGGGAACCTTGGCAAAAGCAAGTCACTGACATTAACCCAAAGAAGTAAATATTTTGAACAGGGGTTTCAATTATTAAAATCCGACACCTCAATTAACCCTTTTTACAAGAAAGATTTTCTAAAAAATGCATTAACATTTTATGAGCAAACCCATAACTATGCTGCACAAACCCGCGTGTTAAAGCAAATTGCTTCCATCGAAGAAAAAAAGAAATTTAAGGAACTCAACTTTCTCATCAGACAATATGATAAAATGATCATAGAAAGCAATAAAAGAGTTGCCCTTGAAAAATCAAATCTTCAAAAATCAAAAGAAGTACAACGGCTCATTATCATTATTGCCATCATCAGCATCTTAGTACTCACCGCAACTTTGGTAATTGTGTACCTAACGATAAAACGAAAAAATACCATCCTTAGCATTCGCTCTACTATTAGCAGAGACCTGCACGACGATTTAGGCTCCTCCCTCAGTAGCTTAAATATTTATAGCAATCTGTTGACTAACAAAAAACTCCTACCGGAAAGTAAACAACATGATGTGATTAGTAAAATCAACATCATTACCAATGATTTGCTCAATGACCTTCATGATATTATCTGGAGCTTGGATAAAAATAAAATGCAAACCAGCCTCGAAGACATCCTGAAATCTTATGCCATGAATATACTTTCCAGCAAAGGTATAGAAGTAGAGATATCAATTGAAAACCCGGTAGAAAAGCTGCTGACATCCCCCAAAGCACGAAAGAACATCATGCTGGTATTAAAGGAAATAATGAACAACTGCTCAAAATACAGTAAGGCAAAAAAATTCTACTTGAGTATTATCTTACAAAGGAAAGAACTAGTACTGTTGGCTAAGGATGACGGAGTGGGTTTTGTTACAGATCAATCAAACCGGGGAAATGGACTAAAAAATATTCAGAAACGAATAAAGGAGCTAAACGGCAAAGCAACCGTGCATTCAATATTAGAAAACGGAACAACCATCGAACTGAGAATACCGCAGAAAAATATACAGATGAAAGAATATTTTACAAAATCAGTACACTAAAGCCGAGCAAAACAACATCACTAATTTTGGGTATATAACCAATATGTGTAAAATATTACCTTGCAACCATGATACGTGTTTTTATATATGACGATGATGCACACCGTAGAGCAAGCTTAGAAATGCTTCTTAGCTTGTATGATGATATAAACGTAGTAGGCACTGCCGAAAACTGCAAATATGCCTTACAAGATATGGAAGCTCAACTACCGGATTTAATCCTGATGGATATAAATATGCCCGAGGTAGATGGAAAAGCAGGATTAAAAATCATAAAAGAATCCTATCCGGAAGTAAAAGTCGTTATCCAAACGGTATTTGAAGATACGGAGCAAATATTTGAATGCATCAAAGGAGGCGCTGATGGATACATCCTCAAAAAAGACAGCCCCGAAGCCATTCTTAATGCCATAAGGAGTGTATATTCGGGAGGAGCTATTATGAATCCCGGCATTGCCAATAAAGTATTATCCTATTTCAAACCGGCAAAAACATCCGATAGCCATATCCTCAGTCATCGGGAAAACGAAGTACTCAATCTGCTAGCAAGTGGTGATAGCTATAAAATGATTGCTGATAAACTAAACGTAAGTTATCATACCGTAAATACACATTTGAAAAAGATCTACGAAAAGCTGCAAGTATCTTCATCGGTAGAGGCGGTTGCCTACTATTACAAAAATTTGCACAAGCAAAAATAAGAGTAGATAAAAACTGTTAATTGCAAGTGGTATATCATAAATGTGGCTACTCGTCTCGCAGAACTGTCATTTCAAAAAAGTTAAGTTTGATGTACCAATTAGACGGTATGCACAATATCTACGATAACAAAACAAAGCCTCAACGAAAATGTTGAGGCATTTGTAAAACAAAAAACTCCGTTTCAAAAGGATGAAACGGAGTTAGATAAAAAATATGGCAGCTACCTACTCTCCCGCATTGTGGTGCAGTATCATCGGCAAAAATGAAAAAATATCAAGTAAAATTATTATTTACCTTGTTTATTAGAACAATAATATCTAATCTTTGGTATTGTATAAATCAATTGAAAAATTCCGAAAAAAACATGTAAAAAAACAATCACATTTAGAGGAGCACCAGAAACATGTTGTTCTATCATGAAGATAAACACTAAATGAAATAACAATATACTAAGAATATATAATAACGCTATCATTCTATTTCGTTCCATAATACATAACTTGACCGTAGAATTGTCAATGAATTAGAAAAAATATCTTTCTCAAATTGTGATAAATTAAAATCTACTATGCAGCCAATCAAATTATTTACAATAGTAGTCCAATCATTAGTATCTTCTGCATCAACAAGTTCATTGTAATAACTTAGAACTACGTTTGAATCACTAACATCTAAATTAATAATAGTTTTTGTAAAATCAATTTTTAACTGTGGAGAGAATAAATTTAAGCATAACCCTTTTATTACATAAGCGTTATAAGTATCTTCACTAACATTGAGTATTTCGCTTTCTAATTCGGGCTTTACTTGACAGGCTAAATTAACTATATCTTGATAGTTAACTCTCTGATAACCTTGAGAAAGATAATTTGAGCATAACGCATTATGCAATAAACCCCAATCATTACTACTAATTGGTATTGGATCTGGTTGAATTACTGGAGATTGACTAGCCTTGAAAGTGTGATAAACAACCATTGATGCTGCACCTCCCACAAGAAAACTAACTGGACCTAATGCTGCTGCTGCTAAACCCGATCCCCAATCAGCCCATGCGATTGCCATTTTTTGATGATAATTTAATGCCATAGATAAGTATAATTTATAGTTAACAATGACCACAAAAATACGGGGGGGGGATTTTCCAAATAATACAAGTTTAAATATTATTAAAACAAAAAACTCCGTTTCAAGAGTATGAAACGGAGTTAGATAAAAAATATGGCAGCTACCTACTCTCCCGCATTGTGGTGCAGTACCATCGGCCATGAGGGGCTTAACTTCTCTGTTCGGAATGGGAAGAGGTGAACAC
>JAKQGX010000039.1 GCA_029573235.1 Bacteroidota bacterium
AGTCAGCCCGTCAACCGCTTCGGGGTTTTGGTATAAGACATCTAAAACGGTATTCTTGCCGAAGATGTTAATGCTTGCCGCTATGATGGGCTTGTTTGGAGTCTGGATGAAAGAATGGGCAGAGGGAGTTACCGAATACGATAAAACCAATTACACGGCAATCCCTCTTGGCATAGATGAGAACGGCAAATCTTGGTATTTGCGTATCCCAGAAGATGAAACGGGACGCTTCATAGGTGCGATATTTTGGAAGTTTGCCAATGGTTTACGCAACGATCAGAACATGGAAAAGGATTTGAAAGACATTGTGTCATTGTGGGGAGGTCAGCTCCCGTCGGTTACTCCGGCAATTACAGTATTCAAAGATTTGTTGAATTTTTCCGCCGGAGCAAATATCTATGATAGCTTTAGACAGCGCATGGTGCTATCAGAGCAAGAACAAAAAGCCGGAGGCATGGCGGCACTCAAGCCATTTTTAACCTACGAGTTTAACCAGCTTGGCGGAAATGTGTTTGTAAAAATGTATTCCAATGAGAAGAATCTCACAACAACGGAAAAGGCTTTACGGCTTCCCATTGTCAGCAATATCATAGGACGCTTTATCAGGGCAACCGATTATGGAAAGACTGAATCAATCAGGGGTATTTCTGATAAGATCCAATCAGAACGAGCTAAGAAGTCTTTGGGTGATAGAAAATTGGCGGAAAAATATGCCAACCAAACACCAGATAATGCGATGTTTGGTGAAAAGACCCGTATGGAGCGTGAAATGATTATGGAGGCTATTGGGCATATGCCAATAACAACAGAGGAAAAGAAACGAGCAACATCTCTTAAAACTCGTTATCGTTTTTACACCACAAAACAAGCCGGAGATGTTTATGTGGATCAATTATTGTACGCAGAATCCGTACAAGAACAAAAAGCAATCCTCAAAGAAGTCAAAAATATCAAGTCAGAAGCAGAGTTCAACGAGTTCAAAAACTTCCTCCGCCGTGAAAAAGTTGTTAGCGCAGAAACACTAGGTACATTTGAAAGATAGTCCAAAAAATGCTATCGTGTAGATACTTAATTCACATAATGTTTTTATAACAATATGTATCAATTACCAGAGGGATTTGTTCTATCAATCCCAGAAAACAGTGTAGTTACTAAAGAGATGGTGCAGGCATTTGCCCACTATCACATGCTCGTAGAAACCGATTTAGAGGGTGTTGTTGGAACACTTGTCGGCTTCGAACAGGGTAAAGGCGAACTTGACGCATGGCTATTCGATGCGCCAATGTATCGTGAGCATTTCGCTCCACTTCGCAAAGCCTACTTCGCCGCAAAGGGCTTAGAAGAACCAGTCTATTCCAAACTGGGCCATAAGGAAACTGTTAAGGACGAAGAAACCGCCGAGCCACAGGAAGATTTAACTGGCTCCGAGGAGAAATCCGAATAAACAACGTCAAACTGCCCGATATAATATCTAAAAAATTGTGTCGGATGATCATGTAGTTTGTTTCAGGGGGAGTTACGTCCCCTTGAGGCGAAATTAGATGAATATAATTTTAACTAAAAATTGCCATGCCTACATACCATAGACTAGCCCACTTAAAAGACCAGCCTCTTGTCAAAGCTGGTGATTGGGTAAAGCGAGGACAACAAATCGGCGTGTGTGGTACTTCCGGCGCTTCTACCGGACCACACTTGCACTACGATATTTTCAATACCAAAAAATACGGTTGGTTCTTCTACGTTTACGGCTGGAGCTTGGCTTTTGTAAAATCCATTTTCAAAGATCCAACACCATACATCAAAAACGGCATACCCATGCGCAATAGCAGACCGCATGCCGGATACGCATTTTTGCAGTACGTTCGTTCCAGGAGCGGTTCGTATTATCATCCTGGAATAGATTGTAATGACTTGAATGACTACGGCAAGCCCGTCTATGCTCCCGTTGAGGGGCGTGTAGTCTATGTATCAACCCTGCTTGGCAAGGTTTGGCGTTCTACGTTCGGTTGGCTTAATTGGAATCACGGTTGGGGCAATATGGTTATCATTGAAGAAATGCCCGACTACGACATAAACTTCCACGAATAAAAATCTAAACAATCCCCATAGCTCGGCTTGCAACATATTGTGCAATGTGTTATACAATATGCAGAAAGGTCGAGCTTTTAATTTACTTAATAAAAAAGACTAAGTATGCAAATTATAAACACAGCCGATCCGACATACAAGCCGAAAATAGTCATGCTTGTATATGGAGAGGGTGGTGTGGGAAAGACGACATTTGCTAGTACCGCACCCAAGCCGTTACTCATAGATTGTGAGAATGGCGCAAAGTATCTCGGACTTCGTGGAATTAAGATTGATGTAGCCGGCGTAAACTCTTATACCGAGTTTGGTGAAGCCGTGGAGCTTGCCAAAAAGAACGGCTACGAAACCATAGTGATTGATCC
>JAKQGX010000001.1 GCA_029573235.1 Bacteroidota bacterium
TCGCGGGATAGAGCAGTAGGTAGCTCGTTGGGCTCATAACCCAAAGGTCACAGGTTCGATCCCTGTCCTCGCTACAAAAACAAAAGCGCAGATCATGTCATGATTTGCGCTTTTGTTTTATGGCTACTGGCGGTACACTATCGTTTCGTGGTACTACATTTTTTCCGGCAGCGAGATGCCCAATAGGCGCATACTGTGTCTTAATATACTTGCCGTCATAATGATCAACATCAGGCGTAAGTGTTTCTTTTCTGTGTTTTCAGCATGCGAAATACTGTGTTGGTCGTAGAAAGAGTTGAAGAGTTGCGCCAGTTGAAAACTGTAATTACAAATGGTTCCCGGGTTTAATTCGCGTGCTGCATCATCCACGATACTACAATATTGCTCTAGCATTACGGCTAATTTTTTCTCTGCCGGCAGCAAAACTTCAGTTAATTGAAAGGTTTGAAAGCGAATGTTCTTAGGCATTTTTTCATAACCTTCTTTTCGTAAGATAGAACAAATACGGGCGTGTGCATATTGGATGAAGGTAGCGGTATATCCATGCAGATCGATACTTTCCTTCGGATTAAAAATCATTTTCTTTTTGGGATCTACACGCAACAGGTAAAACTTCAATGCGCCCAATCCAATCATTTCATAGAGCGCTTGTAGTTCGTCTTGCGAAAACCCATCGGTTTTACCGGCTTCCTCGGTTTGGGTACGAGCCAGCGATACCATTTCTGCAATCATATCATCAGCATCTACCACCGTGCCTTCGCGACTTTTCATCTTACCGGAAGGCAATTCTACCATACCATAAGATAAGTGGTGAATACCGGGTGCACTGGGTTCTTTCAGCTTTTGCATGATGAGCTTCAAAACTTGCATATGATAGTTTTGTTCGTCTCCTATCACATAGATGCTTTGGTCTAGTTTGTATTCATCATATTTTAATTTTGCGGTGCCTAAATCTTGCGTGATGTACACCGAAGTACCGTCCCCACGTAACAATAGTTTTTGGTCTAGTCCATCTTCCGTAAGGTCTATCCATACAGAACCATCTTCCTTTTTAAACAAAACGTGTTTTTGCAACCCCTCTTCAATAATGGATTTGCCGAGCAAATATGTTTGACTTTCGTAGTAAAATTTATCGAAGTCGATACCCATCTTTTTGTAGGTAACATTAAATCCTTTGTACACCCATACATTCATTTGTTTCCAAAGGTTGCGTGTATCCGTGTCGCCGGCTTCCCATTTGCGCAGCAGCTCTTGTGCAGCCAGCATGATGGGGGCTTCTTTCTCCGCTTGCTTCTCGTCTTTGCCTGCAGCTACTTGTTCTTTTATTTGTTGTTTATATACCTCGTTAAAACGCACATAATAATCGCCAACTAAATGGTCTCCTTTAATGCCGGTGCTATCCGGGGTTGCACCCTCTGCATAATCCATCCACGCAATCATGGACTTGCAGATATGAATGCCACGGTCGTTGATGAGGTTGGCTTTGATGACTTGGTTTCCGGTTGCTTTCAGTATTTCGGAAACGGCATATCCTAAAAAGATATTTCTCATATGCCCGAAATGAAGGGGCTTGTTGGTGTTGGGCGAAGAGTACTCCACCATCACACGCCGATCTTTTTTTGGCTTTTCGCCAAAGTGTGGGTCATTAAAGTGATTGAGCAGAAAAGATGCCCAAAATTTATCTTGAATGTTTAAATTGAGAAACCCGCTGACAATATCATAAGAGGCAAACAAATCGCTATTGTCTTGAAGCAATTGTTGTCCTAAAAGAGTGCCGATTTCATCCGGTTTTTTACGCAAAATTTTCACCATCGAAAAAAGTACCACCGTATAATCACCGGTAAATTCCGGTTTGGTTTGGTTGACGGTTACTATATTTCCCGGGAAGTCTGTATCTGGGAAAAGACTCTTTAATGCCGCTTCTGTAGCCGTTTTTATTTGTGCTATGAGTGTCATGATCTGCTGCAGGTTGAAGCTGCTAAGTTAATAGATTGCATGGATTCTTGAGGAGATGATTTTCGGCTATTGCTGCTTATTGCAGCCAATTATTTGCGCTTTGGAGTTCAGTAAATAAAAAGGTTTTCCCCTTTTGACATAAATGAATAGCACCCATTATTGGCATCCATTTCCTGCGTGGATGGACTTATGATAGGTGTGATTTAGGGCTCCCATTTAAAAATCTTCGCAGTAATGCCATATACCACTACACCCCAAAGCAGTAACACGATAATGTCGGTTCTCAACTCCCAAAAACCGGCACCGTCAAAAGCTATTTTGCGCAAGGCGTCGTTGAGGTACGTGAGGGGAAGCGCTTTGCAGAAAGGCTGCAGCCACGAAGGGAAATTGTCGATCGAGAAAAATGTACCTGCCAATAAAAATTGAGGTAATGTAATCAGGTTGGAAAAAGGAGGAATACTCGCTTCACTTTTCACCATACTGCTCACAAAAAAGCCAAAACCCATGAATACCATCATGGCCAGTGCACACATGAAAAGCATGTGCAGCACAGTAACCCAGCCGTTGATAAGGGTGAAATCAAAAACAAAATAACCCACAGCAATAATCACAATGGCACCGGTGAGTTGAAAAAACATGCGAGAGATACCTTCGCTAAGAACAATGGATGATTTGCGCACCGGAGTGGCAAAGAAGCGTTTTAATACCAATGTTTGCCGCAGGCTGAAAAATACGAAGGCTGTACCAAATACACTGGATGCCAACAACGAAAAGCCCAACTGGCCGGGTAAGATAAAATCAATCATCTTAAACTCTCGCACTTGTTTCATTTGTAAATCTATCTTGGCTATTTCTTGCGACCGCTTTCTGATTTCCGGATCTTGCGATTGTATCACAGTAGTTAGTAGCGTTTGCAGTTGTTGTATCTTATCTATTTGAGACGAAGCACCGGTAATAAGTATGTTGTTTTCAGGAGTAGTACCATCTGTGTTTTTTTGAATATCGATGGTGGCAATGATGTCTCCATCACGCATCAGCTTTTCAATGTCTGCAGGAGTGGATACCGACTTCCATTTCAACACCGGTATTTTCTCAAGTGCTTTATACAATGGACTTGTGGTATCGGTGTGAAGTCCCGTGGCAACCGGCAGGCTATAGTTTCCTCCACCGCCCAAAAAGCCAAACACTAATATAAAAACCAAAGGGAAGGCTACACTAAAAAATACAGCAGAAGGACTTTTAAGAATCGATTGCAGGCTGGCAATAAACAGCGCACGTACTGCCCGAGCATTACTATAAGAGGATGCCATAAGTTGCAAAAGTAACGGCTGGCACCATTATGATATAGTTATTTTTTACAGCGTTGCAGAATCTTATCGTTATTTGGTTCTTTCCTCGCACCCTGGCAATACGGATTTTTATATAGAAGCATATCAAAAGCCAAAGAGGAGAAATGTCCTGTTGCTTTTGGTTTTTCGATAGGTTCTTTTATGAATAATTTCATTTTGACCTTCATTTATTTATTTTTGCCCCAAACATTCAAACGAAATTTATGGCAATAGTAGATCTTGTAATGCCCAAGATGGGGGAAAGCATCATGGAAGCAACGGTGTTGAAGTGGCATAAGAAACCTGGCGATGCTGTGAAAATGGATGAGACGGTTTTGGAAATTGCGACCGATAAAGTAGATAGCGAAGTGCCCTCTACGGCTGAAGGTACCATCACCGAAGTGCTTTTTAAAGAAAACGACGTGGTGCCTGTAGGAACTGTTATTGCTCGTATAGATACTGCCGGTGGCAGCGCAGCGGTGGCAGCACCGGTAGCTGCAGCCCCTGCACCTACACCACAGCCCGCTCCTGTTGCCCCTGCGCCTGTAGCGCCTGTGCCAGTCCCTGCGGCAGCAACTCCAAGTGGTGATGCCAATAAATTTTACAGCCCGTTGGTGCTCAATATTGCTGCCAAAGAAGGCATTGGAATGGCAGAGCTAGAGCGTATTCCAGGTACCGGCAATGAAGGTCGCGTAACGAAGAAAGATATATTACAGTATGTAGCACAACGTGCCAGCGGAGCACCAGCTCCCGCTCCTGTAGCTCCCGCAGCTGCCCCCACGCCGGCAGCAGCTCCTGCTCCACAACCAGCCGTAGTCGCAGAGCCTAAGCCGGCAGCGAACTATGGTAACAATGTAGAGATTGTAGAGATGGACCGGATGCGCAAGCTAATAGCCGACCATATGGTGCGCAGTAAAGCAACATCACCACACGTGACCAGCTTTACCGAATGTGATGTGACGAACATTGTGAATTGGAGAAACAAAGTGAAAAGCTCTTTTGAGAAAAAATATGGAGAGAAAATTACCTTCACACCAATCTTTATTGAAGCTATTGTCAACTGTATTCGTAAATACCCCATGATCAATAGTAGCGTGGATGGCGATAAGATTATTGTGAAGAAAGACATCAATATTGGTATGGCTACGGCATTGCCCAGCGGCAACCTAATCGTACCGGTGATAAAAAATGCTGATATCAAAAACTTGTTGGGCATTACCAAAGATGTGAATGGACTGGCACAAGCAGCACGTTCTAATAAGTTGAAAGCAGATGATACCCAAGGCGGCACCTTCACCCTTACCAATGTGGGTACCTTTGGTAGCTTGATGGGAACCCCCATTATCAATCAGCCTCAGGTAGCTATATTGGCAGTGGGCAGCATCAAAAAACGCCCGATGGTTTTGGAAACAGAACATGGTGATGTAATAGCGGTTCGCCACATGATGTACCTATCATTAAGCTACGACCATAGAATCGTGGATGGCTCACTAGGTGCAAGTTTCCTTACTGCTGTTGCCAACGAACTGGAAGCATTTGATGCCAATAGAGAAGTATAATAGCACTTCAAAAAACAATTATTACAAAGGTTGTCCACTACAAATGGCAACCTTTATTTTTTTTCTTGTTCCAAGTTTTCAAATGCCCAAAGAGTGGTGCGGAAACGTTAAAATAAGCATACCTTAAAACAATACTCGCAGCTCTTGTTGTAACTTGCAGGAAGCTGAATTAGACGGGAGCATTATCTTCCTCTGTACTTAATACCATGAGAAAAATCATTACAGCACTATCCCTTCTCTGCATGAGTTCCACGGCTTTTGCAGCCCGTATATTTATTCCGATGGATGATGAAAGCCAGTCGCAACATTTGAAAGCGTATGGTGTAGCCTACTTCGCCTTAACACAAGGTATCGAAGTGGATTGGATGCTCAATTTTCGGGGGGGTAGTTTTGCCATGCCATCGGTAGAAAGTATCGAACGGATATGTAGGTTGAGAGGCGTAGATTTTGAAGTAATCAGTGATGCACAATATGCCGGCATGGTGAGTAAGATTGCCGATCCGGACTATAACGGCGATTTCATAAAGCTGGAGAAGCCCCCCAAGATAGCGGTATATACACCGGGTGATAAGCAGCCTTGGGATGATGCTGTAACACTGGTATTAAACTATGCACAGATACCCTATGATAAAGTATATGATGATGAGTTGTTGGAAGGAAAGCTACCGGAATATGATTGGCTGCACTTACACCACGAAGATTTTACGGGTCAATACGGAAAGTTTTGGGCGGGCTATCGCGGAGCAAGCTGGTATATCGATGATGTGAAAAAAAACGAAGCAACAGCAGCGCGTCACGGGTTTAAGAAAGTATCGCAACTGAAACTGGCGGTAGCACTAAAGATTCGTGAGTTTGTTGCCGGTGGTGGATATCTCTTTGCTATGTGCTCGGCTACGGATACTTACGATATGGCATTAGATGCACAGCAAACGGATATCTGTGATGCCGTTTTTGATGGCGACCCTCCTGCTCCGGATGCACCACAACGATTGGATTTTACACAAGGCTTTGCGTTTAAAGATTACACCATTTTTTTTAGTCCGTATGAATTAGAATACGCCACTATTGATAATACGAATTATCGAGGTTCGGTGCCTCCCGAATCGGATTACTTTACCCTCTTTACGTTCTCGGCAAAATTTGACCCGGTACCGACCATGCTGTGTCAAAACCATACCACCACCATAAAAGGTTTTATGGGGCAGACTACTGCGTTTAGAAAAGAAACATTGAAGACAAGTGTATTGGTAATGGGCGAATACAAACCCAAGAATGAAGTGCGCTATATACATGGCGAATATGGCAAAGGCACCTGGACCTTTTATGGTGGGCACGACCCGGAAGATTATCAACACTTGGTGGGCGACCCTCCGACAGATTTGAGCC
This sequence comes from Bacteroidota bacterium, assembly GCA_029573235.1. Lineage (GTDB taxonomy): Bacteria > Bacteroidota > Bacteroidia > Chitinophagales > Chitinophagaceae > JAFIGV01. The sequence continues at coordinate 6,230 of JAKQGX010000001.1, forward strand.
TTCACCCAAAATCGCCGGGATACCGACTGATATTGAACAATGTTTTGTTTCCTGCGGCAAAGAAGAAACCACGGAAGACATAAATGGCAGCGGCTTGTGTCGTATCCGTTGGTGGGTAGTGATGCTACATCGTGAAATGTAGATGAACGGAGCGTCGCAAATCAAGCTTCAGCAGGGCGATACAGCTGACTTACAAAAAAATATCATATCCATTGAATCATAAAAACACATCAAGATAACATGTCTAAAACAGTTCTTATTACCGGGAGCACCAGCGGCATTGGTTTGGGAATGGCAAATGCTTTTGCAGCACAAGGGTACAACATTATTTTTAACGGTTTGGAAGCGGATGGCGCTGTCATTGCCCAAGAGGTGGCGACAAAACATGGGGTGAAGCATTTGTTTTCGCCGGCGAATATGTTGGAGCCTGAAGCTATACGTGAGATGATAGCGGCAGCAGAAGCACAATTTGGTAGCGTGGATGTATTAATAAACAACGCGGGGATTCAGTACGTGTCGCCGATAGATGCGTTTCCGGAAGACAAGTGGAATGCTATCATCGGTATCAATCTATCATCGGCATTTCACACCACCAAGGCTGTATGGGCGAAGATGAAAGCGAATGGCTATGGACGTATCATCAATATATCATCGGCACATGGATTGGTGGCATCTGAGTATAAAAGTGCCTATGTAGCAGCGAAGCACGGCATCATTGGGCTAACGAAGGTGCTAGCATTAGAAGGGGCTACGGTGGGGATAACGGCAAATGCTATTTGTCCGGGTTATGTACATACACCCATAGTGGATAAACAAATTACCGATCAAATGGTGGCGCATCAAATGACTCGGGAAGAAGTGATTCAACATGTGATGCTGGGCAAGCAAGCGTTGAAGGAGTTTATTCCTGTGGAGGCTATTGCGCAAGCAGCATTGTACTTAGCATCCGATGCGGCGTCACAGATAACAGGTATCAGCCTGCCTATAGATGGCGGTTGGACTGCAGGATAAGTTAATGGAGAAAAAGAACTGCGGCACTTTGTGAATATCAAAGTGCCGCAGTATTGAATAGGGTATGCAGTGGAAATTTATTTTCTTTCTATGACGTACACGTCTTCATTGTCGCGCTTCATGCGGTATTTTTCGCGAGCGAATGTCTCTAAGGTGTGTGCATTAGAAGTTAAGTTTTTTAGATAGATTTCTTCTGCAGCAATTTCGTTTTTTAAGTAGGCAATATTGCTCTTGGTATTTCTCAGCTCTTCTTTGCGTTCTCGTTGCAGCATCCAATTGTTTTCATCAAAGAAATACATCCAAACAATGAATGCCACTCCGGTAACTAAAAACTTGTTGGTGAAAAAACGAAATAAGGGCTTCATCTGAAAAAAATATTACTTACCAAATTTAAGTTTTTTTCCGGGATAGTAGGCGAGTGCTCCCAATTCCTCTTCGATACGAAGTAGTTGGTTGTACTTGGCCATACGGTCGGAGCGGCTGGCAGAACCGGTTTTTATTTGTCCGCAGTTGAGGGCTACCGCTAAGTCGGCAATGGTATAATCTTCGGTTTCACCGCTACGGTGGCTCATGATGGTGTTGTAGCTATTGTATTGTGCCATGCTTACGGCATCAATAGTTTCGCTGAGTGAGCCAATTTGATTAACCTTTACCAATAGCCCGTTAGCTACGTTTTCAGTAATACCTTTTTCCAAACGTTTTACATTGGTTACAAAAAGATCGTCACCTACTAATTGTACTTTGTTGCCAAGTTTTTCGGTGAGTAGTTTCCATCCTTTCCAATCATCTTCGTCCATGCCGTCTTCGATGCTGACGATAGGGTATTTTTTGCACCAGTTCACCCAGAAATCCACTACTTCTTCGCTGCTCATTTTGGCCCCGCTGGATTTATGAAAGACATATTTTTTTGACTTGGCATCGTATAGTTCACTGATAGCTGCATCCATAGCAATGGCTACTTGTTCGCCCGGTTTGAAGCCGGCTTTTTCAATTGCTTTCAATACGGTTTCGATGGCTTCTTCATTGCTTTGGATATCCGGTGCAAAACCACCTTCATCGCCCACATTGGTAGAGTAGTCTTTGTCTTTTAATACCTTTTTTAATTCATGAAAAATTTCTACACCCCAACGCAATCCTTCACCAAAGCTGGAGGCACCTACGGGCATCACCATAAACTCTTGGAAGTCTATTTTGTTGTCGGCATGAGCACCACCATTCAAGATATTCATCATAGGTACCGGAAGGGTTTTGGCATTGGCGCCACCTACGTAACGGTACAAGGGGAGACCCGTAGATTTTGCAGCAGCTTTGGCGGTTGCTAAGCTCACGGCAAGGATAGCGTTAGCGCCCAGTTTTGCTTTGTTTTCGGTACCGTCCATTTCTAGCATCAAAGCATCTACACCGCGTTGGTCGGTTACATCCCAACCATACAACTCTTCGGCTACCAGTTCATTTACATTTTTTACGGCTTTTAATACGCTTTTACCAAGGTATTGTTTTTTGTTTCCATCACGCAATTCTACTGCTTCGTGTTTGCCGGTAGAAGCGCCGGAAGGCACAGCAGCACGACCTCTATAGCCATCGCTGGTAATGATATCAACTTCTACTGTAGGGTTGCCGCGAGAATCCAATACTTGACGGGCTTTTACATCTGTAATAAAACTCATGATTGTATCTTATTTGGTTTGATGTTAGAAATTTTTCGCAAAGGTAATGTGTGTGTACGAGTACAGAAAATAAAAAAATGGGATACCGTCTTAGGAATGATGAAAATAGTGGTATTCAATAATCGTAATACCTACTTTGTAGAAGCTTACTTCCCAAGAATAATTTATTATCTTTAGAAAAAACAGTACCATGACACAGGCATACCGTTTGTTTGATTGTATGGAAGCGCAGGCGGCAGCACCCTTACCGGATTTGCTAGCCGGCAAAAAAGAAGGTGTTTATGTACCCTTGTCAACTGCGACCGTTCACCTTCAGATTAATCAATTAGCTGCTGGGCTAATAGCCAAAGGGGTGTCGCCGCAAGATGGCACCATAGAGGGACGCGATAAAATTGGTATCATTAGCAACAGCCGTCCGGAGTGGCTCATTACGGACTTAGCCGTGCAAAGTACTGGCGCCATATTAGTACCCTTGTATCCTAATATTGCCTTGCAAGACCTTGTGCAGGTTTTTCAAGAGTCAGAGGTGAAGGGATGTTTTGTAAGCACCAAAGAATTGTATCAATCCCTCCAATCGGTACGAGCACAATTGCCCTCGTTGCAATGGGTTTATACATTCGAAAAGCAAGAGGGTGTACCACATTGGGAAGAGTGTAAAAAACAGACCCTTTCTTCAGAGGACGAGCAAAAAATTCAACAAATAAAAAAACAAACAAAAGAAGAGGATATTGCCACCATCATTTATACCTCCGGAACCACGGGCAAGCCCAAAGGCGTTATGCTCAGTCATAAAAATATTGTGAGCAATTTGATGGATGTACGTGAGGTAATAGAAGGTGTTGGATTTGTGGAAAGAAAAGCATTGAGTTTCTTACCGCTCAATCACATTTTGGAGAAGATGGTGTCGTATGTGTATCTGTTTTATGGCTTCTCTATCTACTATGCAGAAAGTATGGAAACGATTGCTGCCAACTTAAAAGAAGCACGTCCTACTATTTTCATTACAGTTCCACGATTGTTAGAAAAAGTGTATGAAAAAATAATGGCGACAGGCTCCCAGTTGAAAGGCGTCAAAAAAGCTTTATTCTTTTGGGCAGTGGGCTTGGGAAAACGTTTTGAAATAGGCAAAGACATGGGTTGGTGGTATAATGCTCAATTGTCGTTAGCCAATAAATTAATATTTAGCAAGTGGAGAGCCGCATTAGGAGGCAATGTGAGAGCCATTGTAGTGGGTGGTGCAGCTTGTCAACCACGACTGGTAAAAATATTTACCGCCGCACAAATCACCATAATGGAAGGCTATGGACTCACCGAAACATCGCCGGTAATAGCGGTGAATCATTATGACGAAAACAACCGTCGTGCCGGTACTGTGGGACCGTTGATACCTAATGTAGAAGTGAAAATAGCTGCAGATGGAGAAATACTATGCAAAGGCAAAAACGTGATGGTGGGTTATTATAAGCAACCTGAAGCAACTGCCGAAACCTTTATTGATGGATGGCTGGCCACCGGTGATATTGGCGAGTTCGTAGAAGGGAAATTTTTGAAAATAACGGATCGAAAAAAAGAGCTTTTCAAAACCAGTGGCGGTAAGTATGTGGCACCACAACAGGTAGAAAACAAGTTTAAAGAAAGTAAGTATATCGAGCAGATAATGATAGTGGGTGCCGGTAAAAAATTTGTGAGCGCCTTGATAGTGCCGGCTTTTGAAGCCTTAAAACAATATTTAACCGAGCATCATATTGCTTTCGAATCGCGTGCACAAGCCATACAACATCCGCAAACAAGACATTTGTTTCAAAATATCTTAGATTATTACAACCCCAATTTCGGACATGTAGAACAAGTGAAACAATTTGCTTTGTTGGAAAACGATTGGAGTGTGGAAGGGGGAGAACTTACCCCTAAACTCAGTTTGAAACGAAAGTTTATTTTGAGCAAATACGAACAAGAAATTGAAGATATTTACAAAGATTTTCAAGAAGAAATATAGTCTTTGATTCATCTCCCTTAAAAGCAAAATACCATGCCGAACGAGCATTTTAACTTGTCGAACGAGTTTTTGGAATCAGTAGCCAATAGCAAATTGTTGGCAACCCGTCCCGATAACGACACCCTATTGCAGTTATATGCCCTCTACAAACAAGCTACCGAGGGAGATGCTCCCGAAAAGGGAACTTATGGCATGTTTGACATAAAAGAAAAATTGAAACATGAAGCTTGGCTGAAACACAAAGGTATCAGTAGCGAAGAGGCACAAGCACAGTACATTTCATTGGTCAACCAGCTTAGCAACAACAACACTATTTAGTAATATTAAAAACATATACAGATGAAGAATTTTTTTGCCACTGCCACTTTGTGGTTCTTGTTTTCCGCATTCATTACAGTAGCGGCACAAGCAAAAGACAAGCTGGAAGGATTGTGGTACAATCAAGAAAAAACGGCTAAGATTAATATTTTCAAAGCCACTAACGGAAAGTTTTATGGTGAAATTGTTTGGCTAAAAGAACCGAATAAGAACGGTAAACCTAAAGTAGATGAAAACAATCCCGACAAAGCGAAACGCACACAGCCATTATTAAAATTGCAAGTCTTAAAAGGGTTTGAAAAAGACGGTGAAAACACCTACGACGAAGGTACCATCTACGACCCCAAAAATGGGAAAACCTACTCCTGCAAAATCACCTACAATGGTAATACCATTAATGTGCGAGGGTATGTTGGCATTTCTTTAATAGGCAGAACCGCCGTTTGGGAACGAGTGGCAGAATAACGAACATCATCCGGTATCATCCTCTGTTTTACTATTTTTGCCCCGCATGACCAACTATATTCTTTTTGACAGTGAGGTACGTCACACCTTGCTGCCATTCACACATACACGTCCCGTTGCAGATATTCGTTGTGGTATCATGACATTGCGCGAACGATGGGAGCATTTTCTGAAAATCCCTACCAGCACTGCAACTGAGGACTATCTTCAATCGGTATATCCATTGAAGATTTCCGTGGATAATGTGTATATCAATGGGTCTGTAATAGCTACGGCTGCATTAGCAGAAGCTGTACTGCGTTTACAGCCTGCAGAGGCTTTGCAATACGAAAATACCGTTATTGCCTTTAGAAGTGAAAGCCCTATTGCCTATGCTTCGATGCTCCAAACGATTGCAGGGTTTCAAAAACTAACATACACAGAACCCATAGTATTCTTAAAAAATATTTGGGACATTTTTTCACTCAATGAGCAAATACTGCAACAAGATTTTATCACGCTCACTGCCGGCAGACAATCGCAACCCTTACCCGACCATATCACGGTTGTGGGCAGGGAGCAAGTGTTTCTAGAAGTAGGTGCTGAAATACATGTCGGGTGCATTATCAATGCAACAACCGGCCCCGTTTATTTGGGACGTAATGCATCTATATTAGAAGGCTGTATGATACGTGGGGCACTGGCATTGGGAGAACAAGCAGTACTAAAGATGGGAGCAAAAGTATATGGTGCTACTACTATTGGTGCGGGTTGCAAAGTAGGTGGTGAAATGAGCAATGTGGTATTTTTTGCCAATAGCAATAAAGGGCACGATGGGTATTTGGGCAATGCCGTCATTGGCGAATGGTGCAATCTGGGTGCTGATACCAATTGTTCTAATTTGAAAAACAACTACGACACTATAAAAATTTGGGACGAGCACGCACAGAAATCCATACAAACCGGATTACAGTTTTGCGGATTAATGATGGGCGATCATTCTAAATGTGGCATCAACACGATGTTTAATACCGGTACTGTAGTGGGTGTCTCTGCCAATATTTTTGGTAGCGGCTTCCCTGAAAAATTCATTCCCTCTTTTTGTTGGGGAGGTGCTGATGGCATGACCACTTATCAGTTTAAGCAAGCGATGGAAACAGCGAAAAGAATGATGGAACGACGACACAAAACCTTGTCAGAAGCAGATCTTGCACTCTATCAATATATATTTGAACACACCGCAGCACAAAGAGCTATTTTTGCGCGTTAAATAAAAAAACTAAACGACTAAAAATAATTATGAGAAAGAAAATAGTTGCCGCTAACTGGAAAATGAACTTGACTATTGAGGAAGGAAAAACCTTGGTAGAAAACCTGTTGAACCAATTGCCGGAGCTTAATGAAAGCAAGCAAGTAGTAATTGCCCCATCGTATGTTCACTTGGCACAAACCACACAATTGCTTGATGAGTACGAGCACATTCATGTAGCAGCACAAAACGTTTCGTCTGAAGCCGCAGGTGCCTTCACCGGCGAGGTATCTGCTGCAATGTTGCGCAGTGCAGGCGTGCCGTATGCTATCATTGGACACTCTGAAAGAAGACAATACTTTAATGAGAGCGACAGCATGCTCGCTAAAAAAATTGACCTGGCTTTAGCTAACAATTTGCGCGTCATCTTTTGTTGTGGCGAGCCTTTGGAAGTGAGGGATGCGGAGCGCCAAAATGAATACGTGGCCAATCAAATAGCCGCTGCTTTATACCATTTGGATGCTACTCAATTGCAACAAATCATCGTTGCTTACGAACCTATTTGGGCTATCGGTACCGGACGTACCGCTAGCTCGCAACAGGCGCAGGATATGCACGCACATATCCGTCATACACTGGCTGGCAAGTACGGAGCATCTGTGGCCGATAATATGACTATTTTATACGGAGGTAGCTGCAATGATAAAAATGCACCAGAATTATTTGCTTGTCCAGATGTAGATGGTGGTTTAATTGGGGGCGCTTCCTTAAAAGCCGAAACCTTTTTGCCTATTATTCAAGCAATGTTGGCGAAATAAAATATTTTTTCGAGCAAATTTGGCAGACAAAAAATGTTTACTATCTTTGCAATCCCAAACGGGAAATGGCGCGTTGGTCAATCGGCTAAGACGCCTCCCTTTCACGGAGGAATGACGGGTTCGACTCCCGTACGTGCTACCAAAAAGACCAGTCTCTGTGCTGGTCTTTTTTAGTTGAAACACTGTATGTTTTTTTACTTAGAGTAGTTGAATGCTAAGCGAAATGCTACTAGAATAATTTTGCAATGCCGGCCTCGTAGTACAATGGATAGTATAAGAGTTTCCGAAGCTCCAGATCCTGGTTCGATTCCAGGCGAGGCCACTAAACGAACAGACCGATTATATAACCGGTCTGTTCGTTTTTTAGCATCATAATTAATTTCGTACACGCTGCTGTTGTATCTGATAGTGATATCGGTAACTATTGGTTTCTTCTAATTCTTGCACAATACGCTCAATGTCTTGATCATCTCCTTGTGGGTCGTATTCCTTTTTAAGATTATTGCTAAATAATAAGGCAACCGATTGATACACGACAGCTGTGAATCCACCTTTCACTTCTTTGATGATGCCAAAAACATTGCGTCCTGATTGGCGGTTAATCAGCTTTACCAATACTTGCCCTTGGCTGATGGTCATTTCTTCCAACTCCCCTTTGAAACGTAGCTTCAACTCTTTTTCTACAGACTTCATATATTCTTTTTGTGCTTTCTTTTCCGGTATCATTTTCAGGTTATCATCCACGTCTTTTAAAATGCCGGCGGCTATTACAGCATAGGGGTATGTTTTATAAACATTATATCGCAACCGATTGTATGCTGCTTGCTTTTTAGCCCATTTTCTGGGTAGTTTGTCCAATACATACACATCATCTAAGTACACCATGCCAATGGTATCGCCATTTTCAATTACAGCACCCAGCATTATTTTAGCACTATCATCGGCACGATACTGTGCTTGTGCAACTACAGGCAATAGCATCAAAAGGGTACAAAAAATATTGAAGATGCGTCCGATCATAACATTATAGATATCGCAAGAGTTTATCTCTGATATAGCAAATAGTGACCCAATTTTTTACCTTATGGCAACGTTAAAGTTACAAAGGGTTTCATGTACTTGGCGTCATACACAAGGTAATGTTTTTACCTTTGCAGCACTATATCTCATCGAAATATGTCGCATAGATTTGGGCTATTGTTGTTTGGTGTATTATTCTTTTCCGCTTGTCAAAAGAAAAGTGAATTGTTGACCCGACAACAATTGGAGCATCGTTCGGATTCACTTACGGCTATTATGTTTGAGGTACTACAAAAGCAGGCAAAAGAAGATTTGGACAGTAGAATAGCGATAGAAGTAAAACCCAAGGTTGATTCTATATTGCAACATAGAATGTCTCCTTCTGTTCCGCCTCCTTCATCCATTGAACCGGTTGATCATCCACAACATTCAAGACCTACAACTATATTGCAATCCTTAGTGGATACTTCACATCCATCCAATGAATAAAACAAAAGGGATATTGTATTATGATGGCGAATGCTCACTTTGCAATAGATGGGTGCAGTGGACATTAGCACGCGACAAAAAAGGTGTTTTATCATACGCTCCGTTGCAAGACCATGCCGTCTTTGCCGATGTGGATTCGGTTGTATTACAGATAGGGGATAGGTACTATTTTAAGTCGGATGCTGTAATAAGATTGTTGACACTAATTGGAGGAGGATGGCAATGGGCAAGGGTTGCCACCTTGATTCCTACATTTTTGAGAAATAGCATCTATGATTTTGTAGCCAAGCGAAGAAAGAAATGGAGCCATCCTCTACCTGCTTGTAAAATACCTAACTTGGGTGCACCTATCAACCATCACAACCAAAACGACAGATGAAAAAAACAATTTTTATTATTGGGCTTCTACTCAGCATGGCTGGTAATTACGTGCTGGCACAAGAGGTAAAGTATTCTTCTTTCGATAAGTTTGATTTGCGTACCGGTGATTTTTCTGTTGTGGGAAAAGTAGGAGACAAAATCTATGTGTACCGTGCAGGTAACGAAGGTTATTTCCTGGATGCTTATGATGATACTATGCAGAAAGCAGCTACGGTCTTATTAGACTTCTTCCCTAAAAAATTATATGAAACAAGGTTCATTAATTACCCAGACAAAATAGTGATATTGTATCAATCCGTTGAAAGCAATAAAGTGATACAATATGCAGCCCTATTGGATGCTCAAGGAAGATTGCAAAAAAATCCTATGAAACTTATTGAGTTCAAAACCGGCATTTTTGGTCCCAATAAAAACTACTTTACTACTACCATAAGCGATGATAAATCACAAATATTGATAACCGGCATAGAAGCCAAAAGCAACAACTTGCAACTTTCAGGCGTTTGGTTGGATGAACATTTGACTATTGCCGGAAGAAGTGTGGCTCGCTTTGCTGCCGATAATACGATAGCATATGGCGAAGCTGTCTTAGATGATAAAGGAAACTTCTATCTACCGGTATTTACACCCTATGGTTCTAAAAACTATGCCGACCAATATTGGCTCCTCCGACTTCCTAAATTGTCAAACAAATTTTCGGTTACTCCGTTTGCATTGTCAGGAAAGTATGTTGCCAATAGTTTTCTCAAAATGGATAATGCAAACAATAGGCTGTACATAGGAGGCTTTTACTCGGACAAAAAAAATGGAGGCTTCGATGGTGTAATGTATGGTAATTACAGCACCATAGATACGTTCTTTACACAACAAAAATTGTTATCGTTTAATGAAAAGCTTCGTATTGCCACCGGTGAGCGCAGCAGGAAAAGAGCTTTTGATAATTTTCAGGTGCGGCAGATGATTGTCAAAAAAGAAGGTGGGTTTGTATTGTTAGCTGAAGATGTATCTATCGTATATCGTCAAAGCAATCCGGGATGGGGAGGTTATTATTCATACTATTACTACACCCCTATGATGTCGCAAACGATTAAAGAATATTATTACGATGATATTCTTGCACTATCGTACGATGCGGAAGGACAAAACGAATGGTATTCCTTTATCCGCAAAAGCCAATATTCGCAAGAAGATGGTGGTGTCTTTTCGTCGTATGCCCTGCTAAACACAGGAGGTGCCTTGGGGTTTCTATTTAACGACTTTAATACCCGACGCTCTCAAATACAATTAGCCACATTAGATGGCAGTGGTAAGACCGAAATGCGTTCACTGGCTGCCGGCACGTCTTCTGACCCGGACTGGCTACCTCGATCTGCGAAACAAACCGGTATCAGAGAAATTATTGTGCCTTGTTTGAAAAGAAAACAAATAGGTTTTGCCAAACTCGTGTTTCATTAATGACACAACTGATTGGGACAATTTGATGTAAACCAGTACATCATTTATGTTTTTAATAAAAAAATAAAAAAAACTTCTTGAATAAATTCCCCAATATATCTTTATACCCGAATTATTCAACATTTTTACGATAGCTATGCCCTACAATAAGCTGATAATAGACTTGGGAGCACACAAAGGAGAGGACAGCGATTTTTATCTTCAAAAAGGATTTAGGGTAATTGCTATTGATGCTTCTGATAAGATGTGCCAATGGATCAATAAGCGCTTCGAAAGTCATCCCCAAAAACAACAGTTCACTATTTTTAACTATGCCATTACCGAAACCGATAATGAAACCGTAACCTTCTATGAGAATACGGAAAAATCGGTATGGGGTACCATATTTGAAGATTGGGATAAACGCAATAAACGTTTGGGTACGTCATCGATAGAAACCAAAGTTCAAACCATTCGTTTGGACACCTTAATTCAGCGTGAATTAAAAGAGGGTGAGCAAGTGCATTATGTGAAGATTGATATTGAGGGAGCCGATATGATGGCTTTACGTTCTTTATCAAATGTGAAACAATTGCCACAATACATCTCTATTGAATCCGAGAAAGTATCGTGGCAACAATTGCTCCATGAATTTGAAGTGATGAAGCGTTTGGGATACACCAAATTTAAAATTGTGGATCAAGCTCTCATTCATCAGCAAAAATGCCCCCAGCCGGCTCGAGAAGGAAACTATGTCGATTACCATTTTGAGTTTGGAAGCACCGGATTATTTGGCGAAGAATTGCCCGGTGAGTGGCTGACCGAACAAGAGGCATTGGAAACATACAAAAGCATTTTTAAGCGCTATAAATATTACGGCGACGATGGCATTTTCAACAATAAACTCGTTATGAAAAACCGCATATTGCTTAAAGTGATGAAATTGTTCGGGCTGAAATTTCCTTACGTAGGCTGGTACGATACTCATGCTAGTTTATAGAAATAGCTTTTCTCTTTTTTGAATAATGTGCCCTTCCTTTTTCTTGCATAATCAGGGCATTCGATTACTTTATTAGTAGCATTCTTATCTTATCTTTATCCCTTCGTAAAAGAATCATAGATGTGGAATCAATTGCAGCAAACCTTTTCCGGTAAACGAGTGTTCTTAACCGGACATACTGGTTTCAAAGGTGCTTGGTTATTGCAGTTGTTGCATGCGTTAGGCGCCCATGTAAAAGGCTATTCACTGGCTCCCGAAAAGAACGTTGACCTTTATCAACAAATACAAGGCGAACACTTTTGTTATGCATCTGTCATTGCTGATGTCTGTGACCTGAAAACCTTGCAGGGAGAGCTTATCCGCTTTGAACCGGATTTTGTTTTTCACTTGGCGGCACAATCATTAGTACGGCGTAGTTACGACCTTCCTGTCGAAAGTTTTAAGACCAATGCTATGGGCACGGTAAATGTGTTGGAAGCTATGCGAGCACTTTCGCATCCTTGCATAGGCATTATGATTACTACGGATAAGGTTTATGAAAACCCCGAGAGAGGAATACCATTTACAGAAGCTGATGCCTTAGGCGGCTACGACCCTTATGCGGCTAGCAAGGCGGCTGCCGAAATCGCTATCAGTTCTTACCGCCGTTCCTTTTTTCATCCGGATAAATACCCGCAGCATCAAAAATCCATAGCCTCTGTGCGTGCCGGCAATGTTATTGGAGGAGGCGATTTTTCAGATGACCGTATCATCCCCGATATTGTAAGAGCAATTGAGCGAAATGAACCGGTGGTATTGCGCAACCCGCAATCGGTGCGCCCATGGCAACATGTGTTGGAGCCCTTGGTTGCATACTTGTTGCTAGCTGCCAAAATGCTACAACAGCCACAGCAGTTGGCTACTGCTTTCAATATTGGCCCGGCGAAGGAAGATGAACTAAGTGTAGCAACATTGACCCAAATATTTTTTGAAGCATACGGAATGCAGCCCACTTTTCAAGTACAACAACAAACCACACAACCCCACGAAGCCAATTTACTGTTGTTAGATAGTTCCAAAGCGTACCAAGCCTTAGCATGGAAGCCCAAACTCAATGCCATAGAAGCTATCCGTTGGACCTCGCAATGGTATGCAGACAAAGCTACTCCGGCGGCTCAGAAATGTTTGCAACAGATACAACACTATTTTGAATTATAATCTTGTTTTAGAAAAACAATTCTTTCTGTTTTGTTTCAATTCGCCGACATAGCACTACCACCCGCACAGTTGATTACCCTCCCGTCTTTTGACGATGCACGCGGTAATTTTACCAAGACCTTTCACGATACGTTGTTGAAAGAAAAGGATATTCACTTTTGTTTGAAGGAAAGCTATTTTTCTATTTCAAAGAAGGATGTGATACGTGGTATGCATTTTCAAACACCTCCGCACCAACATGCTAAAATTGTTTTTTGCCCCAAGGGAGCTATACTTGATGTGATAATAGACTTGCGAAAAGGCTCCTCTACATATGGTAGTTATGCCGCTACTGTTTTATCGGAAACCAATCACCTAGCATATTATATACCTGAAGGCTTTGCACATGGTTTTAAAGCCTTGACTGATGACGCCATCACCTATTATTTGGTGTCTTCCGAGTATAGCAAAGAGCACGACTGCGGCATTCTTTACAATAGTTTCGGGCTCGATTGGGAATTAAAAAATCCCATTCTTTCCGAACGGGATTTATCGTTTAGTCCACTTGCTGATTTTGTTAGTCCTTTTTAATTTTCTTAGAACCTATTGAAGATGTGTCAGCCACTTGTTTAGCAGCTGGCGTTCTTTTATGTTCTTTGAGCGCTTTATCGATGAGCCATTCTAATTGCCCATTCACACTGCGAAATTCGTCAGCAGCCCATTTTTCAATGGCTTTATAACTGTCCTCGTCCAGTCGTAGTACAAATGTTTTTTTCGTTGCCACAACAAATATTATTGATAGAGTGAACCCGTATTCAATACCGGTTGTGCTCCTTTCTCACCACAAAGTACAACCATTAGATTACTCACCATCGTTGCTTTCTTTTCTTCATCAAAATCGACAATTTGTTTTTTCCCAAGTTGCTCCAACGCCATTTCTACCATGCCCACAGCCCCTTCCACAATCTTATAACGGGCAGCTACGATAGCCGTTGCTTGTTGACGTTGCAGCATGGCGCCTGCTATTTCTTGTGCATAGGCCAAGTGGCTGATGCGGGCTTCCCATATTGTAATGCCTGCTGTGGAAAGGCGCTCCAGTAGTTCTTTTTCCAGCAATTCGTTTACTTTTTGTCCGCCGTCTCTTAGGGTGATGGTTGCTGTTTCGTCTTCAATATTATCATAGGCAAAACTGGAGGCTAAGTTGCGCAGCGCAGCTTCGCTTTGGGTACGCACATAACCCAAGTAATCGGCTACATCATACGATGCTTTGTAAGTGTCTTTCACTTGCCACACTATTACGGCACCTATTTCTATAGGGTTGCCCATTTTGTCATTTACCTTGAGGGTAGGAGTGGCTAAGTTTTGTGCCCGAAGGGTAATCTTATGTGCTACATAAAATGGGTTGACAAAGAAGAGCCCATTTTCTTTTACACTACCCACATACTTGCCAAATAGGTTTAGTATCCGTGCATGATTGGGTTGTATAATCAAGATGCCTTTCCAAATGATGAACGTGAGCAGCAGACAGGGTATTGCCATCCACAATAGGCTGATGTTTTGCTCTACCATACTGAATCCGTATATCGACAATGCCATTGAAAGGATGGATATAACAAGGGCTAAATACCCATTCACCGGTTTGATAATTTTTTCCATAATTATGTTGTTTTGATATTAAAATGATATCAAAAATACAAAACAATTTGAAACCACCCAATTTTCTTTAGATGGCATATCGTACATACGAAGGGTATAAAAGAAAACCACCCATACGGTTGGGGGTATGGGCGGTTCAAGAGTAAGGAGTCTTTATTCGAAATGAGTTATGGTTGGTGCGAAGGCCATTCACTACGATGCTTTCGCAAAGGATGTTCTTTTGATTTGTTGAATATTTTGATGCCGTTTTCCCTGCCGGCACGGTTTTGTCGTTGTTGTTCTTCGGGAAGGTTTTTCTCCTCCTTACAGTATTCGCTACAACATCCCTCAAAACTAGCAGCGCACTGCGGGCATTGAATGAAAAGCAAGTGGCAGCCGTCGTTGCTACAATTGGTATGGGTGTCGCAGGGGGTGCCGCATTGATGACAATGTGCTATGATATCCGGTGTGATGCGTTCTCCCAAGCGGTCGTCAAACACAAAGTTTTTACCGATAAACTTAATAGGTAGATTTTGCTCTTTGGCTTTACGGGTATATTCGATGATGCCGCCTTCTACATGAAAGACTTTTTGAAATCCTTTATAACGCAGGTAGGCACTGGCTTTTTCGCAACGAATACCTCCGGTGCAGTACATGATGATGTTTTTGTCTTTTTGCCCTTCCAGCATGTTTACTGCCATGGGTAATTGGTCTCGAAAAGTGTCGGATGGTATCTCGATGGCGTTTTCAAAATGCCCCACTTCATATTCATAGTGGTTGCGCATGTCCACTATAACGGTGTTTTCATCTTCTGCAAGAGCATTAAATTCATGGGCTTTCAGGTACACTCCGGTTTGTGATGGGTCGAAAAGTGGGTCGTCGATGCCGTCTGCTACTATCTTATCTCGCACTTTCATTTTCAATACCCAAAACGATTTTCCATCATCTTCCACAGCAATGTTCATACGAATTTGGTTCAACTCCGGAGCAGCGGCATACAAGGTAGCTACCATCGTTTCATAGTGGGTGGCTGGTACGCTCACTTGAGCATTGATACCTTCGTGGGCAATGTATATTCTTCCGAATACTTGCAGGTCAAACAGCTTGGTGTATAGGCTGTCTCGAAAGGCTTGCGGGTCAGCAATGGTAAAATACTTGTAAAAGGAAACCGTTGTACGCGGCGTTGTTTCTTCATACAAACGACGCTTCAGTTCCTCGTTGGAGATGCGGTTGTGTAACACTGGCATGGTGTACTTGCTTCTTTTATTGAGGTGAATAAATGAGGTGCAAAGGTATTACAAATACTTGAGTTGCATTTATCCACCGCTATTTACTTATTTTTATTGACCCAAAAATTGCACACCGATACTGTCATGAAATCCGTTATGGGCTTTTGTTTGATGTTGCTGATGGCTGTTTGCTGCAAGGCACAACCCCAAAAAATTCCGTTGCGTATGTTGCAAGGGTATCATGCCAATGCAAAACTTCGTTTGGACAAAGGAGTTCAGTATTTAGTCTTTAGTAAGGAGGCTGATTTTGAGCGTTATTTTGGTAAAAGCTTTGAAAAAGACAAACCCCGATTTGAGTTTGAGCATGTAGTTGTAATGCTGACAGCACCCACCAAAGAACAATATTTCTTGAGCTTCGAATCTGAAGCATACAAAGCCGGCGGCACTATTGAGGTGTATTGTACGGTGCGCAAAGAGCCACATTTACTCACGTACAATGATCATCCCATTGCTATTGCGGCTATCCCCAAGTACTTTGCCGTGCACACGATTAAGTTTTATTCTACTGCCAAAAAACGAAAGCTGCTCCGAACCATTGCGGTAAGCCCCAGGTAATACTCCATTCCATTTTGTTGTTGGGTTGCAGCAATGAACGTTGAATTGGATTCAAAAGGAGTGAGCTTAGCGGCACAATGGGTTATTGAATACTCGAGAAAAAAAATAACCCGACAGCATTGCTATCGAGTTATAAAAAAAGGGTTGTTAATGCTTTGCTGTTACTTTAAAGCCTCTCCCAAAGCGGCATCCAGCGAGCTACCTCTCAAATTGGTGGCAATGATTTTACCATCCGGATCTACCAAAAAGTTGGAAGGAATAGATTGTACACCGTAAGTGCGGGCTGCAGCCGACTCCCAACCTTGCAGGTCGCTCACTTGGTGCCACATCAAGTTGTCGTCTTTGATAGCTTGCTGCCATTTGGCTTTATCATTATCCAGCGAAACGCCGAGTATCGTAAAGTTTTTTGCTTTATATTTTTGAAAAGCAGCCACCACGTTAGGGTTTTCGGCACGGCATGGCCCACACCAAGAAGCCCAAAAATCTACCAATACATATTTACCTTTTAGCGAACTCAATGAGATGTTTTTGCCGGAAGGAGTAGGCAGGTCAATTTCGGGAGCTGGTGAGCCAATGATATTGCTGCCACCGGCATTGCTATTGCTGCTCGGTGCGGCTACTTCGTTTATCTTCGCAACAAATTCCTTAGCAACGGCGCTATTGGGGAATCTTGTCAATAATGATTGGGTAAATGTTTTGAGGTACTCTGTTTCGGTAGCCGCATTCAGCATTGATACGGCAAAGATGGCATTCGGAAGATAAGCTGTCGTGTCGGAATATTGTTCTACAAAGCGTGTCAGTTTAAAGTTCATCGTTTCGAGGTCGGCATTGGCTTTTTGTAGCATGCTGTCATTACCACGAGCACGCATCGAGTCGATAACGATGGAAAGGGTATTAAAGTCTTTAAGGCTGCTTCTGATATGTCCTAAAAATCCTTGCAAACTGGCTGATGACGCAGAGCCAATCACTTTATAATCTGTTAAGTTATTCCAATCGCCGGTGATTTTTGTTGTGCCTTTATCCATAGAAAGTAGGATGAACTGATCGCCCTGAAAACGGATACGATACAGCCCGGGTTCGGTGCTATGACCGCTCATTTCAAAACTTCCGTTGGCATCACTATGGGCAGAGTCAACGGTAACAATATTATTGTTGATGCTCAACTCCTCTAAGTACACAATATGCTTGGGCATGTGCTCTATAGTGCCTCGTAACGTGAAATTTTTATCACGAGAGCTACACCCCCCAGCGAGTAAAGCCGCTACAATAAAAAAGAATAGGTAATGTTGCCTCATTCAGAAATGTAATTTTTTTCGGCTGCAAACCTAAATAAATATTCGCTCCAAAAAAGTTAAGTTTCTTCCGCCTTGGCAAAGATTATTACAGTTTTCTGACAAAAAAAATAGACACGGATAAGATATTTGCATCATGCTACAAAAGTTGCGCATCGCTGCTACAGTCCTTGTTTCTGCCTTCTTGCTATCGGCTTGCGAAAAAGCAGAAAAACCGTTCCAATTACCTTCTTTAGGTACGTCACAATTTGCAACTGTTAAAATGGGACAGGATTATACCGATCAAGTCTATTTTAATTTTGAAACCGGCACCATAGCCAAAACCAGTTTAGTAGCCTCTTGGGACTTGGCTTTTGAAAGTAGTAAAGAGGGGTTTCATGTTTTTATGAATGGGGCAAAAAATATTTTTGTATTCAACACCCGACAAAAAGATGGCGCATCGGTTCTGAACAACTATATCTCGAAAATAAAAGACAGCACTTTCGCTTTTGACGCACCCTGTGCCATGCCCGACTCTACCGGTGTGGGTGATTGGCGGCAGCCAGACGGCAGCTCCAAGGGAGATGTTTATATTGTAAAAATGAGTACCACCAAGTACAAAAAAATTATTATCAATAGTGTTTCAGACGCCGCGTATTCATTGTCTTATGGCGACCTCGCCAGCAATAGTTTGACCACTATCAGCATCCCCAAAAATCCGGATTACAACTACGCTTATTTCACCTTTGATGATGGCGGCAGCATCGTGTATCCCGAGCCTCCCAAAGCAACTTGGGATATCGTGTTTACCCGCTATCGCTACATCTATTACGATATGGGCAACTTCCCTTATCAAGTATCGGGAGTATTATTAAACCCTACCGGCACCTCGGCTGTAAAGGATTCAACAGTAGGATATGCCAAAATTACTTATCAAGATATTGCGAACAAATCCTTTTCTCATTTCAGAGATGTCATTGGCTTCGATTGGAAAAGCGCCAACATCAACGAAGAATCCAACACCGCTATCTACACCGTGCAATCGCAAAAAACCTATGTTGTAAAGACCCAGCGCAACCAATATTGGAAATTACACTTCACCAATTTCTATGATGCAAATGGGGTAAAAGGTAGCCCTTCTTTTGAGTTTGAACGGATACAATAAGGGTTGCTTATTATTTTGCAGAACCGCTTGGGGCTTGTCTTTCCGCTTCCGGCTGTGTACCGCCACCTATCCCAAATAGTCTATACGCCAATTCGGTAGCCGTTGTTTCAAGTTGCTTATAGGGCATTGTCTGTGGTGCTATGATTGCTTTTCCATTGCTATCGGTAACGGAAAAAGCAATTCGTAAGGATTGCCCACTGCCTACAAACTGAATGTGGGCTATCGGTGCATTTTGAGAGTTACTTTCCCAATCAATATGCAGCTTTTTTAAAGCAGCTATAAAGCCTTCGGGTGCATTGCCCATGCGGAGTTGCAGACTCATGCGCAAGCCGGAGTAGGGTATGAGCTGCGGGTATTGGCAATAGGCATCATATAGGTATTGGCGGTAGCCCCTGTCATCGTCTAATGCTTGGGCACAGGTGGCTTTCGCCAACAGGGTTCTGGCAAGGAGTAGTTTTTCGTAATCCTTGTCCAGTTGAGGGTCGGCGAGTACCTTGTTGAAATACTGCATCGCTTGTGGGTAATCACCTTTTTTCATCAGCAGGTTGCCCAGCATATACTCGTAGTATTTATGTATAGCGGTTCGCTTATCATCGGCTAATTGTTTTTTAAATCGTTCGTAAAAAAAGGAAGTGCTAAAGTCGCGTATCAGTATCCATACTTCGTCCCAGGTTACGGTGCTCTCCGTCGAAAAGAGTTTATAAATCACCCGGTCGCGCTCGGGGTTTTGTGCAAACTGTTGAATGATTAAAAACTGTTGCACGTATTTTTCCGTAGTGAGTTGTGCTATTTTGGCCCATACCATGGGGTGATACCACCAGTTGGCATGTTCCCATTTTTGGGCTTCTATCTCTTGTATTTTTTGTTGTAGTTTCAGCAGTTGAATGCTGAAGCTGTAATGTGTTTGCCCCAGGGTAGTGCCGATATGGGTTTCCTTAAACTGTGCCGCTTTTTCGGTGTAGCGCGCTGCTTCTTTCCGTTGCCCATCGTATAGGAGACAGCGGGCTAACGCAATATTATACCAGCCAAATCCCGGGGTGCTGCCATTGGCTTTTATCATGTCTTTGGTGAGTTGAATGCCGGTTTTGGGTTGTCCTTTGTAGATATCCAGTATAGACGAGTAATACACCCATTCTTGCAATCGCTTGTCATAGCCATCTTGTTCGCTGGCTTTTTGGTAAGCTGCATCTGCCGCTCTGAAATCGCCACAGATGACCCGAAAGGTGGCAAAGTTATTGTAGGGTAGCCTGCCCGCATCGCGCATCAGTTGGTAGTAACGTGCGGCACTGTCTATTTGAAACGAATAACTGTAAAGAATGGCTTTGTAATGGTACACTGCCAGCTTATCGGCTTGCTCATATCCGGGTTGAAAGAGGTGGCTATTCAGGGGGTAATCACGTTGAATTTTTTGCATCCCACTATCGAGGTAACGCATTGCCAGGGCTTCGTTGGCATCAATAGAATTTTTTAAAAAGGGATATTGTGCCGTTGTAAAAAAACGATTTCGGTGCACCGTCCAACTCAGGTAGTTGTAGGCATCCATATAGTAGTCGCGCTGAAGATGAAACTGCAATACCCGCCGCAGCAACGCATACACTTTGTCGGGTTCTTCCATATTGCTATAGCAATTCATCAGGTAGTTGGCGATGAGGGTATAGTCTAATTGATACGAAAATACCGGGTAATATACCATCACATCGGCTGTTCGGGTACGCAGTTCTTTGCGGTAGTCGCGCTCCAAAGTATATAAGGCTCGCTCAAGGGGAAGCGCCGCATTTTTATAACCAATATAATCGGCGGCATGTTGGTATTTATATGCCCCTTCAAACATCCATCCCACATAATAGGTACTGTCTATACGGATAAACTCTCGGGAGCGTGGCAAGGCATCTTCGCTGTTGACATCTACTCCTATGCGTTTGGCATCGATCTCATACCGCAGTGTGGAGCGTTGCCCAACAGGGGCTTGCGCCAAGGCATGGAGGGCAGAAATAAAAAACATTCCCCCCAACAAGAGCCATGCCTTGCCAGTGCATCGAAGGGCGTTTTTTGCCGACATTTCTTGAGTTATACGCATACCATTAGCCGATGGTTTATCATACTATTTTGAGCAAGATACCGCAATAAAATTTTTTGCTTTGTTAATTGATGATTGGTACCTTCCTTGTATCTCGAATTTCTTTTTCTTTTTTCTAAATTATCTCCTTACATATTTTGTTTTTTTGGTGGAATAGTGTTTATCTTTAACCTATTCTTAACCTTTTAAACTTTCTCAAACATGCTACAAAAGCACACATTTAGAAAAATGTTATGGGGGGGGTAATTTTTAATATGTTATCCCTATCCACCCTCGCACAAGTACCTGCCACCCTGCCGGATGTATGGGTGGACCAAGTTACAACACCGGCACCTTACCACTACACCATTATGGATATGACCGGGCGGGTAATGCTGCAGGGCAGCACCCCGAGCAAGGAGATAGACATCCGCTCGCTGGGCAGTGGTACGTATTGGTTGCAAATACCCGGCACCCCCAGTCAAAAATTTTTGAAACGCTAAATAGAAGGCATCATGAGAACATATATAACCATAATAGCCTTTATGCTGGCAGCCGCCGTGGCGGCTGCCCAGAGCACCCCCCTCTACAAATGCGATACCTTCCCCCCCAGTTCCAGACTGTACGGTGGAGGGGCCATGTTAGCCTACTACCAGTTTGGCGGTTATCAGGTATTGTACCACCGTTCCGATTTTCCGAACATGCCCGCCCAGGGGGTCATCACCGACTTGTACATCCGAAATGCCTGGATGACCCCCAAGGGTGCCTACCTGCCCGGGCTGATGGTGCGGATGGGGTCGAGCCATTACTCTATGTTTCCCGCTTCTATTCCAAAGGGAGCTATGGTGCATCCCCAGTTAGATACGGTATATTACGACAGCCTCTTTGTGCTGCCGGATACGATATGGAAGGACAGTTGGCTGCGGCTGCCGCTGCAAAAGCCCTATGCTTACAGCTTTGGCAACCCGGGTGGCGATAGTGTGCTGAGCCTGGTGGTAGAGATTACCCACGATTCGTTGGAGTATATCGACCCGGGCCAGGGATATTCTAAATGGTTTGCTACCTATAATATAGATAATCAACATGATCCGTTTAGCCTTAGCCAACGAATATTGCCTCTGAACCACCAAAAGGGAGCCTTTGGAGGTGGTCCACTGCAACTTGGTTTGTTAGTAATAGGTTTCAATCCCAAACCCGATCCGGTGGGGGTGGCACCCTTGCCGGCTCCGGCATCGGGTGGGCAGCTCTACCCCAATCCCGCAAACGATTGGCTGCACCTTACTACCTCTGCACCGGCACCTTACCACTATACCATTATGGATATGACCGGGCGGGTAATGCTGCAAGGCAGCACCCCGAGCAAGGCGATAGACATCCGCTCGCTGAGCAGTGGTACGTACCTCTTGCAATGCGGCAACGAAACCCACCGTTTTGTGAAGTGAGTAGAATAAAACCAAGCCCAAGATTTCAAGAAGTTTTTTTCCGCATCGCCACTGCCTCCATAAAAGAGCGGTGGCGATGGTTTTTGGGGTGAGGAGGAGCAATAGGCGGTAGATTTCCTATTGCTGCTTACAAGCACATCAATACACCGTATCCCTATAATCTCGTCTTCTGATAAGGCGCAAATCTTGCAAGACAGATGCTTTGGCATTGAGGGTAAAATTAAAGCTCTTTCGAGCCCCAAAGGGAAACGCCTGCAAATGCATTTCAAAACAATGAAGGTCACGATAGATATCAATGGAGGTGAATTGCAATTGTTTGGTGGTGAAATTATAGCCACTGCTGAGTACAAGTTTCCAGCGTGCGGTAATGTTAACATCGCCGCTAAAAACAGTATTTTGGGTTAACAACAAAGTGTCTGCGGCGCGGGTGGTCAGTGGGTTTTTACTCAGGTCTAAGCTATAGCTGATATTTACATTCCAAGGGATATTAAAATCTACATACTCACTATATCCTACCGGCTGCATAGGCGACAAGGGATTCCTGTCGTTGGGCACTCCGGGTGGCTTGTTGGTAGAGCGCAAGCTGGCCGTAAGGGATAACCGCGCATTTCTGAATCGCACTAATCCCTTTCCATTTTCATATAATAATTTTTTGGAGCGGCGGTGGAGGGTATAGTCGTAGTCGTAAGGGTCGAAGCTGGCGCCGGCAGAGAGGCTCAGGTTGTTGGCTATAGTCGTACGGAAGTCCATATTGAGCATTTGCCAGTTAAACGAATCGGCGGCGATGTTATATGCAGAGGTAATCGAAAACCCATCAATGAGGGTGATGTTTTTGCCCATGCCGGTGGTGTCTTTTTTAGAGCGGGCTTTGAGTTGCAGGTTGTTATTAAGTCCAAAGTTGATATTGCTGGCATAGCGCCCATACTGCCCTTGTCCGGGTATGCCTATCACAGAGCCTTCGTAGGGAGAAAGATATACCGGCACGCCATTGCCGTCCAACTGTGTTTGGTAGTAATAACCAAATGGGCGAGCGGCAAAATCCGGTACGTACGTAAACCCGATATTGGGTGTCAGCACATGGCGTATGCCCATTATCTTGCTGCCTTTCTTAAACATCTTTTGCCCATAGATACGCGTGCTCATATTCACTGAAACATTAAAATCTCGAGCGGTGTAAAAGCCCCTTTGCTTGACGGTATCTACTTTGTCGTCAAAAATATTATAGTGCCTGTAGTTTCTTTGGGTAAACCAATACTCGGTATAAGGTGCGCTAAAAGACAGGTTGAGGTATCGCCATACATTGTACGAAGCAGATAGGGGAATAGCGTGCTTAAAACCATTTTTAAAATTTTGAAAGGCAAAGCCACGGAAGCTAAAATTACTATCCAGATAAGTTACTTCATTAATGGCGCTAAAGCTATAGCTGGCGGTTATTTTTTCATACCATTTAGGGGTGCCGATTGCCGCTTTGCGTTGGAGGGGGTTAAACTGCGCTACATAGAAGTTGACCTCCGGCAATCGGAAGTTGACTTGGTTGGTTGCGGTGTTTTGGTTGTAAGAGGCATTGACCGTGAGGGAGTAGGGTTTGCCTATCCAGTTTTTGGCAAAGCTGATGGTGGACAAGTAGTTGTTCTGTAAAATCTGATTGGGGTTATAGCTGTTGTTGCTGTAATAAGAATTGGTACCCAGGTCCACCGTAGCGCTAAAGTTGATACCCGGGCGCGCTTTGGCATCGGTAGCATGGCGCCAGTTGATGCGAAAGTCCTTTTGCTGCGAGCTGCCTGGTTCATAGCTTTCGCCGGTTTTATTATTGGCATAAGACAAAGACAAGCCACCATTGTATCGATACCGCTTGGTGTAATTGCTGATGCCGCTCACACTATAACTTCCTTTGGTGAAAATATTGGCTTGCACCAACAAATCCACATAATCGTTGAGGTACAAATAATACCCGCCATTGACCAAGCCGATACCACGTCGCTCTTCGAGGGTGTAAGTGGGCAGTACAAATCCGGAACGTTGCCGTTCGGTAATAGGGAAGATACCAAAGGGAAGCACCAGAGGGGTGGGTACGTCTTCTATGACAAAATTGGCACTGCCCGAGGCAATAATGCGGTTGGGAATAATCTTTATTCTTTTGGCACGAATGCCGAAATGCGGTTTCTCTAAAGCACAAGTGGTATATATATTTTTCCAGCCATAGATGGATTGGTCGGGATTGCGTTTTATCTGCTCGCTATATACATACCCCTCGCCATGTTGTGCACGGGCATTGCGTACTATGGCTCTTTTGCTCAGAAAATTGTATTGTAAGGTATCGTAGGTAAAGGTCTCGCTGCCTTGCTTGAAACTGGGCAACTTGATGGCTTTACCGGCAGAGTCATAAGTAGGTGCAGCTGATACCGAGTTGGTGCTTTGGTAATAGGTAACTTCACCGGCATCCAATTGCATGTCGTCATATTGGATTTTTGCATCGCCGAAGAGATGAAATTTTTTATGTTTAATATCCATTACCGAAGAGTCGGTAGCCTCTGCTGTCACTACAGCCGTTAAGGCATCCGGCGACAACGGAATATCAGCTGCCGATTGGGTGGTAGAGTCGTGTGCGGTACTATCGTAGGGGCGAAAGGATGTAGGAAGTTTTTGTGTTGTATCAGCAGTGGTGATTCCTTGTGCCCATCCGACCAATGGTAAAAGGAATGTGAAAATAAAAAAGGAAAGGTGGGCGAAATAGCGCAACCATCGTTTTTTTAAAATAATTTTACGCCCTGAGTACATGTGCCGCAAAAATAATTGATTCACGGCTATCTTTACTCCCCATACCCATTTTAACCATATTTTTTGAATAAAAGAGTACATGCGTATTATCTTATTTGCCCTCTTACTGCTTGGAATTACACCGCTACATGCTGACGCAAAAGGGAAAAAAATCAGCAAAATAGTTTTGGATGCCGGACATGGTGGTCGTGATGGGGGTGCCCGCGGACAATTTTCTTATGAAAAAGACCTGACCCTTGCCGTAGCCTTGCGCGTAGGCAAGATGATACAAGACAGTATGAAAGATGTGAAGGTGTATTATACCCGCACATCCGATGTGTATCCTTCTTTAGTGGAGCGCCATGAAGTTGCCAACCGTGCCGAAGCTGATTTATTTGTTTCGATACATGTGAATGCTACTGCCGGACGTACCGAGCGCTATCAGGCAGGTACACGCCGCGTAAAAAAAGGGAAGCGATATGTAACCGTGCCGGTGTATAAAACCGTGCATCACAAAGAAACTTCTACCAGTGGCACCGAAACCTATGTATTGGGGCTGCATCGCAATTCGCAAAAAGAAAATGCCATTGGCGAATACGGAGACAACATTACCGAAGAGCAAGGAATGCTCAACGAAAACGACCCGCAAACTGCCATTATCATCTCACAATATTCACAAGCATTCTTGGGTCGCAGCGTATCCTTGGCCGGTAAGATTCAAGAGCAGTTTGCTTTGCAAGGACGTCGCGATTTGGGGGTAAAACAAAAAGGATTGGAAGTACTAGCCGGTAGTGTGATGCCCGGTGTACTGGTAGAAATAGGCTTTATCAACAATCCTTCCGAAGAAGCTTACCTCAACTCCGAAACGGGGCAAGCAGCCGTAGCCACTGCCATCTTCAAAGGCATCCAAGCCTACAAATGGGATTCAGAACGATAATAGAAAGAAAGATATTTACAATGTTTGGCTAAAAGAGAATTTTTTTTATACTTTAGCCGAACCAATATTTTATTAATAAAATAGGGGTTGTAATTTAAAATTGTAACAATTATCTTTAAGCACTAAATTAAAACATCACGCGCGAATGAAAGCACGTATAAAATCTGTAATTCTCTCAGCGATAGGCGTTATTGGGGCTTTTTCCATGGCCACATATTCTTCTTGCAACTCCGACAAATGTAAAACCATTACCTGCGCCTACCAAGGTGTATGTAATGAAGGAAAATGCATCTGCCAAAGTGGTTATGAAGGTCCGCAGTGCGAAACCGTAACCCGCAAAAAATATATGGGTACTTGGGTAGTAACCGAAAATGGCTCGATTACCGATGCCTCCCAATATACCGTTGCGGTAGTAGCCGGTCCTAATATGACGGAAGTGCGCATCAAAAATTTTAGAAACTTCATTATCGACGATGTGAATGCCTTTGTAAAAAAGGATAGTATTTATATTCCCCAACAATCGATGCAAGGGCACACCATCATCGGTTACGGATGGGTAGAAGATGAAAAATACTATGGCGACAATGGTAGAATCGTATTGAAGTACAAAGTAACCGATGAAGCCACCGGTGCCTCCGATGATTTTGGCTACGATGGCGGCGATCCTTCTCTTTGGAACAAATAATATCAACTATATCCTTGGTATAAAAATCTCCTTTCATCGAGGAGATTTTTTTCGTTTTTAATACACTTTTCTGGTAAACATTGGTATAAATTAGCAACGTGATAAGCGCCGCCTCCATTAATGAAGTAAACAACCGTGCCGATATTGTAGAGATTATCGGGCAGTTTGTACGATTGAAAAAAAGAGGCTCCAATTATATTGGCAACTGTCCTTTTCATGTTGAAAAAACTCCTTCATTCAGTGTCTCGGCTACCAAAGGAATTTATAAATGCTTTGGCTGTGGGAAGGCAGGCAATACGGTCACTTTTGTTCAGGAGCATGAGAAACTCACCTATCCGGAGGCTATTCGGTGGCTGGCAGATTATTATAAAATAACGCTGGAGGAAACCGTTCAAAGCCCGGAGAAAATACAGCAACATCAAGCAGAAGAGAGCCTGCGCATCATCAACGAAACGGCGGCCAAATATTTTCATGCGGCACTTACTGAAACTGAAGAGGGTAGGGCAATAGGGCTTTCTTACTTTAAGCATCGCGGTTTCCGAAATGAAATCATAGAACGTTTTTTACTGGGGTACAATAGCGAAAACGAATCCGATTTTTACCATTATGCACAGCAACAAGGATATCAAACTGAATTGTTGGAGAAAGCGGGATTGATAAAATTTAGAAACGAAAAATATTACGATACCTATCGTGGTCGTGTCATCTTCCCAATTCAAAACATGACGGGACGGGTATTGGGATTTGGCGCTCGCATCCTCAAAAAAAATGATAA
Source organism: Bacteroidota bacterium (assembly GCA_029573235.1). GTDB lineage: Bacteria > Bacteroidota > Bacteroidia > Chitinophagales > Chitinophagaceae > JAFIGV01. The sequence goes on from JAKQGX010000001.1 coordinate 33,800, forward strand.
GGCACCCAAATACATCAATACGTCGGAGAATGAGTTGTACATTAAGAGTCGTGTGCTGTATGGCATGTACCAATCGCGGAAGGCTATTGCCAAAGAAGATGAATGTTTTTTGGTAGAAGGTTATACGGATGTCATCTCACTGCATCAGGGAGGTGTAGAAAATGTATTGGCGAGCAGCGGTACCTCCTTGACCGAAGACCAACTACGACTGATAGGACAGCTTACCAAAAACCTCACCATCCTTTATGATGGCGATGCTGCGGGCATCAAAGCGGCATTACGAGGGCTGGATATGGCATTGTCGCAGAGCTTCAATGTAAAACTGGTATTATTACCGGTGGGTGAAGACCCGGATAGTTTTATACAAAACAAAGGCGCTACCGCATTTCACGAATATGTAAAAGCCAACAAACAAGACATCATCAATTTTCGTTTGGAAGTAGGCTTGCGAGATGTAGGCAACGACCCCATTGCCAAATCGAAATTGATAAACGAAATAGCCGAAAGCATTTCTAAAATTGACAAAGCAGAGGATTTTTCGTTGCAACATTACTACATTAAAGAAACCACCCGACGACTCGATTTGGATGAAGCGGCAATGGTCAATTTGGTAAACAAATACATCAGAGAACGACTGGCGCAAGAGCAACGCCAACAACAAAAAACTCCTATTCCCCCACCCGAAACAATAGCTACGGATGACGCTCTGCTTCCATCTTTAGATAACAAACGAAAAGAAGAAGAACAAGAATGGGAGTTAATAAGAGTACTCATTTTGCACGGCACCAAACCGATGGAGGGATATGATTCGGTGGCGGCATTTTTGTATGACCATACCGACCCAGAGTTATTTGAAAACAAGATGGCAAAAAACTTGTTTGATGATTATTTCATCACCCTTCATACGAACAGAAGTCATTTGGATACCGCATATTTTGCCCATCATCATGACAAGGCAGTACAGTCTGTAATGATTTCACTGCTGTACAAAAACGATGAGATAAGCCCCAATTGGAAAAACAATTATGGTATCGACACCTTGCATGGCGAAGACCAGTACATCAACGAAGTAGAAAGCGCTTTGTCGTATTTTGAATTGAAACAACTCATCAAAATGCAGGAGGAACTGACCCAACACTTGGTTCGCGAAACTGACGTCAAAAAAATTGCCCTTTTGCAAAGCACTTTTTTGGAGCTGCGAAAGAAGGAAAAAGAAATCGTAAAAAAACACGGAACCACGGTATATAAAATCTTGAAGAAACAATAAGCATGGCTCGCATACTGGCATTGGACTATGGTAAAAAGCGCACCGGCATTGCCGTTACAGACCCCTTGAAAATCATAGCTACCGCATTAGACACCGTTGCTACCGACCAGCTTATTGGGTATTTGAAAAAATATTTTTCTACGGAGACGGTAGAGTTGGTGGTTATTGGCTATCCGTTGAACTTTGATGATACGTCCACACATGCTACACCCTTAGTGGATAAGTTTATTCCTAAATTCAAGCATGTATTCCCGCATATTCCTATTGTAACCTGGGATGAACGGATGACCTCGCAGATGGCAGCCCAAACTATTGCACAATTGGGGCTGCGTAAAAAAGACCGAGAGCAAAAAGAAAGATTGGATGCTGTGAGTGCAGCCATTATTTTACAAGAATATTTGGCGGCGCATCCCACACCATAATCATACTTCTGTTTACTACCCTATCTTTGTCACCTAATTTTTTGAAATGATATTACCTGTAGTTGCTTACGGTCATCCGATGCTCCGAAAAGTTTGTGACGAAATCACTCCCGATTATCCCGAATTGAAACCACTCATTGCCAATATGTGGGAAACCATGTATCATACCAATGGTGTGGGTATTGCTGCTCCGCAGATTAACAAAAACATTCGTCTTTTTGTAGTAGATACGATACAGATAGTAGAGGGATTTGATGAAGAAGACAAGCGTCAATATCCCAATGAAAAACCTATAAAAGAAGTCTTCATCAACGCGCAAATAATAGCAGAAGGCGGCACTCCTTGGAGCTACAATGAAGGATGCCTGAGCATACCTAAAGTGCGTGAAGATATACGCCGAAATGAAACCATTACCATCCAATATGTAGATGAACATTTTCAGCCCCAAACAAAAGAGTTTAGTGGCATTACTGCTAGAGTTATTTTGCACGAATACGACCATATTGAAGGGAAGCTATTCATAGACTATCTCTCTCCTCTGAAAAAGAGATTGCTCAAGAAAAAATTAGACGATATCAGTAAGGGAAAAGTACGGGTAGAATACCGCATGGTATTACCTAAATAGCGTATCGTTTTAGCTCATATTATACTGCCATTAAGCTGCAACCGCGCAAGGCACTGTGGTCCATACGTCCCAATACTTCAAAGCTGCCATCGGGGAAAACCCTTCCGATATCTTCTGTTGCAATAAAAGAACAAGAATGAATATTGGCAAGGTCAACAATGTTCAACAAGCCATTGCCTGCAGCATACATAGATAAGGGGTCGTTAATATCACGCGCCCAAACCTTCATTGTGGCTGTAGGTACAAATAGCCCGTTGGCTTTGGCGTATGCCTGCGATAACAATTCCGTCATGCCGTATTCTGAGTGTATTGCCTCCAATTTCCATTGCTTTTTCAAAAAATCATGTACTGCTGTTCGGGTTATTTCTTTTTTGCGCCCTTTCATACCACCGGTTTCCATCACGATGGTGTGTTGCAATGGTATGGGATATTGCTCGGCAAAGTCCAATAAAGCAAAGGTGACACCTATCAATATTGTTGGCTGCTGCTGCTCTTCCAGCGATTGCAACGTATGAGCCAGAGCTTCCCATTCGTTCAGGTAAAAACCATTTTTCGGATGCCCACTGGCAGCCATCCATTCCTTTGCCATATGCACCAACGAAGCATTGCCCCGCTCCAGATATGAAGGCAGCAAGGCGACAACAGCATAATTTTTTAAAGTGCCATAAAACGATTCGAAGCCTGCTAATAAGGATTGTTGGTAGAGCAAGGGGTCGAGTACATAATGCCTGGAATGAGTATCGCCGGTAGTGCCGCTGCTTTCAAAGTATAGGGATGGCTGATGATTGCCACATAGCACCGTATGTGATTTGAAAAAGGATATCGGAAGAAAGGGGATTTGTACAATGCTCTTGATGTTGTTTGTACGAATATTTAGGGCTTGTACGTATTGCCGGTAAAGGGAATTGTGCTCGTATTGATATTGAAAAAAAGATAAGGCAATATCGTTAAAACGTTGCTCGTTAATAGAGGAGAGGTAAGATTGATCAATTTTCATTTGGAGTATGGATAGGAAGAACGACAGAAAATAATAGTTACAATTGGGCAGGGTTTGAAAGCGAAACTGAACGATAGAAGCACAGCATAATATTGAAATGGAATAGGATCGTATTTCCTTACATTGGATTAACTTTGAAGACGTATGAATACTCGAATTTCCCTTTGGGTCATAGTTGCATTATGGGGGCTTTGGGCAGCTTGCAAAAAAGAAAACAAGATGTCAAAAATACCATTTATAAAATTGATGACCACTACCGACAGTGTGAGAGCGGGCAATAGCAAAGATACAGTTCGCATCAACTTTCAATTTGAAGATGGCGATGCCGACATTAAAACCGACGGACAAACGGTGAATATTTTTGTAAGCAACACCCGCGATACCACCCATTTTAATTATCCTTTTCCTTACATTGATGAGGCATACAAAGGCAATGGTACCGGTTTTAAAGGCACTGCCACAATAAAAATTCCGGCTGCTTTTTTATTGCTACGTGACCCCTTCATGCCGATAGATTCTGTTGGCTTTAGTGTGCAGATACAAGATGCTGCGGGCAACAAAAGCAATGAACTGCACACCCCATTGGTATATTTGTTAAAATAATTTTTAGCGACCTTCCTTTATTTGGCATTCCCACTTAAATAGTACAACTTTACTTGCTTTTTTTATTTGATAATCACGCTTGTTGATAAAAAATCAATGAGCAAAAAAACACCACGATATAAAATGAAATTTACAGCATGGCTGTTTGCATTGGCTACGCTTGCCATACCTTCCATGGCTCATGAGCATCATGGCGGAGATTACGATGTTTCTGTGTATAGAAACTACAAAGACATGCCAACTTCAAAGCGGTTGAATATGCACAACCTCAAAAAAGAAGTGGAGGCGGTCTTTCCGCAATCTTATGTTACGTTTGATAAGTTGAATGGAATGTTTACGTCCATTTATGGCAAGAGTTATTCCATACCCGGTACCACACTGGAGGCTAAAATAAATTATTGCTTTCAACATCAATTGAAGGCATTGGGTGTGCAGCAAGCAGACTGGATTAAGACCGGTGAAACTCATCCGGGGTTTGCTCAGTTTGTAAATTATAAACAACAGTTGCACGGTCGTGAAGTAGTTTTTTCTAGATTAAGTTTTCGATTTACTCAAAATGGAGCCATTGAAAAAATTCAAATGAAAAACTTTGGTACGCCCCAAACAATGGCACCCACGGTATCTGCTGCAGCTGCCCAAACAACTGCCACCCAAAACCTGAGCGGAGTGTCTATCGAAAAAACTACTATTAGCAATGATTGGGTGTGGTTTCCGGTTCCACAAAAAGAGGGATACGACGTAGTGCCCGCATGGGAGTTCGAAGTAATGGGACACAGCGATTACCTACCTGTGTTATTACATGGATACGTTAATGCCTTGACCGGTGAACTGCTATACCGCGAAAACCAAGTGAAAGAAACGGTGGACCTTACGGTAAAAGGAGTAGTGTATAAAAAGGACTATCTATCACCCGCTACAGTAGAGCCATTGGCTGATATGCTTATTAACATTAACAGCAACAATTACTATACCGATAGTGTAGGTTATTTTAGTAATGCCAGTCTATCGGCTCCTATCAATGCTACCTTAAACCTGAATGGAAGATGGGCCAATGTTTACAACCATTTAGTATCTGTCAACAAGCAACCTTCTTATACCGTATCCGTAAATACAACTGGAACTACGGTTATCTTTGATACCACAGCACCATTGAATGAACGATTGGTAAACGCTTATTATCATGTGACACGAGTACATGATTTCATGAAAACCAAATTCCCCAGTTTTACCGGAATGGATTTTTCTTTAAGAACCAATGTAGATACTATCGGTGGTACTTGTAATGCCTATTATACACCGGCAAATGGCAACTCCATTAACTTCTACCGTGAGAGTGCCGGATGCAATTCTTTTGTGTATTGCGGCGATATTATTTATCATGAATACGGGCATGGAATTAATAACAATTTCTATAAAGATGCTGGTGCTACACGCATGTTCAATAGTGCGTTGAATGAAGGTACAGCGGATATTTGGGGAATTGGCATTACGGCTGACCCACAATTAGGCAAGGGCTCTTTTAAAAATGGAGCTGTTATTAGAAGGTATGACCTAGCCCCCAAAGTATATCCCCGCGATATACAAGGAGAAAGCCATGCTGATGGTGAAATCATTGCCGGTGCTTGGTGGGATTTATCGGTAAATCTTGGCTCGGTTGACAGCATGTCTGAATTGTTTTCCAAAACCTATTATGATGTGCCTGATGGAGCTTCCGGAACAGAAGGAGATGTGTACCATCAAGTATTGATATCAGCATTGCAGAACGATGATAACGACAACAATTTGTCGAACGGAACTCCTCATTTTTTGCAAATCATACAAGCCTTTGCCAGACATGGTATCTACTTGTTGATGGATGCCACCATTGACCATACCGATATTAGCAACCCGCCCGCTAATACGCCTGTGGCAATCCAAGCGACTGTAACCGTTAGCGAGCCACAATTTTTAGGAGGCTTAAAATTATTTTACAAAGAACGCACGTCAAATAATTGGGATAGCTTGGTGATGACACAGGGAACCGTACCTTCTCAATTTTCTGCAACTCTTCCGGGTTTTAACAAAGGAGCCATCGTAGAATATTACTTCGCTTTGATGGACTATATGAACGTTGCCAATAAATATGCTCCGGCACATTACGCTCCGGATACTACTTTTACCTACAATAATATTTTATATCAATTCGGTGTTGGATTAAATAAGGTTTGGGGCGAAGACTTTGAAGGCACGATAGACAGTACTTGGCAAATAGGATTACCTTCGGATGATGCTACTACAGGCAACTGGATCGTAGCTAGCCCGATTCCTTCAAGCAGTAATGGGCGTCCGGTGCAAACAGGAACCGACCATACAACCGGCACCGCCAGTGGTAAGTGCTTGGTAACCGAAAATGCTCTTAGTGCTATTGCCGGAGCTAATCAGGCAGATGTAGATAATGGTGTTACTACCGTTATTACTCCGGTGATTAGCGTAGCCGGATTAACTGACCCTATAATCGAATACTTCAGATGGTACGGCAATGACAGAGGTTCTAATGTAGAAAACGATATGTGGGAAGTAAGCATTAAACCTTACAATGCAAGCAATTGGTTGCGCAAAGTAGATTACACCAATAAATCTGATTACAGTTGGAGAAGACGCATCTTCAGGGTGAGTGAATACTATGCGAATATGACAGGAATACAATTGCGCTTTATTGCCGCCGATAAGAAAGACAGCAACTATCCTAACAATGGACAAAGCACCGTAGAAGCAGCTGTGGACGATATCGTATTGTATGATAATGGCACTACCGGTATCAACCCAGCACAGATGGTAAGAGCCAGAATTTATCCGAACCCTGCTCAACAAGAAGTAAACATTGTACTGAACCAACGAGCCAAAGGAACGATAACCTTTAATGATATGACCGGTAAAGAATTGATGCGTATTGAAATGACGGATGCAAACACACACTACTCATTCCTCACTGCATCCCTTCCGAACGGAATATACATGGTAATGATTAAGTCAGAACATGGTACCCAACTATCTAAGGTGAATGTGGCACATTAGTAGAAGTAGCATAGAATAAAACGATGAAGGTCGCGGCGAAGCCGCGACCTTCATCGTTAATAACACATACCTATGCAAAATGGAAATTGGCAGAAGGGATTTAATAGTCGAAAGGTTTTTGAGCAATCGCACAAAAGGATTCCCAAATCTCTTCAACTACAGCAGCAGCCGGTTGGATACTTTTAATGGTCGCGCTTACCTGTCCGATTTCTAACTCTCCTTCCACCATATCACCTTCAAACATCCCTTTTTTGGCTCTGGCTCTACCCAACAAGGTTGTCAATGTTGCTTCATCTGCTCCAGCATTTTCGGCAGCCATTACTTGTTGGCAAAAGTTGTTTTTTATGAGACGTACAGGAGTAAGTTTTTTCAAAGCGAGTACCGTATCCCCTTCATTCGCTTTGATAATTGCTTGCTTAAAATTTTCGTGACTGGATGCTTCCGGAGTACAAACGAAGCGACTGCCTATTTGAACGGCTTCTGCACCCAACGCCATTGCTGCATACATAGAGCGCCCACTACTAATGCCACCCGCAGCTATCAAGGGAATTTGTATGGCTTCCCTTACGGCAGGTATCAAACAGAGGGTAGTGGTTTCTTCCCGACCATTGTGCCCGCCTGCTTCAAAACCCTCTGCTACTACGGCATCTACACCGGCAGCTTCGCTTTTCTGTGCAAACTTGGCACTGCTTACCACATGCACAACCGTAATGCCGGCTTGTTTTAAAGTGGGAGTATAAGTTTTGGGATTACCGGCAGAGGTAAAGACAATGGGTACTTTTTCCTCAATGATGGTTTGAATATGCTTATCCGCATCCGGATATAGCAAGGGAAGATTTACAGCAAAAGGCTTATTGCTGACTTGCTTATACTTCTGAATATGCTCGCGCAGCACCTCCGGATACATACTGCCTGCACCAATGATACCTAACCCTCCGGCATTGCTAACAGCAGCTGCTAATCGCCACCCTGATGCCCATATCATACCGGCTTGTATGATGGGGTATTTGATTTGAAACAATGAGGTAATGCGGTTTTCGAAATGCGAACGGTCGGCGGATATTTTTCCTGAATACATGATTTATGAGTGTGAAAAGTTGTTAGGTTATGATGAAAAAAAGGGAGTGAAATAGGGAAAAGAGAAAAGTCATTATGCCAACAGTTTCCTTACTAGTCGAAAAAAAATATGAACAATTATCCTAAATCTATTTCGGTATTATCACCGATATTCAGGCTTTGGGTGACACCATGCACAAAGGCGTCATTCCCAATAATAGAGGAATGCAACACGACCTCTTCTAACTTGGTGTAAGATCCAATAATGCTGTCTTTGATAATAGAATCAGCTATAATGGCATATTCTCCAATGGTGGCATTGGGGCCGATGATGGAGTTCGTAATCGTGCAACCTTCGGCTATGCTAACCGGGGGAATTACTACAGAGTTTTGGTATTGCTCAATGAAATGTTGATTGCTGCCTGCTTCTTCCAGCTCTTTGAGAAGAATAGCGTTGGTGGTTAGTAGGTTCTCTTTTTTTCCGCAGTCAAACCAATTGGCTACTCTAAAGGCATTAAAAAATACTCCTTTATTTATCATTTGTTGCAATACACTGGTGAGTTGATATTCCCCTTCATGATCGGTACGCTGTTGTGATAATTGCTCGTCTAAAGACTCAAACAAGGTAGCTACCTCTTTGATGAAATATATGCCCACCATCGCCATGTTGGACTTGGGTATCAGCGGTTTTTCCACCACACGAATGACTTGGTCTTTATCGTTCAATTCGGCTACGCCAAAGTCGCGAGGGTCATCTACTTTTTTTACACCTATTTGCGATTGAGGACTATTGAGAACCCATTTTAAGTCATGGTCGCAAATGGTATCACCTAATACGATGATGACTTCTTGTGCCGTGCCTACCGAAGCTTTTGTAAGCCATAAGGCATGTCCGGTACCATGTCTTTCTTTTTGTGTTACGAATGTAGCATGAAGTGAAGGGTACGTTTTTGAAATATAATCTTGGATTTTGTCTCCTAAATATCCAATGACAAAAATAAATTCAGTTACACCAGCGTCTAATAATTGGTCCACAATAACACTCAATATGGTTTTGCCTGCAATAGGTATTAAAGCCTTGGGCTGCGTATAGGTAAGTGGACGAAGTTTGGTGCCGGCACCTGCTACTAATATGATTGCTTTCACGAAAAAGTATAGTTTGAAAATATAAACGATGGTGTGATATTCAACGTGTGAAAATACGCATAATCGCTAGAACTATCACGGCGGTGCTGAATTTTATAACGGTATTTTATTTGCACAAATACTTGTTGAAATATAGTTTTTTTAGCTAAATTTTTATTTTGAATAAACACAATATAGTTGAACGGGAGGCGTTTTGAATGGTGCTTTTCTGAACAGCAAGGGTACGAAAACATTTATTTCGTAATGGCATCAATACATTTATGTGCAATTTGAAAACGACCTATAGAAATTAATAACAGAAAAAAACTATTTTAAAAGAAAAACTACTTACCTTCGCACACTTCAAAAAAAGTAATTAACATGTCAAAGATCAAAATCACACAAGTGAAAAGTGGTATTGACCGCCCTGAAAATCAGAAGCGTACCTTAACTGCTTTAGGATTGCGTAAAATCAATTCTACTGTAGAAGTAGAAGCTACACCACAAATACAGGGAATGGTAAGAACCGTTAATCATCTTGTGAAAGTAGAAGAAGTAAAAAGCTAATTAATTATTCACTAACAATTTGCGAGCGGTTTTCATTTCCGCGCAAGTTAAAAAAATGTAACTATGCAATTACACAATTTAAAACCCGCTAAAGGCGCGGTAACATCCAGAAAAAGAGTAGGTCGCGGTGAAGGTGGTGGTGGCACCACTGCCGGAAAAGGTAACAAAGGACAACAATCCCGCACCGGTTATCAATCTAAAAACGGTCACGAAGGTGGTCAGATGCCCATTCAACGCCGCATGCCAAAACGTGGCTTTATCAGCCCCAACCGTGTTTCTTACAAGGTTTTCAATTTAGGACAATTGGATTTCTTCATTGAAAAATATAATCTTACTGAGTTTACACCAGATAATCTATATATCAACGGTCTTATCAATCGCACGGATTTAGTAAAAATCCTTGGAAAAGGAGAGTGCACTGCAAAAATTACCTTCAAAGTAAATGCAGTAAGTGCAAGTGCTAAAGCAGCTATTGAAGCTGCCGGTGGTACTGTAGAGATTATCTAATTCAAATATTACAAAAGCCTCTTTTGGTAAAATGTCGCTTTTGTTGTTTATTCGCAATCTATTTTTATCGGATCTTACTTAAAATTCACAAGTGAAGAAACTTATTGAAACGCTGAAAAATATCTGGAGCATCGAAGAATTGCGCAAACGCATTACGCTTACCTTGCTGTTGATATTAGTATATCGCGTAGGTTGTTATATTACGTTACCCGGTATTGACCCTAATCAACTAGCCCTTACAGGTAGTCAAGAAGGGTTGTTAGGTATCCTAAACATGTTTGCCGGAGGAGCATTTAGCCGCGCATCCATATTTGCTTTAGGAGTTATGCCCTACATCTCTGCTTCTATCTTTATGCAATTAGCAGGTATCGTTGTACCTCAAATTGCGAAATTGCAAAAAGAAGAAAGTGGTAGAAAGAAAATAAACCAATACACACGCTATCTAACGGTATTAGTTACGGCATTTCAAGCAAGTGCATATGTTGCATATTTACGCACCCAAACTGGCGGAGCAGTGGTTCAAGACTTCAGTCCGTTGTTGTTTTGGTTATCAACAGTGGTAGTGCTTACCGCCGGTACATTGTTTGTAATGTGGTTGGGAGAGAAGATTACCGATAAAGGTATTGGAAATGGCGTTTCACTATTGATTATGATTGGTATCATTGCACGTTTACCACATTCACTCATTCAAGAGTTTGATGCAAGAAACTTGGGTGGTGGTGGCGGATTGCTTATCTTCTTAATTGAGATAGCTATTTTCATCGCTGTAGTGGTAGGTTTGATATTGTTAACGCAAGGAGTACGTAAGATACCATTAAACTATGCTCGTCGTATCATTGGTAGTACAAATGCAGCTAAAGAAGTAGTGGGTAAAAGAGATTTTATCCCATTGAAAGTGAATAGTGCCGGTGTAATGCCTATCATCTTTGCACAAGCTATTATGTTTATCCCGGCTACCATTGTGGGCTTTGCAGAAAGCGAAAGCTCTGCCGGAATAGTTCGTGCTTTGTCTGATTACACTTCTTTATATTACAATCTCATTTATGCAGTATTAGTGATAGCGTTTACTTATTTCTATACCGCACTTATCTTTAACCCTACCGAAATGGCTGACAACCTGAAACGTAATAATAGTTTCATCCCAGGTGTTAAGCCAGGAGAACCAACTGCTAATTACATTGCCACCATTATGGATCGCATTACTTTGCCGGGTTCTATTTTCTTAGCCTTGGCAGGTGTACTTCCAGGTATTGCTGCATTAATGGGTGTTACTAGTAGTTTTGCTACCTTCTATGGTGGTACTTCTATGTTGATTGGTGTTGGTGTAATCTTGGATACACTTCAGCAGATAGAAAGTCATCTTTTGATGCGCCAATATGATGGGTTGATGAAAACCGGTCGTATCTCTGGTCGCCAAGCGGTATCTTCTTCAATGTAAGATTGTAATTATTAATAATAAACAGAAGTCAAAACAGCAATGTTTTGACTTCTGTATTTAGTGTCCATCTTGTTTTGACTGAAGAGTAGTAACTGCTTCGCATTTAAAGATACTTGTGTATGGATGACATATTTTACCTTCAAATTTTTTATAGAAGCCCTTACCTTTGCAACTCTCATTTAGGCACATAGCCTTTACATTCTCCTATTTTTAGCACACACTCATTATGATTCACATAAGAACGAAAAGCGAAATTGAAATTATCAGAAGAAATGCACTAATGGTAACAGCTACACTAACAGAAGTAGCAAAGATGTTGCAACCGGGCATTACCACACGTTCTTTAGACGAAAGGGCAGAGCAATTTATACGCGACAATGGTGGCATTCCTTCTTTTAAAGGATATGGTCCCAGAAACAATGCGTTTCCAGCTTCGCTATGTATATCGGTGAATGATGTTGTGGTACACGGCTTTCCATCAGACTATGTACTCAAAGAAGGAGATGTAGTGAGTGTAGATTGTGGTTTTTATAAAGATGGGTATCATGGTGATCATGCTTATACTTTTGCCTTGGGTGAAGTACCCGATGCCGTTGCCAAACTAATGCGAGTTACGAAAGAATCTTTAGCCCTTGCTGTAGAAGCCGCCCGTGAGAACAACAGAGTAGGGGATATCTCTTTTTCAGTAGAAAACCACACGTTCAAACAGCATGGTTATGGCGTTGTAAGAGAATTGGTAGGGCATGGCGTTGGCAAAAACTTGCACGAAGACCCACAAGTGCCTAACTATGGTCGTAGAGGAGATGGCAAACGATTGAAAGCGGGAATGGTATTAGCTATCGAGCCGATGATAAATCTTGGCACACATCGCGTGAATACTTTAGAAGACGGATGGACTATTGTAACCGCAGATGGGATGGTGTCGGTACACTATGAGCATACCACGTTGGTTGGTATTACTGCCGGTGAAGCCTTATCTAGCTTTGCTCCGATAGAAGAAGCCGAAAGAAATAATCCCAATTTGAGCAAGGCGCATTTGTAATAACAGCCTTTCCGTTATATACCTTGCTATTATAGTAGAATATTACTCTTGAATATTTTTACTGAAATAGCCAATAGAATCACACCAAAAAACTTTCGCAACATGGAAATACCGGAAGGTCCGAAGACGCGCTCTAATAGGTTAATAGAGCGGAGTGTGATGAATACAAATAGCAAGTTGATAAGAATGGCAATAAGTATGTTGTTGGCATGATATTCGGCTTTTAGAGACATGATGGTAGTAAGTGTACCGGAGCCGGCAATCAATGGAAAGGCAATTGGAACAATATTGCCGGAGCGTGCATCCTGTTCGCCTCTAAACAATTCTATCCCCAACACCATTTCCAACCCTAAAATAAATATTACGATAGACCCCGCAATAGCAAAGGAGTGTACATCCAACCCCATAAAATTCAGCACCGACTCTCCAATAAAAAAGAACAATAACATTAACGAGCCGGACACGACAGTAGCTTGCACCGCACTGATTTCACCCATTTTCTTTTTTAATGAAATAAGGATTGGAAGTGAACCTAAAATATCAATAACAGCAAACAATGTAAAAGAGATGGTGAGTATTTGCGCTAGGTCAAATTGAAAAGTATCCATGCTGCAAAATTAGGTAGTGCCTCATAAATTTCATTTTCTGCTTCGATCTATTTTGGAAAATAGCACCACACTATAGATTTTTACAGCAGTTACTTAACGATTGGCAATGAACAAAGATTTTCAAGCGATACTACAGTCTGTAAAAGAAAAGAAGTTTGCCCCGGTATATTTGATTGACGGAGAAGAAGTGTATTATACCGATATCCTTACCAAGTGCTTCGAAGAACAGATATTAACCGAAGCGGAGCGCGATTTTAATTTATTAGTCTTATACGGAAAAGATGTTTCTAGTGTTGATGTAATCAATACCTGTCACCGGCTTCCTATGTTTGCACCCAAGCAAGTAGTAATTATTAAGGATGCCACTCAAATGAAAGATTTGAAGGAGTTGGCTGCTTATGTGGAACATGCCAACCCATCCACTATATTACTCATCGAACATCGCTTTAAAAAAGTAGATGGTAAGTTGAAGTTGGTGAAATTGGTAAAGGATAAGGGGTATTATTTTACAGCAGATAAAATAAAAGAAGAAGATATGCCCGGTTGGATTGAACGCTATGGAACAAGTATCGGCTTTCATGTGGCAATGCCTGAAGCGCAGCTACTAGCCGGCTATTTGGGCGATGATCTTCAGAAAATAGTAAACGAAATAGATAAAGTACGCATCAACGTTCCTGAGGAAAAACAACTCACAAGCAAAATGATTCAAACGTACATCGGTATCAATCGTGAGTACAATCTTTTTGAATTTCCAGTGATGCTGACGACCAAAAACAAAGATAAACTTTACAAAATGTTGACGCATTTTGTGGACAATCCCAAAGCGGCGCCGATGCCACTCATTGTAGGTGCCCTGTATGCACATTTGAATACCGTATATCAGGCACAAGCATTAGGCAACAACGAAAAAGAATTGATGTCGGTTTTGCGATTGTATAAAGATAGATTGCGCGACACGGTGATAGCCGCCAGAAATTTACCTTCACCTAAAATAGAAATGTGCTTTGATATTCTTGCAGACTATAGTGCTAAAATGGTAGGCGTAAACAGTACTGCAGATGACCGGGCATTATTAAAAGAGTTGGTTGCCAAAATGGAACTGACTATTGGTGCGTAACAAGAATGGTACTTCCGACACAAAAGTGCTACAAGGAAGCTTATTAAGCTCCTATCCCCAACACGTCTTTCATAGTAAAAATACCTTGCTTCTTTTCTATAAACTCAGCCGCTAATACGGCTCCTTTGGCAAAGCCCTCTCTGTTGTGTGCAATATGAGTAATTGTGATATCATCCACAGCTGACGAGTAGGATACCGTATGAGTGCCGGGTACTGCATCTTGGCGAAGGGCAGTAATGGGTAGCTTTTCAGATGCGGTACCGGGATGCTGTGGAACCAACGCCCATTGTTGGAGGCGCGAAATACCTGCAATGATTTGCTCTGCAAGGCTGATAGCCGTTCCGCTGGGAGCATCTTTTTTCTCCGTATGGTGTATCTCTTCGATAGCTACTTGATAATCGGTTTGTTGATTCATCAAGCTTGCCAATTGTTTGTTTATTTCAAAGAATAGATTAACCCCAATACTAAAATTGGAGGCATGTAAAAATGCGGTGTTGTTTTCAGTAGCAATTGCTTGTGCTTCGGGCAAATCTTGATTCCAACCCGTGCTACCACTGACCACCGGCAATCCCAACTGAAGGCAACGAATAACATTCTCTTTGGCACTATGCGGTCCACTGAATTCGATTACCACATCCGCACGCTGCAGGTTTTCAGTAGTCAAGTCTTCCAGATTTTCTTTTCTAATTTTCAAGACAATGGTATGCCCTCTTTCAACAGCAATCTTTTCGATAGCCTTGCCCATTTTGCCGTAACCTACTAATGCAATGTTCATAGAAATGTTATTGTGTAATAAATGATAGAATGGAGAAACAAGAAAATAAGATACTGGCAATACCGTTGGTGTTGGCAAATGCCATGTTTACCTTGCTCAAGTCATGAGGTTTTACCAGTAAATGTTGGTGCAACAAAAGATAAGAAAAGATGCCGGCACCCACCCAAAACAAACTATGAAACCCACCCACATAACCTACCGTTACGACCAGAAGAAAGCAAGCCAAATGCAATATGTTTGAAACCATCAAGGCATTTTTGGCTCCTATTGCAGCCGGTATCGAATGTAATTTTTGTGCACGGTCAAATGCTTCATCTTGCAAGGCATAAATAATATCAAAGCCGGAAACCCAAGTGAATACTACGATGGATAACAATATCGGCAACAACTTGAAAGTGCCCGTAACGGCAAGAAAAGCGCCGATGGGAGATAGCGACAAACCCAAACCCAATACCAGATGGCATAAAGAAGTAAATCGCTTGGTGTAACTATAAAACAATATTACCAACAAGGCTACCGGAGATAAAAGCAATACCGTGGTATTGATAAAGTAGGTAGTGGCAATAAAAAGAAAACAATTGACAAGGGTAAAAACGAGTGCCTGGGTAGGGCTAATGATACCTGCCGGTACTTCGCGCTGTGCTGTGCGAGGGTTGAGCGCATCAAACTTTCGATCAAGATAACGATTGAAAGCCATAGCAGCACTGCGAGCAAAGACCATGCACAAAAGCACTTTGATAAACAAACTACCATTGTTGAGGAACCAGTCCAGCGAAAAGACGCCATTATTTACTTCCAATACTCCCAATACAAAACCCATCAATGCAAAAGGCAAGGCAAAAACAGTGTGACTGAATTTGATGAGTGATAAATAATGATTGATGTTTTTCAGTATTCCCACGATGTTATTTTTTTTCTACTTCTGCATCAAAGGTTATTTGCATGGCTGATTCTTGCGCATTAGAGTATATCATGACCCCTTTATGTTGGTGTCCGGGCTTACCATTGCTGTTAAATTCTACGACTATCTCACCTCCCGTTTCCGGCAATATAGGTTCTTTGGGATAAGAAGGAACAGTGCAGCCACAAGCCGCTTTCGCATCTGTAATCACCAAGGGTTTGTTACCTATGTTCTTAAATTTATAGGCATAAGAAACCACATCTCCTTCTTTGATAGTGCCAAAGTTGTGGTTCATTGTTTCAAACTCTATAATGGTTTTCGGCAAATAGCTGGTGCTTTTTATTGCCGCTTCTGCTGATTCGGAAGCATTGAATTTATTGAAGAAAGCTGTCTTGCTAATACCGCTTAATTCTACTAAGGCTATCACAAAACAAGACAAAGTAAGCACCGTGAGCAGTATTGCTTTTAATTGTTGGTTCATCTGATTAGGTTGTTTATTTCTATTGTAATGTTTTTCTTTTTCTTTTGATGTGGCTGTTTTTGTGGTGGAATTATTGTGCTGTATTTCCTTTCTCTTCCCATATCTGTGCTAAATGCACCAACACTTCTACCGCCTTTTCCATGTCTTGCACACTCACATATTCTTGTTTGCTGTGAATGCCCATTTCGCCGGTAAACAAGTTCGGACAAGGTAATCCCATAAAGGATAAACGAGAACCATCCGTTCCGCCACGCACATTCATACGAACCGTTTTTAGTCCACTTCTAGTATATGCTTCATCGGCAAAGTCCATTACCTGTGGGTGCAGTTGTAGGATCTCATTCATATTCCGGTATTGCTCCGTTACCTGAAAGTCGGTAGTGATTCCGGGGAAATCTGCCACCGTTTCCGCCACTAGTGCTATTAACCTATTTTCATGCTCTGCCAGTTTTGAGGTTTCAAAGTCGCGAACAATAAACGATACACTGGCTTTTTCTAATGTGCCTTCTATTTGGGTGGGGTGCACAAAACCTTCATAGCCTTCTGTTGTTTCAGGACTCCATTCTTGGCGTGGCAATTTGGCTACAAAAGCAGATGCAGCTTTGATAGCATTCACCATTTTCCCTTTTGCATATCCGGGGTGGGCACTGATACCATGAAAGACAACTGTTACAGCATCCGCAGAAAAGTTTTCGCCTTCTAAATGTCCACGTTCACCACCATCCAATGTATAACCATATTGTGCTCCCAGTTTTTTCATATCCACTTTGGCTACGCCTCTGCCTACTTCTTCATCCGGAGTGAAAAGAATACGAATTGTTCCGTGCTTTATCTCGGGATGTTGCAATAAGTAGTTTACGGTATCCATAATAATGGCAACGCCGGCTTTATCATCGGCACCTAATAAGGTCTTTCCGGATGCAGTGATGATATCGTCGCCAATGCGTTCTTTCAAATATGGGTGTTGTTGGGTGCTGATGATCACTGATGGGTCGTCGGGCAATACAATGTCACTACCATCCCATGCTTGATGCAATAGGGGCTTCACGTCTTTGCCACTACAATCGGGTGCTGTATCTACATGAGAACAATAACATAGTACCGGTACGGACTTGTCAGTAGTGGCGTGCAGCGTGGCATACACATAGCCATACTCGTCCAATTCGGCATCTGCAATACCCATTTGCTTCAGCTCTTCCACCAACAATCGGCTGAGGTCTTTTTGTTTTTCGGTAGAAGGTTGTGATGGCGATGATGGGTCGCTTTGGGTGTCTATTTGTACATAGCGCATGAAGCGCTCGGCAGTTGTATGTTGATAATTGGAAAGCATATCAGATGGGTATTAATAAAGCGCAAATGTAGCGAAGGAAGTGCAGCAATACACTATACATTTTCATAAAAGAAACAAATGAAAACGACGCTCATTAAGAGCGTCGGTAACAAAGAAAAAAAAGGATTGTTCATACGTCAGTTGATTGCCTGCTCAGTAGATGCCCTATTTGATTTGTTATTTTAAAACAATAATCCCAGTCGGAAAGCTACGTTGTTTAAACGAACATTGCCATCAGAAAATGAGCCGAGAGTGGGGGAGTATTTAAAGTTGTACCGAGCAGGGTTGGTAGCATCCGGAGCAAAACCATTATTGAAGAAGACGCCCACATACGCCGATAAGTTGCCACCCAGTGGGTAAGTAGCTCCGGCACCAATGTTCAATTGTATATTGAGGGGTGCCACACTTAAGGTGCCGGCAATTTTTACATTGTTTTCAGAAATGGGTGTGGAGCCTGCATCGGTAGCCGTAACAGTATAATCTGCTTTCTTACTAATATTCATGCCAGGGGTTAGCCCAATTTGCCCAAAGAATCCGATGCCACTTGCAAGCGGATTGGTTTTCATTTTCAAGTTGAGAGGGAGCTCTAAATATTGAAACTTATAATTGAAGTCGGCATTGGCAATAGTGCTGGTAGGGATGGGTGTGCCGGGGTCAGTAATCAGTGTGGCACGCACTTTCCCACCACAACCATTTAGTTGCAATCCGGTGGCAAAAGCATAGTTGTCAGCAAACCAATAATCGACCATCAAGCCCCAACTGAAACCCACTTTACTACCATTGTTGACAACGGCAAATCGTCCATCATTACTTTTGTTATTCGCCGGTTTCATCCAGCTGATGGTGGGTGCTAAGTAGGCTCCAAAACGTAGCTTTTGTTGCTTCACCGGTTCAGTAGATGAAATATACGTGTCTTGTGCATGAAGGGTTGCGGAGGCGCAGCAAAGTGCGAGGGAAAATGAGAGGATTTTTTTCATTTTGATCTAATTGTTTTATGAAATAATTCTTTCGCTGTAACATTGCAGCGATAATTACCAACAAATATAATGGGCTTTACCAAAATGAAATGTTTTTTGAAATGGCGCACGGCGTATGTTATCGGATTGCTGGCAGTGACTACCATGTTTTCTTGCCAAAACAGCGAAACCGACAGCCGCCTTTCGACACCGCTAAAGACTTATCGATTGGATAGAGACATAGCAGCTATCGATACACTTCATATAGCAGAAGGACTGGCAAAGCTAAAGTTCAAGTACCCTACATTTTTAGACTTTTATTTGGATACATTGATGGGGTTGGGCATACAAGGGAATTACAACGACTCGAACCCCGGAATCAAATTGGGAATGCATGATTTCTTAACCCATCCGGATTTCAGAGGTCTGTTTGATACCATCGCGCAACACTTTCCCAACACTACGTCTATTGATGAGGATTTGAACAAAGGCTTTAGTTTACTCAAAAAATATTATCCCAAGTACCCCATCCCTGAGATTGTGTATTTGAATTCGAACTTGAATAATTATGCAGCTTTCACCTACGATACATTGGCTATTGGCATAGGCTTGGACATGTATTTGGGTGCCGATTATCCTTACTATGCATCTGTGGGGATTCCACAATACTTATCCCAAAGGCTGACCCCGGATTATGTTCCGGTGAATGTGTTCCAATCCGTCTATCGTGCCATGCATCCTTTTGTAATGGACAATAAAACCTTGCTGGATATGATGCTTCAAAAAGGGAAAGAACAATATTTTTTAAGCAAGGTAATTCCTTTTGTGGATGAGCATAAACGTATGGGCTATACGCCGGAGCAGCTTGCTTGGTGCGAAGCCAGTGAAGCTGCCATCTATCATTTCTTTATTGAAAAACAATTGTTGTATTCCACCCATATGCAATCCATCATTCGTTATGTAATGGATGGGCCAACGGCTGCCGGAATGCCTCCCGAAAGCCCAGGGAATATTAGTAATTGGTTGGGATATCGTATGGTGAAAGCCTATGCCGACAAACACTCGGAGATGAGCTTAGCGCAAATAGTAGCCCCAATGGATGCGCAAAAATTCTTACAAGAATCGAAATACAAACCCAAATAGACTTGGATGATACCGGCAACATCTCAAGTGGTAGCATGGGTCTATCCTTGAATGCGGGACATGTATTTGTTCATTTCATTGAGCTGACCGATTACATCTTTGTTTTTCGGTTTGCACATTTTAGCCTTGTTGAAATACATTTTAGCTGCTCTGAAATCACGACGCTGCATGCAGATGCCGGATAGTTGTAAAAAGGCAGTGGCTTCACTGTCTTTGTCGGGCAATCCGATACTCAATGATTTGCGAATATGCTCATACGCTTCTTTGGTATTTCCTTTTTTGTAAGCAATAGAGCCTAATTGCAAGTAGGCTGTTCCTTCATATTCTTTTTCCGGCATACCGGCTGCCAGCCCTTTGCGCAGGTCTTCTTCGGCTTTATCTAGATTGTCGCCCATGCTGGATAAATTGGCGCGTAGCATATAGTACGATGAGCGTATCGGTTTGTAAAGCAAGTTGGGGTATTTCACTTTGTCCATCAGTCGTTGCGCACCTTCCATGTCGCCGTTCTCTACATAGGTTTGGATTAATGTCATGGGGCCTACCAATAGCCCTGCCACTATCATTAATATGGCTATCAAAAATGGAATCCAGGCAATCCACCATGTTGCGGCAAAGCCTACCCAAAAGCCAATAGCAATAAGGGCAAGGGCAATCCAAATACGATTGAAAACAATAAAACGACGCAATGTGGGATTCATAAACTATGAGTTGATGGTAAATGCAAATTTCAGGGCGCAAATATAACCGAATTGCCCCACTAATGCGCTTTTACCTAATAGTAATATTCATGGGGGCTAGGCCTTGCATCGTACTCAACAAAAAAGCTGTCTTAATCGACAGCTTTTTTTGTTAGGCGGAGAGAGAGGGATTCGAACCCCCGGAGCTGTTACACTCAACGGTTTTCAAGACCGCCGCATTCGACCACTCTGCCATCTCTCCGCGTGCAAAATAATAGCAAGGGTTTCGATTTTCAAAATTGTTTTTTCATCTGGCTCATATATTTTTTATACGCTTGTCAGATTGCCTGTAAGCAGCATATTCTACAACTGCTTTTTGATGCGCTATTGATAAGGGTACGTGGGTAATATGCAATTCAAATTCTTAAGCAAAGATGCCGTAATGTATATTTGTGATGCCTTGTAATGGATAAATCGACAGAAGGGAAACAAGGTTATCTTCGTTACAATGCATATCACTATCAAAAAACAATTGAGCATGTTTAGAATGCTTTGGATGCTATGGGGCGTGGTGGGGTGTAGCCTTAGTTATGCAGCTTGCACCAACACTTCGCAAAAGACATCTTTATACACCACTGACACCGTTTATCAATCAAATAACCATATGGATAATAGCAAGACGCTGGATACAGCCACTTTTGGTGCCGGTTGCTTTTGGTGCACTGAGGCACAGTTTCAACAATTGAAAGGGGTAATAAAAGTAATATCCGGCTACAGTGGCGGACATATCGCAAACCCAACCTACAAAGCCGTATGCTCGGGTACTACCGGACATGCCGAAGTAACACAAATACTATTTGACCCAACCGAAATCAGTTATGATGCCTTGCTTGAAGCCTTTTGGGTATCGCACGACCCAACCCAACTAAACCGACAAGGAAATGACGTGGGAACCCAATACCGTAGTGTGATTTTTTACCATAACGAATTGCAAAAACAATTGGCAGAAACCTATAAGCGGCGGCTCAATGAGGAGAAAGCGTTTGCTCACGATGTTGTGACAGAGATTACACCGTTTACGATTTTTTACAAAGCGGAAGATTACCACCAAAACTATTATAACCAAAACGCCAATCAACCCTACTGCATGATGGTAGTGCGCCCTAAATTGGAGAAGTTTAAAAAGGTTTTTAAAAGCCAATTGAAATAACACAATGTTTGGCAAAAGACTTATTCAAAATATTTAATATAACGGATGATGCTAAAAAAACAGTTGTCGATTCAGGTGCAATCAATGAAGCTAAAAGCCTTTATGGTAGCAATATGCATGGTTATTACAGTGGCGCTTTCCTCCTGTCAATCCGGTTGGGATGCCGAAAGTAAAAAGATGTTTTATGATACTTGCTCAGAAGACCTTCAACAAAAAGGAGTACCACAAGACAAAGCTCAAACGGTTTGTCAATGCCGCTTAGATGCCGTTATGGAAAAATATCCTTCACTTGCTGATGTTATGGGGCATATTGAAGAGGTCATTGCAGACACTTCCTTGCAACGATGTGAATAAGGCTCTATGCATAGACGATAGAAGACAAACTCCTTCTTATGAATGTGCCGCAGCCATTCGACGTAATAATACACTGGCACGGTATCGGTCTTCGCCGTATTGTTCATAAAGGTTGTCCAATACATCCAATACAGCTTGGGCACCCCATTCTTCGCACCATTGCAACAATCCTTTCGGGTAGTTCACACCTTTGGTCATGGCAAGGTCTAAATCTTCGTGTGTGGCTATTTGCAAATGCGCTGCATCTACTGCTTCGTTAATCAACATAGCCAAAACACGCGCTACGATTTCTTTTCCTTTTGCTTCATCCGTATTGGGCAATTCGGGTGTAGCCTGTTCGGAATAATCATAAAAACCTTTACCGGATTTTCTTCCCAACCAACCGGCTTCCAACAATCGCTTTTGAGCAAAGGAAGGTTTGTATCTTGGGTCGTAAAAGAAAGATTGGAACACGGTTTCGGTGACTACATAGTTTACATCATGACCAATATAATCCATCAAAGTAAAGGGGCCCATTTTGAACCCTCCAATTGTGGTCATTGCCCAGTCGATGGTTGCTTTGTCGGCTATGTTTTCTTCATAAATGCGCAAGGCTTCTCCATAAAATGGGCGTGCAATACGGTTCACAATAAAGCCCGGCGTGTCTTTTGCCACTACTGGTATCTTCTTCCATTGTAGCATCAATTGCTTCATCTCGTCAGCCAACGTAGGCTTTGTTTGTATCGCTGGAATCACTTCTACCAATGCCATCAACGGGGCTGGATTGAAAAAATGCAATCCAATCATGCGCTCGGGGAGGGTGCATGCGGCAGCAATAGAAGTTACCGATAGCGAAGACGTATTGGTAGCTAAGATGCAATCACTACTTACGATGGTACAGAGTTCGGCAAATACGTTCTTTTTGATTTCTAAGTGCTCTACAATGGCTTCAATAACGAGGTTGCATGGCGAAAGTGCTTGTAATGAATCTACAAATTTGAATTGAGCCAACAGGGCAGCAGCGTCTGCAATCTTTCCTTTTTCTTGAAGGCTGTGTAACGTTTTACTGAGGCTTGCTTTGGATTTCTCTAAAGAAGTTGCATTGTTATCGTACACCAATACGGAATGACCAGCCATAGCGGCTACTTGAGCAATGCCGGTACCCATGGCTCCGGAGCCAATAATGCCCACGGTATGAATAGTAAGAGACATGATAAATCGTTAAGCGGATAAAGATAAGGGATGGAAATTGAATGCTAAAACAATAGGCTGCTCGCGGATAGCGGCAGCCTATTGTAGGGTTATTTTCTGGTGAGATGTGCTTAGTAGATTTTTATATTTTCATAAAAAGACTTCACAAGCACTTATTGCTTCTGTTTATTGTCGTTGGAAATACTCTTGTCCTATTCTGTCGAAAGCCAGTTTTGACAAGGCATCTACTCTGCCGGATATTTCTTTGCTGGTAGCAGTATCGCCGGCTTGTGCTGCAAAGGATCCTAGTATATTGATGACGCTAATGTCGCGTTGCACATCTGTGGCAAGGCTGGCTCTAGCATTTTCATTGCTTAATGAAGCAACGTATTTAACATCATCCTCTAAGTTTTTGGCAAGCTTTGTCAACAGATCTTTGGCTTTATCTTTTGCATCGGCACGGTAATAGGCATTCACCATTAAGTAGCATTGGAAATCGTATGCGTATGCTTCGGGAGTGATGCCCTTCATTACTTTGTCTAATATTTGCACAGCTTCTGCTTTTCTTCCGCGTGCACTCAGCTCATCAGCAATACGAGAAACGGTAATACGATATGGAGCTAGTGCCATTCTGTTTTTCTCATCAAAATATACATCCTTTCTTTCAGCACCACCATACGTATATTGTTTCATGTATAAGTCGTACGATTTATCGACATCTACAAAACCATATTCACCCGGAGCTGTTTGACGCAATGGTGTTTGCGAATATGGCATCAGGCGATATACATTTCCTTCTAAGCGCAAGTAATTATTAAGCCCTACATAGTTATCGCCACCACCTCCAAAATAGATGGGGCGTTTCCAACCATCTTTTGCAGCAGCGGCTACAATGTTTAATATGGCCAGTTGGTCTTTAGTAGCAGCATCATTAGGCAGGCTAAACTTAATATCCATATTGATGGGGAAGGAATCGTTTTCTTTCAACAGTCCTGATGCTACCAATTGCTCTCTGGTAAGGGAAGGTAAAAAGAAGTTACGAGTAGGGAGGTAGTTGGTCATATCTCCGTTTTGAGTACGGAGTTGATTGGTGGCATTGTTGCTAATGATAAAATTGCAAATTTCTTCTAAACTAAAATAACGGTCTTTGGGTATTTGCGGTGTTTCTACATAGCGCAAATAACTTCTTCTGTCACCGGCATAGTCTGCCGGTTTCCAAATCATTGGTACCGCATCAGCATCATTTATTTTATAGTTCAGTTGGTCAATATACCAGCTGATACCTAACAAACTGGTGTTGATAATACGCACATCTCTGCGCACACCTTCTACTTCTTGGGCATACCAAAGGGGGTAGGTGTCGTTATCGCCATACGTAAATAATATGGCATTGGGGGCGCATGAGTTCAACGTATTTACAGCAGACTCTCTGGCAAATGTTTTTCCGGAGCGGTCGTGGTCATCCCATTCTTCTGAAGCCATTAATACCGGCACCGCCAACATGCAAATGATGATCCCTAAAATGATGGCAGGCTTCCCCTTTATTGCTTTTTGCAACCACTCATTTACCATCAATAGCCCAATACCTATCCATATCGCAAATACATACGCCGACATGTATTGGTAGTCACGTTCCCTAGGTTGTACCGGCGTATTGTTGATGTATAACTGTACGGCTATGCCGGTAAAGAAGAATAAAGAAAAGACAATAAAACCATTGCGCTTGTCTCTATTAAACTGATATACCAAGCCCAATACACCCAGTATAAACGGTAGAAAATATAACTGGTTTCGAGCTCTGTTGTTTCGATATCCTTCCGGCATTTTGTCGATATCGCCGACTTTCATGTTGTCAACAAACTTAATGCCTGAAATCCAGTTGCCTTCTTTGGGACCACCTTGTCCTTCAAAGTCATTTTGTCTTCCGGCAAAGTTCCACATAAAATAGCGCCACCACATCCAGTTGATTTGATAGCTGAAGAAGAAACGGTAATTATCTGCCGTAGTAGGAGATTCACCTTCTTCCAAGCCAAGATATTGACGGTAAAAAGCAGGATGGTTTTGCCCTGCATCCCAGATACGAGGGAAGAAGCGAGTGCTGGCATACTCGTATTCTAATTTGGTGCCTACTTCTTCGTAATAGTCTTTTCCATCTTTTTTAGATTGTGTGTACCATTTCCCTTTTTCGATAATGCCGGTAGGTTGCGAATTGAAATCGGGACCAAAAAGTAACGGTTGTGAGCCAAATTGCTCGCGGTTTACATACGATAAAAAGGTGTTGGCATTGTCCGGATTGGTCATGTCAATAGGTACATCGGCACGAGAGCGCAACAATGGAATCATGTAAGATGAATAGCCGATTAATACGAAAATCATTCCTAAGGTAGCCGTGTGTAGCAGATAGTTGTTTTTCTTTTTGGCATACATTAATAATGCTACCAACAAAGCAACAAACAACAACAAGAACACGATGGCCCCGGTATCAAATGGCATTTTCATGCTATTGACAAAGAAATAATCAAACTTGAAGGCTAAGTATGGAAGCCCTTGTACCACGCCGATTTGTATCAATCCCAATACCACACATCCAATAATGAAGGCAATAAACGTACCCATTTTGGTTACTTCATAGCGTTTGAAATAATAGATTAACGCAATAGTTGGAATAGCCAACAAACTGAGCAAGTGCGTGGCAATGGTAAGTCCCATCATAAAGAAGATGAATACCAACCAACGGTCGGCATAAGGCTTGTCGGCTACATGCTCCCACTTGAGCATTGCCCAAAATACAACAGCCATCAGCAAGGAAGAGGTGGCATACACCTCAGCCTCTACTGCCGAAAACCAAAACGTATCAGAAAAGGTATAAGCTAAAGCCCCTATCGCGCCGGCACCCATTATCAACAATAGTTGCTGTCCGTTGGGTTCTTCGCTTTCGGAGGGTGCTATCAGGCGTTTGGCAAAATGTGTAATAGTCCAAAAAAGGAATAAAATCGTTAAGCTACTGGCTAGTGCCGACCATGTATTGATCATCAATGCCACCTTGCTCACATCACCACCGGCAAGGATACCAAACATACGCTGAATGAGCATGAAAAAAGGTGCTCCGGGCGAGTGCCCCACTTCCAGTTTGTACCCACAAGAAATAAACTCACCACAGTCCCAAAAACTCACGGTTCGTTCCATGGTCATCAGGTAAACAATGGTAGCAATGGCAAACACAGCCCATCCAACAAGGTTGTTGATTTTACGATAATTCATTCGATTCTTAGTTTGGAATAAATAGCAATTCTGTCCTAAAAGCAAGTCTTGCTTTTTAGACGGCAACAAAAATAGAAAAATAGGTTAATGCACAAAGTCGATTGTGGCATTTAACAAAAATTAATAGCCTACAAAACAAGCAGCTATACCTTGAGTGAATTATGTAAGCAGATAGTCAATGTTTTTTATTTGATGCGGAAAAACCTCCTGTGCTAATTGTACATCGCTAAGCGTTCGTAACGATTGCAAAAAACGGGATTTGAGTTCGGTAGCGATGGGCCCCTGTAAAAGTAATAAGTAGTCGATATTTTTGAGGTCAGCCAACAAGGTATGATTGCCATTTTTTAATTGGTACAAAGTATAGCTATCACTGCTATTAGGCACTTCGTATCGGTACAAGGTATAGTAGTGTTGCACATCAGGGGTGGTATGCACACAGATATCTAGCTCCGGAGAAAGCCGTTTCAAATCAATATTAAATGATTGATTCAGCAACCAACAAAGCCGATAGATGGGCAACGAACAACCTATAGATATCAAGGAAGAATCCGAAAAGAAATCTTCGTGCATGGCTTCGGTATCCAGTATCAGTTTCATTTATAGAGTAAAGTAGAAAGTATGAAACACAAATTTTACGTTTCTTTCAATAACTTGCAAGAAATATAAAATTATGACCACTACAATAGTTGTTATTTCTATTATCCTATTATTAATCTTGACAGGGGTAGCCACTGTACAGCAAGGAACCGTAGCTGTTATCACCATTTTTGGTAAGTATCAACGAATACTACGCCCCGGTCTCAATTTTCGAATTCCCTTTATTGAAAAAATTTTCAGACGTATCTCTATTCAAAATCGTTCGATAGAATTGAAGTTTCAAGCCATTACCCAGGACCAGGCAAATGTGAACTTCGCCGCAATGCTTTTGTATTCGGTGCTTAACAACGACAGCCAAACGATACAGAATGTAGCGTTCAAATTTATGGACGACCGCAACTTTATGCAAGCCTTGATACGCAGTGTGGAAGGGTCTGTACGGGCTTTTGTGGCAACCAAAAAACAATCTGAAATCCTACAATTGCGCAGCGAAATCATTTTTCATGTAAAAGACCAACTGGACAAACAGCTGGAAGATTGGGGATACCATTTATTAGACCTGCAGCTGAACGATATTGCTTTCGACGAAACCATTATGCGCTCTATGGCGCAGGTGGTAGCTTCCAACAACCTGAAAGCTGCTGCCGAAAACGAAGGTCAGGCACTATTAATTACCAAAACCAAAGCCGCAGAGGCAGATGGTAATGCTATTAAAATTTCGGCAGAAGCCGAACGTCAAGCGGCGCAACTTCGTGGGCAAGGGGTAGCACTCTTTAGAGAAGAAGTAGCCAAAGGGATGGCAATGGCAGCCAAAGAAATGGAAAATGCCAATCTGGATGCTTCTTTCATTTTATTCTCGATGTGGACAGACGCCATCAAACACTTTGCTGAATATGGTAAAGACAATACTATTTTCTTAGATGGATCCAACGATAATCTACAGCGCACCATGCAACAAATGATGTCATTAATCAAATCGCCGAAAGACATGAAAGGATTCCGCTCGGATGAGAATTAGTTCTTGGAGATAGATTAATGGATTACTTTTCGATAGATGAAAACCACCTCCACCAAAAAATGGCATAGGGCATGGGCAATGTATGATTGGGCTAATAGTGCATATAGCCTTGTCATAACATCCACTATTTTTCCGGCATATTACATGGCTGTAACCGCTACTAAAGATGCCACCGGCGCTATTACTAACAATGAAGTATCACTTTGGGGCTTCACTTTCAATAATGGGGCTTTATTCGATTATTCGATAGCTACTGCTTATCTATTGATAGCTATCTTATCTCCCATCTTATCCTCTATAGCCGATTACAAAGGCAACAAAAAAAACTTCATGCAGTTCTTTTGTACGATGGGTGCCTTGGCTTGTATGGGCTTGTTTTTCTTTAGAAAAGAGACTGTAGGGTGGGGGCTATTGTGCTCTACAATGGCAGCAGTGGGCTACTGTGGTAGTTTGGTTTTTTACAACGCATTTCTTCCGGAAATTGCTACGGTGAACGAACGCGACAAGCTCAGTGCAAAGGGCTACTCATACGGGTACATTGGCAGCGTATTATTACAACTTGTTTGTTTGGTACTGGTGCTCAATGCGGCACATTTTGCAGATGAAAGTTTGCCGGTAAGACTATCATTTTTATTGGTAGGCATTTGGTGGCTGGGTTTTGGGTTGATTCCCTTCTTTGTATTACCGAAAGGAAAGCCTGCAGAGCAACACCCCGAATACAATATCTTGATTAATGGATTTTACGAACTCAGAAAAGTGTATGCCCAGGTAAAAAAGATGCCGGTATTGCGTTCGTATTTAGGGGCGTTTTTTTTATATAGCATGGGAGTGCAAACGGTTATGCTGGCAGCAACTATTTTTGGAAGTACTGAAATAAAAAAACAAGATGGTAGTTTGTTGGGTATGCAAGAGCTCATCACCACCATTCTCATCATTCAATTGGTAGCCATATTGGGTGCTTTTTTGATGGCAAAAGTTTCCTCTTGGTTGGGCAACCTAAAAGCCTTACTGATTGTGGTTTTGATATGGATAGGTATCTGTGTAGCGGCTTATTTTACTACTTCAGACGGGGAGTTTTATATCTTGGCTGCTGTGGTGGGGTTGGTCATGGGAGGCATACAATCTCTCAGTCGTTCCACCTATTCCAAGCTGATGCCGGAGACCAGCGATACTACTTCCTTTTTCAGTTTTTATGATGTAACGGAGAAAGTGGCGATTGTTTTTGGTATGTTTTCTTTTGGATTAATACATGAAATGACAGGCGCCATGCGCAATAGTATTTTGGCACTGATAGTGTTTTTTGCATTAGGCGGAATAGCACTTTACATGACCATCATAAGGCAGCGCTCCTATGCCCTCAAAGAGAATAAAGCATAGCTTTGCATTATCAATAACAATCTTTTTTATCAAATTATTCATTGTCTGAACTGACAATAAAACCAAAACCAATAGATGAAACTATATACCATTAATGCTGGATATTTTAAATTGGATGGCGGTGCCATGCATGGCGTAGTACCCAAAAGCATGTGGCATAAACAAAACCCCGCCGACGAAAATAATATGTGTACTTGGGCAATGCGCTGCCTATTAATGGTTACCGATACGGAAAAAATATTGATTGATACCGGAATGGGAACCAAACAAGATGAAAAATTCTTCAGTCATTTTCATCCACATGGTGATGATCGTATCGAAAAGAATCTGGCAAAACACGGTTATTCTACAGCTGATATTACGGATGTGTTTTTGACGCACCTCCATTTCGACCATTGTGGTGGCGCTATTAAGAAGGAAGGAGACCGGCTATTGCCAGCATTTGAAAACGCTACCTTTTGGGTTGACGAAACACATTTACAAGCAGCGTTACAGCCCAATGAAAGAGAGAAAGCTTCTTTTTTAAAAGAAAATATTCTGCCCATCAAAGAAAGTGGACGCATGCAACTGATAACGCCCGAAATGCACAGGGGCTGGAAAGCGAATATGAAAATTGAAATGGCCAACGGTCATACCGATAATATGATGTTGCCACTGATTCCGTATAAGGGTACGCATATTCTATTTTGCGCCGATTTGCTGCCCAGCGTAGCGCATATTTCTATGCCTTGGGTTATGTCGTACGATATGCGCCCCTTAGATACATTAGCTGAGAAAAAGAAAATGTTGGAAGCTGCAGCACAAGAGGGTTGGGTGTTGTTTTTTGAACACGATCCTCATGTTGAGTGTGCTACGGTTCAAGTAGTGGATGGTCGTATTCGCTTAAAAGAGACGTTTGCATTAAGCGAGTTAGACACAAAACTTGCTAAATAAACCGATGTTTATAGTACTTTATTTTTGAGAAGTGTTGTTTATGGCATCCTTGTCATACCGTACAAAAAAATACAAGTAGATAACTCTTGATAAACGCATGAGCCAAGGTTGCAGCAATATGGATAACCCTACAGAAATACCCAATGCAATAAAAACACTGTTGTCATTATACGACATGCCAAAGAGAATCCAATAAGCAATAAAAGTAGCTGCAATAAGTGCAACGGTTAAAGCATAACTTACGTACCCGGTACCATAATAAAAACCTACTTCAATTTCCATTTTTTGTTGACATTTTTCACAGCGATCGGGCATCGTCAACAAGTCTTTTAGTGGGAAGATACTGTTTTGGGTAAACATTTCTCCCTCTCTGCACTTGGGGCATTTCATCTTAAATATACTGGCCAGTAGGCTGGGGTGCTTGGTGGACATGCGGTCTTCTGTTTTTTTTGTGCAAAACTAATAGCATTAGCGCTGAAAGTCTATAGCAAAACTCGAATCCACTATTGATAAACGATTTTAATCGCAAGCGGAAATTTATTACAACGGAAAACTCATTCTAATAATCCATCATGAAAATATTTTGAATTTATTTCAATAAGCCTTACCTTTGCCTTCCCAAATCAAAAGGGGGTATCAAAATATGTTAATAATTGACTCAAAAGACTGCGAAAACATTGACAAAGCGCTGAAGAAGTATAAAAAGAAGTACGAAAAATCTCGTACACTTAACCAATTGCGCGATCGCCAATCCTTCACTAAACCTTCTGTACGTCGTCGTGTAGAGGTATTGAAAGCGATCTATAAGCAACAAATACTTTCCGGAAAGGTAGAGTTGTAAGCAGCATTTACCCAATATTTAACTTTTATCTCGTCAAGTAATGTGTTACATTTACCTGACGAGATTTTTTTATGGTTGATACTGTACTGACCGAATATCTGCACTATATCCGATACGAAAAAAGGTATTCACCTCATACACAAATCGCTTATGAGAACAATACTCGCGAGTTCATTGCTTTTCTTGAAACGGAATATAATAACTTGTCGATAAAAGAAGTCAGTCATTATCATATCCGCACTTGGTTGTCACAGTTGAAAAGTTCGGGACAAAAAACCAAAACCATCAACCGAAAATTATCTTCTCTTAGCAATTTCTTTCGTTTTTTGCTGACCCAAAAACACCTTACTCAAAATCCTCTAAAATCCTTGCACAGCCTTCGTATTAACGAGGAACGGTTGCCTCAATTCATCAAAGAAAAAGAGGCAGAGTCGCTACTTGAAAATGTGGATTTTGATGAGGGATTCAAAGGAAAAACCGACCGATTAATTTGTGATATTCTTTACCAAACCGGTATTCGACGTAGTGAGTTAATAGACTTGAAAGAAAACAACATTGAATGGTCGCTTTGGCAAATGAGGGTAATGGGAAAAGGCAGTAAAGAAAGGCTTATTCCGTTGAGCGAATCCTTGCTGAGTAGCCTTAAAGCATACCTTGCCGATAAAAAAACATTGGGGCTTACTTTCTGTAATAATTTACTTATCTTAGAGAACGGAAAACCGTTGTATCCCGGTTACGTTTATCGCATCGTACACCGCTACCTCGCAACGGTAACTACTATAAAAAAGAAAAGCCCTCACATCATGCGACACTCCTTTGCCACTCATTTACTCAACAATGGCGCCAATATCCAAGCTATAAAAGAATTGTTAGGGCACAGTAGTTTGGCAGCAACCCAGGTTTATACGCATATCAACATCGAAAAACTGAAAGAAATACATAAACTAAACCACCCCAAAGGCTAAATATGATGTAAACTTTACCTTCTCAATTTTTTCTTAACCACTTAAAGATTCATTATTATGAACGTACAAATCAGAACCGTACACTTTGATGCCGATGCGAAGCTACTAGACCATGTACAGAAGAAAATAGCCAAGTTGAATACTTTTCATGACCGTATCATTGATGTGGAAGTATATCTCAAACTCGATAATATAGCGCATAACATCAAAGACAAAATTGCAGAAATAAAGGTGTATGTTCCCAAGCACTCTTATTTTGTAAAACAAAGTACAAAGACCTTCGAAGAATCTTTTGATAAAGCTCTAGACTCTATGGTAGAACAGTTGAAAAGGCAAAAACAAAAACAGATAGCCTAAAGTCTATTACTGCATTTTTATTAGTTAATCCGGTTTTTTAATAAAGACCGGATTATTTATTTGTCGATTGCTTGCAATAAAAAACTAAATCCCCTATTTTGCAACATTATATTTATTAACTTTCAGGCATTATGCAAATCCGTTTTAAACAGGTATTAATTGTTCTTATTGCACTTCTTCCGGTAATTTCTTCTTGTAAAAAAGAATTCAGTTCTGACCTACCGTTAACGCCCACATACACTCCCAGTATTTTAATAGGCAGTCAAAATGGGTTTGTTTATGCGTTAGACCCTGAGACCGGAAATAAAAAATGGGAATTTTTCGCTAGCGCCAAAATACAATCCTCTCCATTAGTGCTGAAAAATTTTGTGTTTGTCACTGCGGAGAATGGTAGAATAACCAAACTGGATGCTAAAACCGGAAAGGTGCTTACTACGTATTTTATTCCCGGTCAAATTACATCAACTCCTGTGGGAGATGCCAACAATATTTATGTAGGTGCCGGTGATAATAATGTGTACTCTTTCGATATTACTACCGATCAACAACAGTGGTCAGCAGCATTGGGCGCCGGTGTGTTTTCTTCTCCTGTATTATTTGATACAGTCGTAATTGTAGGATGCAATGATGGAGCCGTTTATACATTGGATAGAAAAAATGGTAACACGGTTTGGAGTTTTAGCCCCGGTACCGGAGGTGCTTTTACATCTTCCCCTGTGGTGAAAGACTCTTTCGTTTACATCGGTAGCAAAGACAACAAGATGTATAAACTGAGCATTTTTGATGGTTCGAAAATTTGGGAATTTACGACTGGCGGACCTGTAAATACATCTCCTATTCTATATGGGGGAAACTGTATTTTTGGTAGTGATGATGGCAAATTATATTGCTTAGATGCTATCGCTGGATTGCCACGCTGGACTCCCATCGATTTACATGACCGTATATACTCCTCTCCATTTGCTCACAATCAAGTAATCTATATCGGCAGCCTCGACTTTAATATGTATGCTGTAGATGTGATAGATGGTATTATTAAATGGCGCTATACTACCAAGGGAATTATCAAATCATCGCCATTAGTGTATAAAGACAAATTGTATTTCGGTAGCTTCGATAAATACTTTTATTGCTTAGATCCGGAAACAGGTAACCTGGTTTGGAAGCAAAATATCAATGGGCTAATTGAATGTTCTCCTGCTGCTGATAATATGGATGGCTCATCAAAATACACCTCCTCTATCAGCGGTAATTCTCCATACTAATGTTGTGGATTTTGATAATAAGAAAAGGCTCGAATGTTCGAGCCTTTTCTTATTGGTATTTTCCGGTTTTGTCTGTTATGAATACATCCTTAGTGAAACTGCGTTGTAGCTTCATATTGATAAGTATATCGGTAGCACCGGCTTTTTTGCAGGCTTTTTGTACCGCTTCTACCAATTCCATTACCTCATCATAGGAGCCTTCTATCACAGTTTCAAAAGCCGTGACTTCATACTTTAATCCGGATGCTGCAATACAGCGAATGGCTTCGTCAACGATACGATAGGCTTGGTCTTTGGGCACACCCATGGGTAATACTTGCAGGGCTAGATTGATTTGATACATGATGTTGGATTATGATTGATGTTTATTATAGAAAAAAATGTTACCACAAGAATTATTCCTTTACTTGTTTTCCAAATAATTTTTCTCCGGCTGTTACTTTTATGTTCATCCTGTTGGCAATGGGTGGTATAGGACAAGAATAGCCATCCGCAGCGTACGCGCAATAGGGGTTGTAGCATTTATTGAAATCTAGTACTATAGTGTTGTTCACGATATCATTTATCGAAACATCCAAATAGCGCCCACCACCATACGTTTCTTGATAGTTGGTAAGGTCGTTAAAGGGTATGAACAAATAATCTTTCAGTGATTCTTTTTTGAGTAAGTCCATGCTTTGATACACCTCAAGCGTACACTGCTTTTTATTCAATCGAAAGTGAAGTACCCCATACGTTCGGTACATCTTTATCTTGCCGCTATGGGTTTGCATTTGAAATGGAAGAGTGTCCATTGATAGCTGCAACTGCGCTACTATTCGATACTTTTTTTGAGGTGGATAGAAGCGCAAGAATGCTGTATCCTCAACTGTCAAAGGGCTGTGTGCATCTGTAAGAAATTCTTGTTTGTATTTGGTTCTGTGCGTATGAATACTGTCTGTATAGGACGTTTGTGCAGTAGCCGGTATAATCGGAAAGCACCATATGCACCACAATAACAGTATTCTGGATGTGAAAATTCTCATAGCAGTGCTCTTTGGTACAAATATTTGCTTACAAGGGTTGTAAATAACGGTTGGTTTCAAGCCATTTTTCCCAATCTTTTAGCTTGTCGCCTTTCATAACCCTTGGAAATTTGTTCATCGCCCCATCCTTGCCAATGGCGCGGAGGTAATTAAAGAACGCTTTTTCCGGTAATATTTCTACAAATATTTCCTTTAAAGCCGAAGTTCTTTCTACGGCATAGTCATCGTTCAATTCGCACAAGGTTGCGTCAATAATTTCTTTCACTTTGCCAGCATCTACATTGGGGTCATCGCAGCCAATAAACCATCTATGCGCAAATAAATTCTGATACGCAAACCCACCGACGCTAAACTCCCGGATGGTAATATTCATCTCTTTGGCAACCACTTCAATTGTTTTGTTGATATTATCTACGCTCATGTGTTCTCCACAAAGGCTAAGAAATTGTTTCGTCCTTCCTACGATGGTTATTTCGCCCTCTTTTGCGTTAGAAAAACGAACCACATCACCAATCACATACCGCCATAATCCGGCACAAGTACTCAGCACCACAGCATATTCAGTATCTTCATTTACTTGATGAATCAGTAGTGCTTTGGCTCCTTCTTTTATATTCCCGTCTTCATCAAAATTTTCTCTGGTGAAGGGCACAAACTCATACAGTATTCCATTGTTCAATACCAGTTTTATTCCCGGTGTATTTGGTCTGGCTTGAAAACCAAAAGAGCCTTCAGAAGCCATATACGTTTCAATAAAGGTGATGGGCTTACCTAAAAGTTGCATAAAACTTTCTCGGTATGGTTCAAAAGCGACACCGCCGTGTATGTACACATTCAGGTTAGGCCATATTTCATGTATATGGCGCACGTTGTGGTATTTGATAATTCTTTCAAATACAATTTGCACCCATGCCGGCACACCACATACGGTACCCACATCCCATTTCTTCGCATTTCGTACAATGAGCTTTATACGGTCTTCCCAATTGGGACGAAGTGATATTTTTTGTCCGGGTTTATAAAAGAAATTTGATAGCCAACGTGGCATCGTTGCGGCACTAATGCCACTTATATCTCCTTCGTAATATTCTCCTTTTTCGAATAGGGAAGTAGTGCCTCCCAGCATTAACACCCCTTTTTGAAAAGCAACAGCAGGAATTTTAAAATTAGCCATGCTATACAACTGCTTAAATCCGGTATTCTTGATGGATTTAATCATGTCCTTTGTAACGGGTATGTGCTTGCTAGAGCTTTCTGAGGTACCGGAACTAAGGGCAAAGTACTTTACTTTCCCCGGCCACGAAACATTTTCTTGCCCATCCAAAGCTTGGCAAATCCATTGGTTGTGCATTTCGTTATACGTAAATATAGGCACCCGTTTTTTATAGGCTTCGTAGTAATCCAATTCATTTGTCAGGATTTCGCTAAACCCATAGTGCTTGCCAAACTTGGTATATTGTGCTTTTTCTAATAGTTGTCGCAACACGCGAAGTTGGTATTTTTCAGGCGTGGCTACTTTTTGAGTTAATTTCTTTCTTAAATGTAAGGAACGTGCTACGATACTTCCTAGTATTGCCATAGTTTATCGTTGATATGATAATGTGCGGCGGTAAAGTTACAGTTAAACTCATTAATTTTCTGTTTCCGTCTGAGGTGAATATCTACTCGTTTTATTATTGTTATCCTTTATCGTCATTTGCAATGTAATGCAAATGGCATCCAATCAATATGGAGTCCATGCAGGCTCGGATATACTAACAAGTAATGGGAAAATTTGTGTACGTTTGCGAGTAATTTTTTTCATTAACCATATCAACTTCGAAGGGAGTTGTCTTTATATTTTTTTACAACATGGGATGTGGTAGTTGTGGCACAGGCGCAAATGGAAAGCCTGCCGGGTGCCAAAGCAATGGCGGCTGTAGTAGCGGCGGTTGCAACCGATTTAACGTATTTGACTGGTTAGGAAATATTCCACTTGCAGATGGTGCAAGACCTTATCCAATCGTAGAAGTATCGTTTAACAAAGGAAGTCGGAAGGAATACTTTCGGAACAACACGTACACTATTTTTGAGAAAGGACAAATGATTGCCGTTGAGGGAGTGAGTGGTTTTGACATAGGCATGGTGAGCCTTACCGGAGAATTGGTGAAGCTGCAAATGAAGAAGTACGGTGTGAAAGATGATTCAAATATCAAACGCATCTTACGGCTATCAACCGAAGAAGACCTGAAAATCCATCAGCAGAACAAAGAACGTGAACAAGCCATTATGGTGCGTAGCAGAGCCATTGCCCGACAAATGAAGTTGGAAATGAAAATCTGTGAAGTAGAAATACAATCGGATGGGAAAAAAGCTACATTCTTTTACACTGCAGATGCTCGTGTGGACTTTAGGGAGCTGATAAAAACCTATGCAACTGAGTTTAAGGTAAAGGTGGAAATGAAACAAATTGGTGCCCGCCAAGAGAGTGCCAAAATTGGAGGCATCGGCTCATGTGGCAGAGAGTTGTGTTGCAGCACCTGGCTGACCGATTTCAAATCCGTAAACACAACGGCTGCACGATACCAAAATCTTTCTATCAATCAGGCAAAGCTATCCGGGCAATGTGGGCGGTTGAAATGTTGTTTGAATTTCGAATTGGATACCTATATGGACGCTCTTCGCAATTTTCCGGAAGGGGCAGAAACCTTAGAAACTGCCAAAGGGAATGCGTACTTGCAAAAGAAAGACATCTTCAAGAACCTGATGTGGTATAGTTTTAGGGATAGCAATAAACAATACCCGTTGTCCATTGCTCGTGTAAAAGAAATTCAGAAACTAAATAAAGAAGGCAAAAAGCCCGAAGAACTTCAACCGGAAGAGTTGGAAAGCACAAGCCACAAATCCACCATAAAAGCTGAAATGGGCTTTGTAAACGACGTGGGACAAATTTCCCTAAGAGCGTTAGAGAAATCTCCAGGTAAAAAGAAACATAAGAACAAGCCGGATAGACCACAACCATCCGGTGGTGGTGGACAACAAAAGAAAACTACAGTACCCGCACCTCAAGCCAAATCTTCAGAACAACGTCAGGCAAGCCATAAACCCAACCCGCAACAAGAAGGAAAGGGAAAGCCTACACCCGGCCGAACTCCTCATAACAATAACAATCCGAAGTCGACACCACAACGCCGCAACAATCGCCCGAATCAACAACCCAATAAAGGCACTAAACCGGAGTAGATTTCTTAATCGTGATGAAAAGAGGACAAGACTGTGGGAAGGAATTAATTTTCATTATGGCTGTTGGCTGCAATCCTTGTCTGGAGTGAATTTGACACGTACATTACACAGCTTTTTTGGGTGTAAAAAATCTTCATTTATGGAAGGTTTAATGCTTCATTTTATACAATAATTGCCTACCTTTGCGCAACTTTTCAAGTAAAAGAAACTAAAACATTATATGTCCGGCCAACTTAAAGAAGTACGTAACCGCATCAAATCGGTAACCTCTACCCAACAAATCACAAAAGCAATGAAAATGGTGAGTGCTGCCAAACTGCGTCGTGCTCAAGATTCTATCCTGCAAATGCGTCCGTATGCAGAAAAACTGCAACAAATGCTGAGTAACATTGTTAGTAGTGCCTCTGGCGATATGGATTTACCATTAGCCAATGAACGCCCGGTAGAAAAAGTACTATTGATTCCCATCACCAGTGATAGAGGCTTGGCGGGTGCTTACAATGCGAATGTGATTAAGCTTACCAAGGAAATTATTAAAGAAAAATATAGTGTTCAACATGCCAAAAACAATGTTACCATTCTTCCATTAGGTAAAAAAGGCTATGAGTATTTTTCTCGCTATGGCTTTCAGGTAGTCGATACTTTTTGGACTGTTTTTTCTGACTTAAGTTTTGATAATGTCAGAAAAGCTGCCATCTATGCTCAAGAAGCGTTTCTTAATAAAGAATACGACAGGGTAGAATTGGTATATAGCCAATTTAAAAACGCGGCGACACAAACCTTTGTATCCGAGGCATACTTGCCCATCCCGAAAGTAGAAGAAAGTGAAAACAAGAAATCATCTGACTTCATTTTTGAACCTAATATGGAAGTACTCATAAGTGAGTTGATGCCTAAGATTTTGAACACACAAGTTTATAAAGCCGTATTGGATGCCAATGCCTCTGAGCATGGTGCTCGTATGACGGCTATGGATAAAGCAAGTGAAAACGCCAATGAACTATTGCGTAATTTGAAAATTAGCTACAACCGCGCCCGTCAAGCTGCTATTACCACAGAGCTTACTGAAATCGTTAGTGGTGCAGCGGCCTTGCAAGGTTCATAAGTATATCTGTACGATAGCAAAACTGATATTTGAGAGAGATGGAACGAGAGGGTTTCATCTCTCTTTTTTGCAGGTATGTATAGCCAAAACTATGTGGTCCATTAGGATGTAATATATCAGACAAAAGCCATAAGGGACAAACGTAGGAACGAATCCCAGCTTTGCACAGGCAGAGGGCATTGATAGTAAAACAATGGGCAGTTGAAAAGGATAAAGGTTTTATTCATCCAACTTTAATACCGCCAAGAAAGCTTCTTGAGGTACTTCTACACTACCAATTTGGCGCATCCTTTTCTTTCCTTCTTTTTGTTTTTCGAGGAGTTTTCGCTTTCTAGAGATATCGCCACCATAACATTTAGCCGTTACGTCTTTGCGCATGGCAGAGATGTTTTCGCGGGCTAATATCTTCGAACCAATAGCGGCTTGAATAGCTATTTGGAATTGCTGACGCGGCAATAAATCTTTCAGTTTCGCACAGAGTTTCCGACCAAAATCTTGGGCTCTGCTGCGGTGTATTAGTGCACTCAATGCATCCACCTGATCGCCATTTAGCAGTACATCCATCTTTACAATATCACTTTCGCGGTAGTCAAGCGGATGATAGTCGAACGAAGCATAGCCACGGGTGCAAGATTTCAGCTTATCATAAAAATCAAAAACGATTTCAGCCAACGGCATTTCAAATATTAGTTCTACGCGTGTAGGGGTAAGGTAGTGTTGGTTGATGAGCATCCCACGTTTACCCAAGCAAAGACTCATGATATTACCGATATACTCCGGCAATGTAATTATTTGTGCGCGAATAAAAGGTTCTTCAATTCTGTCCATTCGGCTGGGGTCAAGCATCTCCGTTGGATTATTTACAATAATGGCTTTGTCTTTTTCACGGGTTGAGTAGGCGTGGAAACTTACGTTGGGTACCGTGGTGATAACCGATTGGTTAAACTCCCGCTCCAATCGTTCTTGAATAATCTCCATGTGCAACATCCCCAAAAAACCACAACGGAAGCCAAAGCCTAAAGCCTGCGAGGTTTCCGGCTCAAAGGTGAGGGAGGCATCATTCAACTGTAGCTTTTCCATGCATTCACGCAGCTCTTCAAAATCATCCGTCGATACCGGGAATATACCGGCAAATACCATGGGCTTTACTTCTTCAAAACCATGTATCGGCTCCGGACTTGGATTGCTAACGAGGGTAATGGTATCACCCACTTTAATCTCTTTTGCGTCTTTGATACCGGTAATGATATACCCTACATCACCTGTTTTTACTTCTTGTTTGGGTGCCAGCCCCATTTTTAAGATACCCACTTCATCGGCATTGTAGTAATTGTCGGTATGAAAAAACTTGACACGATCGTTCTTTTTAATAGCACCGTTGAAAACACGATAGTAGGCAATGATACCTCTAAAAGAATTGAAAACACTGTCGAAAATCAAGGCTTGCAGGGGCGCTTCAGGGTCTCCTTTAGGCGCCGGAATACGCTCAATTATTGCGGTCATGATATCTTCTATACCAATACCACTTTTGCCACTGGCCAAAATGATTTCTTCCGGTTTGCAGCCAATCAAATCCACTATTTGATCTGTTACTTCCGGTATCATAGCCCCGTCCATATCAATCTTATTAATCACCGGAATGATTTCTAAATCGTTGTCTAAGGCTAAGTATAAATTTGAAATGGTTTGCGCTTGGATACCTTGCGAAGCGTCCACCAATAGCAGCGCCCCTTCACAAGCAGCCAGGGCACGACTCACTTCATACGAAAAATCTACGTGACCCGGCGTGTCAATCAGGTTGAGGGTGTACTTCACACCGGCATGTTCGTAGTCCATCTGTATGGCGTGG
This sequence comes from Bacteroidota bacterium, assembly GCA_029573235.1. GTDB lineage: Bacteria > Bacteroidota > Bacteroidia > Chitinophagales > Chitinophagaceae > JAFIGV01. The sequence goes on from JAKQGX010000001.1 coordinate 75,040, forward strand.
CTCTTGATGGTAATCCCTTTTTCACGCTCCAAATCCATATCATCCAGTATCTGCGCTTGCATATCTCTGTCAGAAATGGTTTTAGTATATTCCAACAAGCGATCTGCCAAGGTGCTTTTACCGTGGTCAATATGGGCGATGATACAGAAGTTTCGAATGTGCTGCATAAATAAAATAAGTTTGCAAAGGTAGTATTTTGAAAAATCAAAAAAATTAAAAAGAAAGCTGAATAAATATTCACCCGAAACACCTCATCACCCTTCAATGTCAGGGTTGAAAAAAACTTAAACGTGAAGATGTTACGTCTATCAGAGCACTGTAGAAAACAACCATAATAGTCGTATGGTCATTTCCTTCTTTAAGCATTAAAAATTAGTACCTTTACCCCCTCATATTTTATTATGGAAGTAAAACAACACACACAGCAGGAAGCTACCTTGGAACAGGCGTTGAAATTGGGTTTGCAAGAAAATGAGTTTGAGAAAATAAAAGAAATTTTGGGTCGTACACCCAACTTTACCGAAACGGCCATGTACTCTGTTATGTGGAGTGAGCATTGTAGCTACAAAAACTCTATTAAGTGGTTGAAAACACTTCCTCGCGATGGCGAAAGACTGCTCGTAAAAGCCGGTGAAGAAAATGCCGGTTTGGTGGATATTGGCGATGGTTGGGGATGTGTGTTTAAAATAGAATCACACAATCACCCCTCCGCCATTGAACCTTTTCAAGGAGCAGCAACCGGCGTTGGCGGTATTCATCGCGACATATTCACTATGGGTGCCCGCCCTATTGCATCGCTCAACTCCCTTCGATTTGGAAAGTTGGACAATGCTAAAACAAAATGGTTGCTGGAAGGCGTAGTAAAGGGCATTGGGCACTATGGCAATTGCTTTGGTGTACCGACTATTGGTGGTGAAATTTACTTTGAAAGTTGCTACCAAACCAATCCATTGGTCAATGCGATGAGCGTGGGTGTTATCGAAAATGGAAAGATGGTTTCGGCAACTTCCGAAGGAGTGGGCAACCCCGTGTTTATTGTAGGAGCCGCTACCGGTAAAGATGGTATTGGTGGTGCATCCTTTGCCTCGGCAGATATCAGCGAAGATAGCGTCAACGATTTGCCGGCAGTACAAGTGGGCGATCCCTTCGAGGAAAAGAAATTATTAGAAGCTTGTTTGGAAGCGGTAGAAACCGGAGCCTTAGTAGGGATGCAAGATATGGGTGCCGCAGGCATTACCTGTAGTACCAGCGAAATGAGTGCTAAAGGAAAGCACGGTATGAACATCTACTTGGATAAAGTACCTACACGCCAATCGAACATGAAGGCATGGGAAATGCTGCTGAGCGAAAGCCAAGAACGCATGTTGATAGTGGTAAAGAAAGGAAGAGAAAAAGAAATTCTCGACATCTTCACCAAATGGGATATCCACTGTGAAGAAGTAGGGATAGTAACCGGCGATGGCATCCTCAACTATTATATGAATGAGGAACTGGTGGCACAAGTACCGGCAGAAAGTTTAGTGTTGGGAGGCGGAGCACCTGTATATGAAAGAGCGTACACAGAGCCTAAATATTTTGACTTAATCCGTCAATTTAACCCCGATACCATCAGCCTTCCGGCAGATTTACAAAACATCGCATACCAGCTAATACAGTTGCCCAATATCGCTTCTAAGAGATGGGTATACGAACAATACGACAGCATGGTGGGCACCGGCAATACCCACACCAACGACCCCAGCGACGCCGCTGTTATTCGTGTACATGGCACTAGCAAAGCCTTAGCTTGCACCACCGACTGCAACAGTCGTTATGTATTTGCCAACCCTTATGTAGGAGGTATGATAGCTGTATGCGAAGCCGCTCGTAACATCGTGTGTAGTGGTGGCGTACCGGTTGCCATTACCAATTGCCTCAACTTTGGTAATCCATACAACCCGGAAGTGTACTATCAATTTGTACATGCTATAAAAGGCATGGGTGATGCTTGTAGAAAACTAGGAACACCCGTAACCGGAGGTAATGTAAGTTTCTATAACCAAAGCGAAGAGGGTCCCGTTTATCCAACGCCCACTATCGGTATGGTAGGTGTGCTGGATAGCATGGAGCAAAAGATGTCGATGTACTTTAAAAATGAGGGCGACAGCATTTATGTATTAGGCACCATGCGCAACGATATGAATGGCTCCGATTACCTACATCATATACATGGTGTGACACACAGCCCGGCGCCTCATTTCGATTTGGAAGAAGAATATCAATTGCAAGAAACCCTTATCCATCTTATAAAAGACAAAGCCATCAATGCAGCACATGATATCTCGGAAGGAGGGCTGATGATTACCTTAATAGAAAGTTGTTTCCAACACAATATGGGGCTTGAGATACAAACCGATAATAGCATACGCAAAGATGCATACCTGTTTGGCGAAGGACAAAGCAGGGTAGTTGTATCAGTGCCGGCTTCTCAAGTTGCCACATTCGAGAGTCGTTTAGGCAACCAACCTGCTACTAAAATTGGAACGGTAAAAGGTGATGGACACTTGCGTATAGACGGGGCAGATTGGGGGCATATCAAAGGCTGGAAACAAGCTTATGACGAAGCCATCGAAAAGCTATTGAATAAATAACGCAACCCTCATCAGGAACTAAATTGACAACGGCTTAGATAGTAAAAGAATCTAAGCCGTTTGTGTATTGATTGGCCCCGATAACCTATGTAGGAACGATTCTCAACCAGTTCATTCCTTGAGTTTTTTTAATCCAAATTGAATCATCCATTTTTTATGAATACACATTACGCTAAAAAAATACTGTATATTGAATTGTGTATATTATGCAACTTGTGAGGTTTGTACAGAAATATTTTGAAGGTGTTCAATGAGATGTAATGGTTGAATTTATTTGTTGAAATAGACTGTCACAAGTATATACGAATTATAGCAAGAATTTAACGTAACGTAGGCTTGTTATATTTCGTTTCTGAAAGTCAAATATTCTTGTCGTGTTAAGGTAGTCTCGTAAAGTCCAACGTCTTCTCCTTGGTGTTTGTTAATGCCTGTGTATTCCAAACTTGCTTCTTCGTAGCGTTTGAATTTGTAAACTGCATCGTTCATCAAAGCAGAATTGAAAACGCCTAAACTCACTAATAATTCAAAGTCCTTTACGTTTAAGCCAGTCACTTTGCGGAAAAGTTTAGGTTCCAATTTGGTAATTACATCTTTTAAACTGCGTTCACGGTAATCTGTTAAATACATAAAAATGGGGATCCGTGTCGCAAATTTGATGAGTTTTTCTTGAATTTGTTTGCGTAGGTTTTTGTATTCTTTTTCTGATTCCGTAAGTTCCTTTCTCTTCGTGTTGCTTAGTTTATCTGTTCCTTCTTTTTTGGCTTTTTTAATTTTATCGCTCTTGTTGATGATGGTTTCAATGTCTTGGTTTAAGTTACGGAAACCTTCAATGTTCATCAACGCTTTCATTGCTTCTTCATTGTTCATCAAACGTTGTAATGTGTTGTTGTCCACGTTTACAAGCAAAGCACTTTCCCAACGCCGAGCAAGCAAGGTGGCTGTTGTACCACTCATAGCAATATCCAGAATTCCTGCAGCATCTATTTGTTTCATGGAACTGCCGTCATAAGCCAACACAGGCAAGAAGTTGATAAACTCCTGCACGTTCTTTTCGGGATTGCTTTCGTTGATATTTAAGTTGCAAGCATATTCGGCAATTTGTTTTAATGCACGGTTGGGTGCAAAGTCAAACACATAACATTCTTCTTTTAAAATTTCTTCTTTGTTAGGCGATTTACTGTCGGGGTTTTTGATTACCCAAGGCGTTTGCACACGAAACGCTGCTTGGAAGTACGTTTCAGGACTCGAAGAATTTCTAAGCATAAAAATTCCTGTCCAGGGTTTTACCGAAACGCCGGTTGTTAGTTTGCCGCAAGAAAGCGTAATGGTTTTTGATTGCAACGGCTCGTCCATTCCGTTTAAAACCGGTTCCAATGCTTTTACACCAATTCCTGCTTCTGTTCCTGCTGCAATAATTACTTTGTAATCGTGATAAAACTGGTTGTTGCGTTTTTTTAGCAAGTTTGCCATTGCGTGGCAAGCAGCAACCGAAGGCAAAAACCAAAAGGTATGATTCAATACGCTTTTCAGTCGTGCATCAGAATAAGGCAAGGGAGGTTTTTCTGTTTTTAATTTTAGCGTATCAACAATTTGCTCCTGAAACGAACCACGAATTAAGTCCAGCCATTTCTGCACATCATCCTCGTATTTAAAATGGGCTTTGCTTCCTTCGCCTTCAGCTTTAAAAAATATGTTCAGGTCAAAGCCATCAAACTCGCCTAACTCGGCAACTTTAGTAATGGTTTCTGGAAGTTGATAAGTGAGCATAACCATGCGTGGCAAACTTGCATAAGGATTGGCTTCGACTTCGCTCAACGAATCATTTGGGGCACGGAGTGTAGCCGAAGTGTCCCAATTTTCTTTAGCCCGTTGTTCGTCTGAATAGGTCCAGTTAAAAATTTGTTCTTCAATAAATTCACCCGAATTGATAGCACGAAATGGTGTACCCGACAAGTATAAAAAATGATGGGCTTTGATGGGTAAGATGCCTTCCAACACATCTACTTTATCCTCATCCGCAAATCCTTTTTGTTCTATTTCTTTAAAATCTTCCATTTCTTTTTCAGCTTCGCTGTCTTTACCAAACAAATCTTTGGCATTTTCTCGCCAAGCCCCAAAATGGTATTCGTCGAACACAATGCAATCCCATTCGGTTTTATGCACCCATTCGTTTTTTACTTTGATGCTGCCATCTTTTTGTGTTCCTAAATAATCTTGAAACGAACCGAAACACACTAAATTGGTTTTTGACAAATCAGTTTTCCCTTCGGCTTTGCTCAGGGCAGGCTTAGAAATGTTTTCGGCTTCATTTTTTGAGAAGAAAGTCCAACCTTCAAAATCAACGTGGTTATTCAAATCTTCGCACCAAGCATCTTCTACGGCCGGTTTAAACGTTAAAACCAATACCTTTTTCCATTTCATTTGCTTGGCAAGCTGATAGGTGGTAAAAGTTTTACCGAAACGCATTTTGGCGTTCCAAAGAAAATGAGGTGCTTTGTTTGGGTTTTCTTTTTTAAAACTCTTGAAATAAGCCATGGTTTTGCTTACGGCTTCTTGCTGTTCGGGCCGCATACCAAAATTCAGCACCCGATTATCTTCAGTGCGTTCGCCTGTTTTTATTTCGTGAATGGCTTTGCGCAATTGGTTGAGTGTGCAAACAAACCATTCGCCTTCCGGATTTTTTATTTTGTCTTTACGCAATAAAGCGTGAACTGCTTTATCGGTAAAGCTGCTTCCGTCTGCCCGCATGGCGCTTTCTTCAAACACAATTTTAAAATCGGCACGGGTAGCCCCAATTTGTTCTTTAATGCGTGTATGAGCATCACGATCCGTATAGCCAATTTTTATTTGCCCTTTGCGAGAAGTATCATTGGGCAACTCATACGCGTAAATGGTAGGATTAACGCTTGGGCGTAGCGGAAAAAATTCTTTTTTACTCATTTCAATAATTTTCGGTTTTCCACTTCTTGTAAAATTTGCATTTGATGAATGGCTATTTTATTCAAGCGTATCAAGCGTTCTTGTTGAGCTATATTTTCGCTGATAAAAACAGCATTCAGATTTTCCATGTTTGCCAAACATATCAATTCGTTGATAGATGCGTAATCTCTTATATTGCCTTGCAAATCAGGGTTAGCATTTCTCCATTGTTTGGCAGTAATTCCAAACAAAGCCATATTTAACACATCGGCTTCATTTGCATAAACAATGCTTGTTTCTTTTGAGTTAAGTTCTTTAGGAATAAGGTTGTTTTTGATAGCATCTGTATGAATATGATAATTAATTTTGGTGAGTTCGCGTTTTGCAGACCAACCGATTTGTTTTTGTTCCTCTTCTTTTAGCCGTTGGAATTCATTGATTAAATATAGCTTAAAGGGCACGCTGATTGCCGAACCAAATTCAAAGGCAATGTCTTTATGTGCATAGGTGCCACCGTACTTCCCCTTTTTAACCATTACGCCAATAGCCCCGGTCTTTTCAATCCATTCCGAAACACTTAATACAAAGCTGGGTAACCCGGCTTGCGTTTTAAAGTGGTCAAATTCCACCACTTTAAAATTTGAGTTATGGATAAGCTCCCAAGTACCTAAAAATTCAAGTGTATAACGAGTTCTCAGCCAGTTTTTAATAATATCTGCAGCACGGCTCTCACTTTCTTTGGCGTTTGCCATATCGGTTAAAGAGATGTAATCTTTATCTTCAACTGATATAACACTTATTTCGGTGTTTTCAACTTTTAATTTCGCCATATAAATTGTGAATTTATTTTATAAATAGTAAGACTAACGCTTGGGCGTGGCGGGAAAAATTCTTTTTTACGCATACCTCATTCTTCTGCTTGGCTCAGGTCCATTGGGCGAATCATACTTTCAATAAAGGCTATTTCTTCTTTTGCTAAACCGTATTTCTTATAGAGTTTTTCGTCTGTCCACGACTCGGAAAAGTCTTGAAGGGGAACGAAACCATATGTTTTTTGTGTAACGTGTTGTGTTGGTTTTAGTAATAAAATAAGGAAACGAACAAATTGGGTACGTAAGTAAGTAGAAACATTTTTACAGGTCTTTTCATTTGCGAAAGGTCCTATTACTAAATAAGTTTCGGTACAAGCTGAGTTTGGCGATGCGACAATTGGTTTACTTAAAATCAAATGCGGAAAAGAATCATCGCCTGGGCTAGAATACGGAATAACGACTTTCCAGTCCTTTATCCATTGCTGATTTTTAATTACTTCATCTTTCTTTATGTATCCAACGCCTCCATTCTGATATAATTTAATAGAGCCTTCAAATGGTTCATTTTTACCTCGAACATAAGTTCTTAACCCAAATGCTTTATGAGAACTTACTAAAATAGAAAATGATTTTTCTTTATGTTTTTGAACCTTTGAAAGAATACTCATAGCTTGGTTGTACCGAACAAAAATGTTTGCCGATTTTTCAAGCAAAGAGCGTTTAGCTGTTATTGTTTCGCCTTTGTTGTGATTGATTACTTCACATTCTCCATTGTGATCCTTTTCCCAAAGAAAGTAGCAAATTCCTCCTCTGATATTTAAACCCGGAAAAACATCTGAAGTTTCGTGAAAGTCGTGCAAAACTTTTATTCGCTTATCTTTCAGCATTTCATCTCTGAATTCATCTAATCCTTTTCCACCCGAATACCATCTAGCAGGAATAATCATTACCAAATATTTTGGGTTTAATTTTTTGGCTTGCTGAATAAATTTATGATAGATTGGGCTTGCACTCATTTGAGCACCGCCATCATTCAACTGATAAGGCGGATTTCCAATAATTACATCAAATTTCATATTGAATATTTTTTCAGGTTTGTCTGTATGTATAAAGTTGTAAGCGTAGCTTTCGGCTTCATCGCCACGCTCATATACTTCTTGGCTGGCACCGCATTGTATGCATTTGCCGTTTTCCCAAGTATGTTGCATACGTTCATAACGTATGTTGCCTTGCGCATTATCGAAAGTTTCGCAAATGGAGTATTTGCCGTTGGCGGTTTTGCTGCAATACACGCTGCGCCGGCTTAGTAATGCGGTTAGTTCTGTAATGGCTATGCCATACAATTGCTTTTCAAAAATATGGTTGATGCGTTTTTGTTTGTCGGGTATTTTCTTTTCTAAACCTGTCATCAGTCGCTTGGCTATTTCACGTAAAAACACACCACTTTTACTCACCGGGTCCAAAAACTTTGCATCGGGGTTGTTCCATAATTTTTTTGGCAATAAATCCAACATATTGTTTACCAAACCGGGTGGGGTAAATACTTCGTCGTTGCTTAGGTTAGCTAAGCAACTGAGTACATCGGGGTTGTAGTTAGTTTGAATCATCTTTATTTTTTTCACGCAGAGACCGCAGAGGTTTTTCATTTGCGAGCTTTGCGAAAGTCATTGCGAGCTTTGCGTGAAATTTAATTTTTTCACGCAGAGAACGCTAAGTTTTTTCCTTTTCGAGCTTTGCGAAAGTCATTGCGAGCTTTGCGTAAAATTTATATTTATTCACACGCAGAGACCGCCAAGGTTTTTCTTTTCGAGCTTTGCGAAAGTCATTGCGAGCTTTGCGTGAAATTTATATTTATTCACACGCAGAGACCGCCAAGGTTTTTCTTTTCGAGCTTTGCGTGGAATCTTTATTTTTTTTCACGCAGAGAACGCTAAGTTTTTTCCTTTGCGAGCTTTGCGTGGCATCTTTATTCTTTTTCACGCAAAGACCGCTAAGATTCTTCATTTGCGAGCTTTGCGTGAAATTTTTTTTCACGCAAAGACCGCTAAGATTCTTCATTGCGAGCTTAGTGTGGCATCTTTATTTTTTTCACGCAGAGACCGCAGAGGTTTTCATTTGCGAGCTTTGCGAAAGTCATTGCGAACTTTGCGTGAAATTTATTTTTTTCACGCTAAGACCGCAGAGGTTTTTCATTTGCGAGCTTTGAGTGGCATCTTTATTTTTTTTTCACGCAAAGACCGCTAAGATTCTTCATTTCGAGCTTTGCGTGGCATCTTTATTTTTTTCACGCAAAGACCGCTAAGGTTCTTCATTGCGAACTTTGCGTGGCATCTTTATTTTTTTTCACGCAAAGACCGCTAAGATTCTTCATTGCGAGCTTAGTGTGGCATCTTTATTTTTTTCACGCAGAGACCGCAGAGGTTTTTCATTTGCGAGCTTTGCGAAAGTCATTGCGAACTTTGCGTGAAATTTATTTTTTCACGCTAAGACCGTCAAGATTCTTCTTTTCGAGCTTTGCGTGGCATCTTTTTCTTCTATCTTTTATTATAACTTATTGACAATTCTATGTATTCCATCCTTTAATAATTTTGTGTTGAAATTAATTAGCAAAGCCAATCTCTTATCCGCCAGTTTCAAATAGGTGAGTGTTTGCGCAAAATGTACCGGTGTCAGATTTTCTACTGATTTAATTTCTATGATTACTTTGTTTTCTACAAGCAAATCAATTCGATATCCTACTTCCATTTTTACATCTTTATATACCATAGGCATAGGTACTTGGGAGGCTACATTTATTTCCATCTCTCTGAGATCATAAGCTAATGCCGCTTCATAAACAGATTCCAGCAGCCCCGGGCCTAAAGTTCTATGTAATTCCATTGCTGCCCCTATTATTTTGTAAGAAAGTTCATTCTCATCCATTTTCACCCAATTTTAAAAAATGAATTAAAGGGTATTCCTTAACCGGCTCATCAATAGCTGCAGCTTCCCCCTCATCATTAAACAAAGAGAATTGATGTGTTTTTTCTACCAAAAATTTAAACATATAATCTCTTCGTTTCAGCATGGTTCCATTTACGGCACTCCACTCACTAAAAATAATAGGCTGTTTGGTTTGCGGATTCGTAAAGTCCAAAGCATCACCCCAAAGAATGTTTCTATGAAGTAGAAATTCAACACTACGCAGCACTTCGGGCTTGCATTTGTCGGCAAACAAAGCGTTGTAGCGTTCTTTAAAGATATTGAGCAATCGCTGGCGACATTCTTCTGCATTGTCTTGCAAAATGTCCACTCCGTAAATATTGCATACAGCAAGAACAGCATAGCGTTCCCACTCAATTTGAGTATGGGAATATTTGTGGTCAACTACGTTCAGTTTTCTGTTAAGCACTTCCGCAAGGAAGTTTCCATTACCACAAGCAGGTTCAAGAAAACGGCTGTCAATGCGTTCGGTTTCGTGTTTCACAAGGTCAAGCATCGCATTTACTTCACGCTGGTTAGTAAAAACTTCTCCGTGGTCAGCCACACGTTGCTTAGATTTAACTTGCTTGTCTTGTTTTATTTCTTCGTTCAATTTCAGTAGATAATTTGTTGTTTTTCAAAGTTAAAATTTAATGTTTTTGTTCAATTTTCTTTTTCAAATATTGCTACACTACTTATTGGAACCCACCCACATCATTCCACACAAATTTTTAATTAATTTTGCGAAAATTTTTCTCAACCTTAATATTTAAACGATACCAATCAAATGGATTTATTTGCCAAATTTGAAAGCAGACTCGGCCCCATTGGTGATTATGCCGAAAAGTTTCCGGGCTATTTTGCTTTCCCGAAATTAGAAGGGGAGTTAGGAAATAGAATGATGTTCCAAGGAAAGGAGCGTATTGTGTGGAGCCTCAACAACTACCTGGGCTTAGCCAATCACCCGGACGTGCGCAAGGTAGATGCCGAAGCTGCAGCTGCATGGGGAATGGCCTATCCTATGGGTGCTCGCATGATGAGTGGTAATTCGGATAACCACGATTTACTGGAAAAAAACCTAGCAGAGTTTGTAGGTAAAGAAGATGCTATGCTGTTCAACTACGGCTATCAAGGTATGGTATCTGCTATCGACAGCCTTTGCAGCCGTAGAGATGTAGTAGTATATGATGCCGAAAGCCATGCTTGTATTATAGATGGGCTGCGCTTGCACCCCGGTCATCGGTATGTATTTAAGCACAATGATGTAGCCGACTGCGAAAAACAATTGCAGCGTGCTACCGAAATGGCGGCTACTACGGGTGGTGGCATATTGGTCATTACAGAAGGCGTGTTTGGCATGAGTGGCAACCAAGGTCGTGTGGCGGAAATTGCTGCCCTGAAAACGAAATATGATTTTCGTCTTTTTGTAGATGATGCACACGGCTTCGGCACAATGGGTAAAACCGGTGCCGGTATTGGTGAAGAGCAAAATTGTACGAAAGATATCGACTTGTATTTTTCCACCTTTGCCAAATCGATGGCGAGCATCGGAGGCTTTATTGCTGGTGATGCGAAGGTGCTGAAATTCCTTCGTTACAATATGCGCTCACAAGTATTTGCCAAGTCGTTGCCCATGCCAATTGTGGTAGGCAATTTGAAACGATTAGAACTATTGCGCACCCAACCCAAGTTGAAAGAACAACTCTGGAATAACGTTAATAAACTACAAAAAGGATTGCGTGATAATGGGTTTGATATCGGTACCACCAACACACCGGTAACGCCCGTAAAGATGGCCGGTGGCTTGTTTGACGCTACACAATTGGTTTTCGACCTTCGTGAAAACTACAACATCTTCTGCTCGGTAGTAGTATATCCGGTGATTCCGAAGGGGCAAATCATCCTACGACTAATACCTACCGCCGTGCATACGGACGAGGATATTGAGTTAACATTGAAAGCATTTTCTGCCGTAAGATGCAAATTGGAAAATAAAGAATATCCGCAAGAAATGCCTTCCATGCCTACTGTATAAGCATTTCTGATTGCCTTTTATAGCCCTTCACCATGAGGGGCTTTTTTATTTCAGTAACGGTGACAAAAGTGTTTACCCAATTGAAATATCTCTTGTGGCAATAGAATCATTCGCCCAACTTGCTTTGTAATACTTACTGATTCGTTATTTTTGAACCGCTAATATGAAACCTTCCATACCTCAAGGAACCAGAGATTTTTCTCCTTCCGAAGTACGTAAAAGACAATATATTCTTCAGACCATTCGAACCATTTTTGAGCGCTATGGCTATCAGCCTTTAGAAACACCATCAATGGAAAATCTAACCACGCTGATGGGCAAATATGGTGAAGAAGGCGACCGATTGATCTTTAAAATACTGAACAACGGACTGCATGAAAAAAAGGATGCGGACAAAAAGAATTTGAATGAAGAATGGCAAAAGTTATTGGAAAAACCCTATTCCACACCGGTAGTTACAGAGCGTGCCTTGCGTTATGACCTCACCATTCCCTTTGCTCGTTATGTAGTCATGCATCAACATGAGTTAGCCTTTCCTTTCAGGCGGTATCAGATGCAGCCCGTATGGCGTGCCGACCGCCCGCAGAAAGGAAGGTATCGGGAGTTTTGGCAGTGCGATTGCGATGTAGTGGGCAGCACATCCCTCATTAATGAAGCCGAGTTGCTTTGTATATATCAAAGTGCATTTCATCACTTGGCAGTACCACAAGTTACCGTTAAGATAAACAGCCGTAAACTACTTGCCGGCATGGCTGCCATAGCCGGACATGAATCCCAAATGATGGATATTACCATTGCCATTGATAAGTTGGATAAGATAGGCTGGGAGGGCGTTACCAAAGAGTTGCATAACAGAGGTATTGATGCAGAAGGAATCACCAAAATACAAAACATCATTTCTTTGTCCGGCACAAACGATGGAATATTGGAGCAATTGGCACAACTCATGCAAGAGCACCAATGCACTATTGGATTGCAAGGAGTAGAAGAATTGAAACAAACCTTACAGTATTACGAAACATTGAAATCTTCTGATTGGAGCGGTACTATTGCCGTTGATGCCAGCCTGGCCAGAGGATTGAATTATTATACCGGCATCATTGTAGAAGTAACAACTGCTGCCGTGAAAATGGGAAGTATTGGTGGCGGTGGACGTTATGATGATCTCACCGGTTTGTTTGGCTTGAAAGGATTGTCGGGTGTGGGCATTTCATTTGGTGTGGATAGAATATATGATGTTATAGAAGAATTGGGTTTGTTTCCGGAGGCATTAGAGTCGGGTTGTAAAGCAATGGTGGTCAATTTTGGAGGTGAAAATGAAACCTATGCCTTGCAGGTAGTGCAGCAATTGCGAAATGCCGGCATTGCAACAGAGCTTTACCCTGATGCGGTGAAATTTGATAAACAAATGAAGTATGCCCATAAGCGAAACATTCCCTTTGTACTTTTATTGGGTGATGAGGAGCGTGCACAACAACTCATCAGCATCAAAGATTTCAGAACCGGCACCCAACAAAAACTGCCATTAGCGGAAGTGATTCAACACTTATCAAATGAGTGATTCCAACAACACCATACAAGGATGTACATGGCCTGGTAATGACCCGCAGATGTGCCAATACCACGATGAAGAATGGGGTATTCCCTTACTGGACGACCGGAAGTTGTTTGAGTTTTTAGTTTTGGATGCATTTCAAGCAGGACTCAGTTGGAAAACTATTTTGCATAAACGCACTAATTTTCGGAATGCTTTTGACCACTTTGATGCCGATATTATTGCACATTACAGCGAGGCGAAAGTACAATCGCTATTGCTCGATGCCGGCATTATCCGAAACAAATTGAAGATTAAAGCAACTGTAGAAAATGCCAAATGCTTTTTAGCAGTTCAAAAAGAGTGGGGGAGTTTTGCTGAGTACATTTGGCAGTTTGTCCAGTATTGCCCCATCAATCATCATTACAAAACTACCGGTGACATTCCGGTAAGTACTACAGAGAGCTTGGCTATGAGCAAAGATTTGCAAAAGCTTGGGTTCAAATTTGTAGGTACTACTATTTGCTATGCGTTTATGCAAGCTAGTGGTATGGTAAACGACCATTTGGTGAGTTGCCCCCAACATCAATATATATCAAGTCTGCATAGCGATTGGCAGCACCCCTTCAAAAACATACCTTAAGGCTTCACAATGTTATTTTCATATCAGGGATGAACATCGCTGCAATCACTTATTTTTTACTCACAAATGGGTTTCCGGCTTCATAAAACCGATAGGGTAGCAGAGCATCTTTTCCTGCATATTCTACCCCAACTCGGGTAGTAATAACAAGGTGGCTTTCGGGTACAACTATCCCCATGTCTTCTATCCTTATTAAACTACTTCGTAAATCTACTCCTGTATGTTTTGTGTGAATCCCCAACGCAGCGCTTAATACGCCGGGACCCGCGGTTAAGCTGGGAGTCACATGTGCCTTCTTTCTTCGTTGCAACATGGTGTCGATACCTTCCAATGGTTCAATAGCTCTGATGAGCACGGCATGAGGGATACCGGCTATATTCGTTACCACATTGAATAAATGATGCACCCCATAACACAGATATACATACGCCACACCTCCATCTGCGTACATGATTTCTGTTCGCTGCGTTCGTCGATGGTTGTAGGCATGTGATGCTTTGTCGTCAATGCCGGCATAGGCTTCGGTTTCCACAATGCGACCGCTGGTTTTGTAACCATTTATTTCGGTAATGATTTTTTTGCCGATTAAATCTTTTGCCACCTGAACAACATCGGCTCGTCTATAAAAATCAGTTGCCAGTACCATAGTACTAAACTATGTAAATCTATCTACGAAAAATGAAAGTCTTTTTGTGAAACAGAAGGGAAGTGGGTTGAAGGCACAACTCCTGTTACGAATCGTAGCTAGTTTATCCGACCCTTTGTTGGCTATCCGCTCTGATAAATTATCTTTGCTCTTTCCATTTCTACCATGACTGACAATAATCGTTATAATCTTAGAGGCGTATCGGCGCAAAAAGAAGATGTGCATAAAGCCATTCAAAAACTAGACAAAGGACTTTTCCCGAATGCCTTTTGCAAAGTATATCCCGACTACTGGGGTGGTGACGAAAGCTATTGCAACCTAATGCATGCGGATGGTGCAGGTACCAAATCCATATTAGCCTATCTGTATTGGAAAGAAACAGGTGACCTATCAGTGTGGAAAGGAATAGCCGTTGATGCCATTGTAATGAATATTGACGACTTACTCTGCGTTGGGGCTACCGGTCCTTTTACCTATTCTTCCACAATTGGGAGAAACAAACACCTTATTCCCGGTGAGGTTATTTCGCAAATCATCAATGGCAGCCAAGAGTACTTCGATTTAATGCAATCGTATGGTATAGATATTAAGTTTTTGGGAGGTGAAACAGCAGATGTAGGCGATGTTGTACGTACCGTTATTGTTGATGGAACGATGAGTTGCAGAATGCGTAGAGATAAACTTATTACAAACGAAAACATTGCAGCTGGGGATGTTGTGGTATCGCTAGCGAGTTATGGACAAGCATCGTATGAAACAGCTTACAATAGCGGTATGGGCAGTAACGGACTCACGAGTGCACGCCATGAAATGCTCCATAAAACCTACGCACAAAAATACCCCGAAAGTGTGGATCCCAATCTACCGGATGAAGTAGTGTATAATGGTAAATACTTTTTGACGGATGCCACCGAAACAGGTCTGGATGTTGGCAAGATGATACTGTCTCCTACCAGAACTTATGCCCCTGTGGTACTCTCAATATTGCAAAAGCACTTTAATAATATTCATGGCATCATCCATTGTAGTGGCGGTGGACAAAGTAAAATTCTACACTACTTACCCAAACCCTTGCGTGTAGTAAAAAACAATTTATTGCCTGTGCCGCCCTTGTTTACCATGATACAAGCTGCTGCCCAAACCGATTGGAAAGAAATGTATCAAGTGTTTAACATGGGGCAACGCTTAGAAATATATACCGATAAAGACACCGCAGCAGACATTGTTTCGATCGCGCGCTCTTTCCAAATAGATGCACAAATATCAGGACACGTAGAAGCTGCAGAAAAGAAAGAAATAATTATCGAAAGTAGCTATGGTCAGTTTGTGTATGGGTAATATTCGAGATGAAAGTATGACGCTATTATTGACTTGTGTTGTTGATTGATACAGTCGTAAGAGTTAATAAAAGAAGGACTGTCTTTTTAGAAAGAGGCAGTCCTTTAATGTTTGTTGAGCAGGATGTAATACATGAAGCGCTATTCTTCACTACTGTCTTGACTGTCGAGAAGGTCGTATGTATCATTCACCCAGTTAACGATCATTTCTTTTTGTGCTTCTGATAATACTGCATTTTTATGCATCAAAGTATAAGCCTTCAATGGCATTTCGTCATTGTCTATCACTTCGCCAATGTCGTTAATCTTTTTGAGTTGTTTTTCTATATTATACGTTGCAAACTCTGAGAAATTTAATTCCCTTTTTCCTTCTTTGATGTGATGCTCTACCCACCAACGAACGGGTTGCACATTATCGTACCAGAGGTAAGTAGTGTTGTTGCTATGACAGTCGTAGCAAGAAGAGCGCAATACTTTCTGTACTTCCTCCGGTACTTCAATGATGGTCGATATATCTTTTGATTGGTCAGTAGATTTATTGGGTGTCGGACGAATAAACTGAATAATAACCAGTAGTACTCCGATGCCTATCAATACTTTTTTTATCATTGTTATGGGCGTTTTGATGCAAGATAGTACACAAGTGGTATAAAAGAAAGGAGCTATTGTTGGAGATTATAGCCTTAATTAATGCGTAACAGAAAAAAATATTCGGGAGAAGCAATATTTACTTTTGATACACGACTTACATTTGTTATAACCCTTTTCTGTAGCTGATATAGACCATGTTGGGTGCCTGCTAAAAACGATCGTTTTCCTCGCATAAAAGATCGAAAGTTGTGTTTGTTTTGTAACAATTTTCAAACTTGATTTTTTTATTTTGAAAGTTGCCCTTACCTTTGCTCTCCCAAACATCAAACAGGTATTCTATACGATGCGAGGGCAGTTCTTACCGACGTTATCACAGCAATACGTTTCAGTTTTCGAAAGAAAATTTTTCAAAAAAGTTGAAATAAAATTTGGAGAAAAGAAAAAGGTTGCTACCTTTGCACTCCCAAACGAAATGAGGGTATTGAAAAGAACGGGTTTGGGTAGTTCTTAAGTGATACAAAAGATACCGGCGATGGGCGCCACACAAGAGGTTCGAGTCCTATAGGTATAGCAAGATGCAGGCA
>JAKQGX010000042.1 GCA_029573235.1 Bacteroidota bacterium
TTTCCATTTCCTTTTCTCCGTTCCTGAGGCACGGCTATGCGTAAGCTATGATTAAGGTAATCGGCAGTGGTGGTATGTTGGGATAAGATATACTGTGGTGTGCCTTCGCTCACAATGCGCCCACCATGAATACCGGCTGCCGGGCCAATATCTATCAAGTGATCGGCTGCCAGCATAATATCTTTATCGTGCTCAACTACCAATACGGAGTTGCCACCATCCCGAAGGTTTTTTAAAGCACCAATCAGTTTGTGATTATCTCGTTGATGCAAGCCAATGCTGGGCTCATCGAGGATATAGGTGATGCCGGAAAGTTGAGAGCCGATTTGTGTAGCCAATCGGATGCGTTGCGACTCGCCACCACTGAGACTTCGCGTTGGTCGATTCAAAGAAAGGTAATGCAATCCCACATCCAACAAAAAATGCAAGCGGTCTCTAATTTCTTTGATGAGGTCTTTGGCAATAATATTTTGTTTCTCTTGCAGGCGGCTTTCAATGTGTTGAAACCAATCAAACAAGGCTTGTATAGAACGTTGTGCCAGTGATGCAATATTTTCCTGATCGATACGAAACCAAAGACTTTCTTTCCTCAATCTTGTGCCATTACATTCGTTGCAAGTATCCAGTTGCATATACTTCTCTGCCCAGTCACGAATAGGTTCCGATGTACTTTCGTTAAACCAACGCAGTATCATGTTGACGATACCCTCATAATCTTCCAATGGCTTAACTTCATTGCTTGTAAGCGCTTCGGTGTTGTTGTATGTAATGAGTCCCTTTTCATTGCCATAAAGAACAATATTGAGTGTTTCTTTGGGCAAATCTTTGATCGGTTTCGTTAGAGGTATTTGGTGTTTTTTGGATAAGGCTACCACTTGCTTATATCCCCATCCTTCACGTTCTGCACCCAAGGGAAGGATGCCTCCATCTTGAATGGATTTATTCGTATCCGGCAGCACCTCGTTCATATTAATGGAATAGACATGTCCCAACCCACGACAGGTAGGACAGGCACCATATGGAGAGTTGAACGAAAAAGTATTCGGTGAGGGTTCTTCATAAGACAACCCACTATCTGCACACATCAACTGCTTGCTAAATTGAGAAATAGCACCTGTGTCTGCATCCAACACCATCATTAAATCCTTTCCGGAATGCAGTGCTTTTTGTACCCCTTGACTCAATCTTGCTTGCGCCTCATCTTGCACCAGTAGCCTGTCTATCACCAATTCGATATCGTGAATCTTATACCGGTCTAATTGCATACGCTCTTTGATATCCGTCACTTCACCATCAATCCGTACTTTGATATATCCTTGCTTACGGAGCTGTTCAAACAATTCTCTGTAATGCCCTTTGCGCCCACGTATCAGCGGTGCCAATAAGATGATGCGCTTGGTAGCGAAGTGTGTTCGGATATGGGTAATGATTTCTTCTTCCGTAAATTTTATCATGGGCTTTCCCGTATGATACGAGTACGCTATACCGATACGGGCAAAGAGCAGTCGAAGAAAATCATACACTTCAGTAACGGTACCAACAGTAGAACGGGGGTTGCGATTGGTGGTTTTTTGCTCGATAGATATAACAGGTGAAAGCCCTGATATTTTATCCACATCCGGTCGCTCCATATCTCCTAAAAACTGCCGAGCATAAGCGGCAAAGCTTTCCATATACCGGCGCTGCCCTTCCGCAAAAATGGTATCAAAAGCCAATGATGACTTACCACTTCCACTGATACCGGTGATGACCACTAGCTTATTTTTGGGTATATTGAGGTCAATATTCTTTAGGTTATGTGTTCTTGCCCCTACTATTTCAATGTGGTTCACTTGTCAATTTGTTTTTAGAGACGGAAATAGGTAGTTGTTGATACGGTAGTTTAAAAAACTATTGCACTAATGGCTGCGATCAATAACGTATTGTACCAATTCCTTCATGGCTTCTTTTGCTTCAGAGTCCGGGTAAGATTCTAAAAGAGATAAAGCTTCGTTTTTGTATTGATTCATTCTTTCGGTGGCATACTCAATGCCTCCGTGCTGTTTCACCAAAGCAATAACTTCATTTACTTTTTGCTTGTCTGTGTTTTGGTTTTTTACAATGTAAATTATTTTACGCTTGGTTGCCGCATCTGCTACTTGCAACGTATAAATAAGTGGCAGGGTCATTTTTTTCTCTTTTATATCAATGCCGGTGGGTTTGCCAATGCTGTCTTGCCCATAATCAAACAAATCATCTTTTATTTGAAAGGCAATACCCACTTTTTCGCCAAAGCCCCGAAATTGTTCAGCAACTTCAAGGCTTCCTGTTGCAGAATAGGCGCCGGCAGCACAAGCTGCTGAAAGTAGTGACGCAGTTTTAGCTCTGATTATTTCAAAATATATTTCTTCTTTAATATCTAACTTTCGAGCTTTTTCCATCTGCAATAATTCGCCTTCCGCCATCTCCTTTACAGCACGAGAAGTAATTTGCAAAATCGTGAAGTCTTCATTCTCTAGTGAAAGCAATAGCCCTTTTGATAAAAGAAAGTCGCCTACTAAAACAGCAATTTTATTCTTCCATAAGGCATTTACCGAAAAAAATCCCCGACGCAACATAGCATTGTCCACCACATCATCGTGTACTAATGTGGCCGTATGGAGCAATTCGATGAGAGAGGCTGCGCGATAGGTTTTTTCTGAAATTTGTTGAGCAATCTTAGCAGATAGCAACACAAACATGGGACGCATTTGCTTCCCTTTTCTTTTTATGATAAAACGAAGCACTCTATCTAAAAGAGGATTTGTCCCCTTTACGCTATCGGAAAATTTTTTTTCGAAAAGAGTCAGTTCATTTCCAATTACTTGTTTTACTAAACGCATGAACTATTATTAGAAAAATCGCGTGAAGGTCGTTAAAAAAGCACAGATATTTTTGGCAAACTACAAAAATTTACAATAGATTTGCTAGTCGTAAAAGGTAATAGAAATAATATAGAGATAAAAAAATAATGAGATAAAGTTTGTTTTTTTCAATCTCTACTATACCTTTGCTAAAATATTGATAAACCAAAGTCTTAAATAAACAATCTGTTATGGTAAACAAAAAATACCTATTGCTCGCTGGTTTATGCTCTGCTATGGCACTTCAGCCGGCAATGGCACAGGAATCAGCGACCTCAGTTACGGATATGACGTACAGAGGAAAGAACTACGATTTCTTAGATTCGAGCTATTTTTCTGGAAAGAAAAAAATGACTCAATACAGACAATACATGAATCATGAAACTTTCTTTCCTCCAAAACCTAATAACCAATGGGAAGTAGGAGTAAACGTGGGTTTCTTGAACGTGTTTGGTGATGTTACTTCTAAAATGCCTTGGAATGCCACTAAACCTGGTGACGCTATAGGGTATGGTTTTACCGTTCGTAAAGCATTGGGCTATTATTTGTCTGCTCGTTTCCAATTTATGCACGGTCGTGCTACCGGTTTGGACTACAGACTTAGAAACGCCGATTTTTATCCTTATGTAGTTACTCAAAATCCAATTGACCCGAACAATATGTACATCTATGGTCAAGAGATTTATGTAAACTATAGAACTAGATTTACAGAGGCTTCTTTGCAATTAGTTGGTTCTATTGGCAACGTTAACTTCCATAAAGCGAAAACAGCTGTAAGTTTGTATGGGTTCTTAGGCCCAGCATTCCTATCTTGGCAAACTAAGTTAAATGTTACCAATGATAACAATGTTGATCAAATGGGTAATCCGATGTCTTATTCGCAGGATTTCTTATCAACGTATGCTTGGCAGCAAGCAAATAACAAATGGACATACAAGGATAGAAAAGATATCTACGATCAAATGTCTTATTTCGATGATTCTTATGAAACGATTGCAAGAAGAGATTCTCACAATGGTAAGCGTGATAAAGGTACCCAAAATACCCCTGCATTAGTTGGTGGTTTGGGTGTGCAAGCAAGATTAGGAAAATTGATGACACTTTCTGTAGAAGACAAAATTTCTATGGCTTGGAGAGATGGTTTTGATGGTGTTACTACTTGGAAAACATTACCTACTTCTGATAAAGATGTATTAAACTACTTCTCAGTTGGCTTAGGTTTCAATATCGGAAACAGCAAGAAAACAGTTGCTCCTCTATGGTGGTTGAATCCATTGGATGTTGCTTATTCCGAACTGAGCGATCCACGTCACATGAAAGTTCCAAATGCTAACATTCCTGATGCTGATGGCGACGGAGTTGCTGATGCAATGGATAAATGCCCTGATACTCCTGCTGGTGTAGCGGTTGATACACACGGTTGTCCATTAGATACTGATGGTGACGGTGTTCCTGATTATCGTGACAAACAATTAATCACTCCTACAGAATGTCAACCAGTTGATGCTGATGGTGTAGGCAAGTGCCCTTGTCCTGATGGTTGTGGTGGTGCTGTAGCATGTAGCAATATCGCTGCAGGTGCTCTTAACTTCGCAGGTACATCTGCTCGTATCACTCCTGGTATGCAAGCACAACTTTCTAACTTAGCCGCTCAAATGTCTGCTAACCCTACTTGTAAAGTAGTTATCAGCGGAGCCGGTAATACTAGCAAAGTTCAACAACAACGCAGCTGGGATCGCGTAAATGCTGTAATCGAGTACATGAGCGAAAAACATGGTATTGATCGTAACCGCTTCGTGTTTAAATACGGTGAAGCTGGTAATCCTGAATCAGTAACCTTCCGCTCTGCAATGTCTGGCGAAGATGGACCATCAAATGTGGCTCCTCCATTCCCTAACTTGAGAAAAGATTAATCTCATTCTTCGTAATAGAAAATAAGCCCTGATAGACTCAGGGCTTATTTTTTATATTTTTGCAATTATGAACAAGCCAAAAGTAGTTGTATTAGGCGGAGGCTTCGCCGGATTACAATTTGTAAAAAAGCTGAACAAATCTCTTTTTGATATTACCATTATTGATCAGTACAATTTTCATCAGTTTCAACCTCTATTTTATCAAGTTGCAACTGCAAGGTTAGAACCCTCTTCTATTTCTTTCCCATTACGTAAGGTTTTTCAGAATCAAGATAGTGTTCATGTTCGCTTAGCTCTAGTGGAATCCATTGACACGTCAAAGAAAGTAGTTCATACCAATTCTGGTCAGTTTGTGTATGATTATCTTGTAATTGCTACTGGTTGTCGTAGCAATTTTTTTGGCAATGAAAATATTGAGAAGCATGCTTTCCCAATGAAATCTACAACTGATGCTATTGCCTTGCGTAACCGAATATTGTTAAACTTTGAAGCTGCTTTGAGATCAGACGCAGACAAATCCGGTATCATGAATATCGTGATTGCCGGAGGTGGTCCAACAGGTGTTGAATTGGCAGGAGCATTGATAGAAATGAAAAAGCATGTACTGCCAAAGGACTACCCCGATATGGACTTTTCTTCACTCAATATCTATTTAATAGAGGGGTCAGGTGCAATCTTGTCTGCGATGTCAAGCGTTTCTCAAAAGAAGGCAGAAGCATACCTAACTGAAATGGGTGTTATTGTGATGACTAACGCACTTATTGAGGATTATGATGGCATAGTCGTTTCAATAAAAGGTGGTACAAAAATTCATTCTAGAAATCTTATTTGGACGGCTGGAGTGACTGGGAACGTACCTAAAGGTATCGATACGAATGTGCTGGCAAGAGGAAATAGAATTACGGTTGACAGCTATAATAGAATAAAAGGATTGGAAGATGTATTCGCCATTGGAGACATAGCATATATGCCTTCTGAGGAATGGAAAAATGGTCACCCTCAATTAGCAAATGTAGCCAACAACCAAGCTAAGAATCTCGCCTTAAATTTTAAGAATATACTAAACCAAAAAACCTTGAAACCCTTTATCTACAAGAATCCTGGCACTATGGCTACGGTAGGAAAACGCAAAGCGGTGGTAGATTTGCCTTCCTTTAGTTTTCAAGGACTTTTTGCTTGGTTGTTTTGGATGTTTTTGCATCTCATGCTTATCTTAAGTGTCAAAAACAAGTTGGTTATCTTTATCAATTGGGCAATTAGTTACATGACCAACGATACTACGTTACGACTAATACTTTTACCTACAAGAAAGCAAATAGAAATAGCTGCTGAGTCTAATAATGAATAGTTTTTCATTTAGAAATATTTTTGTGATAAAGTACTATTTCGTCGGTATTATTGTCATTTTATGATGAAGAAAAACTGATTGTTTTTATCGTTTTTTTTTCATTAGATAGAATTGTTATTCTTTACAAAATTATGACACTATTAAATAGCTGATAAATAAATATTGGCTGAAACCCTTGTCAATAAAGGAAAATTTTTTTCACAAATCGCTATAACTTTTGCTTATTGTGTTGTAGTTTTGCCCTGTTTCATGTAAAAGGAAAGTTAATTTCCAAACTCTTATTCCTGTGACAGAATTTAATAAAACGATGTATCTGAAAATCGCAAGGACTTCCATTTTATTGGTAATAGCACTCTTCTTAAACCTTCATACCTCATTCGCTGCGCCGGATGGAAAGGCTTTATTTCAATCCAATTGTGCCGCATGTCACAATCCGTTAAAGGATGCTACAGGACCTGCGCTAAAAGGTGTGGAAGCTAGAGTGCCAAGTAAAAAATGGTTGCATGATTGGGTGCGCAACTCTTCTGCTTTAGTGGCTAGTGGTGACAAGTATGCAGTTGAAGTATTTAACAAGTGGAACAAAATTCCAATGCCTGGTTTCGCATCCTTGTCAGACGAAGATATCGATGCCATCTTTACTTATGTTAATTCTGTGGAAGCGCCCAAAGCTCCTACAGCTGCACCAGCAGCAGGCACCACAACAGATACTTCAGATAATACCTGGATGTATGCGTTTATTACTATCGCATTATTGGTGCTGATGATTATTCTTTGGCGTGCTAATCAAGGTCTCCGCCGTGCTGCTAACGACGTTGCAGGTACTCCAAATGTAAAAGATGTTCCGGTATATAGAAACAAAGTATTTGTGGCTATTGCCGTTATACTTGCATTTGTTTTTTGTGGCTATTGGATTACGAATGGTGCTATAGAAATGGGGCACCAGGAAAACTACATGCCTGAACAACCTATATTCTACTCTCACAAAGTACATGCGGGCATCAATCAAATTAACTGCCTTTATTGTCACTCCAGTGCTGAAAAGGGCAAGATGGCAATGGTACCTTCGCCTGCCACTTGTATGAATTGCCACAAACAAATTAGCGAATATACAGGAGATGAAAAATTGATTACTGCTGAAGGCAAAGAGGTGAATGGTACTGCTGAAATAAAGAAATTATACGAATACACCGGTTGGGATCCTGCTAAAAAAGATTACAAACGTGATGCAAACGGCAATATCATTAGTAAGCCTATTGAATGGGTAAAAGTACACAACCTTCCCGATCACGTTTACTTCAATCACTCACAGCACGTAGTTGCCGGAAAAGTTCAATGTCAACGTTGCCATGGAGCAATAGAAGACATGCACGAAGTACACCAATTTGCACCGCTTTCTATGGGTTGGTGTGTAAACTGTCACAGACAAACACAAGTACAATTTGCTGATAACAATTATTACAGCATTTTTGAAAAATACCATGAAGAAATCAAATCCGGTAAACGTACAGGCGTAACGGTAGAAGATATCGGTGGTTTGGAATGTCAAAAATGTCACTATTAATGTTTGGGCATTTTGCCATTGGAAATTCAATCAATACTTTTTTATAGAATAAATTGTGGGTGCTGTTTTGGTGATGTTTGAAAAAATTAGTTTCTAGAACATTAAATTTTTTATGAGTCAAAAACAATATTGGATGGGTGTAGAAGAACTTCAGCAAACTGAAGCTCCGAAACAAATGGATGAATTTAAAGAGGATTTGCCGTTCGATGTCAGCGGTAACTTGCTGGATGCGCCGACACCCCGTCGTGACTTTTTGAAATACTTAGGCTTTAGCACTGCGGCAGCAGTATTAGCATCTAGTTGTGAGATGCCTGTTCGCAAAGTGATTCCTTATGCTATCAAGCCGGAAGACATCACTCCCGGTGTTCCCAATTATTACGCTTCTACATTTGTAGATGGTGGGGAGTATTGCTCCATATTAATAAAAACACGTGATGGTCGCCCCATCAAAATTGAAGGAAATACAAGCTGTACGATTACGAAAGGAGCTACCACTGCTCGTGTACAAGCTTCAGTACTAAACTTGTATGATAAAGCTCGTTTAAGACAACCGTACATTAGCCAAAAAGAAGCCACTTTCGAAGCTGTAGATAAAAAGGTAAAAGAGGCTTTGGGCGCCCAAGCCTCCAAACAAGGCTATTTGGTTACCTCAACCATTATTAGCCCTACAACAAAAGATGTCATCAGCCAGTTCCTTGCCAAATACCCGAATTTTAAACATGTTACTTATGATGCAGTTTCATATTCAGGGATGTTATTAGCTAATGAAGCAAGTTATGGCAAGCGTACCATTCCGTCTTATCAATTTAACTTAGCTAAGACCATAGTAAGTATAGGTGCTGATTTCTTGGGAACTTGGTTGTCGCCGGCTGAATATTCTAAACAATACAGTGAAGCAAGAAAAGTAAGTGCCAAAAAGCCTGAAATGGCAAGGCACTATCATTTCGAAGCCATTCATACTATCTCCGGTGCAGCAGCAGATGTGAGAGCTACTTGCAAGCCTTCTGAATATGGTGCTGTAGTGATTGCTTTATACAATGCATTAAATGGTACGGTACCAAAATTTGCCAGCAAAAAACTGAATGACAGCATCGTAAAAGCAGCGGAAGATTTGAAAAAAGGAAATGGCTTGGTCGTTTCCGGTTCAAATGATGTGAATGTACAAACGCTCGTAAATGCTATTAATGCTTCTATAGGTGCCAATGGTACTACAATTAACTGGGGTGTCAGCAGTAATTACAAACAAGGTATAGACAGTGAATTTGTTGCTATGGTTGAGGCTATGAATGCCGGACAAGTAGGGACACTATTACTACATGATGTAAATCCTGTTTATGACTATTACCAAGGCGCTAAATTTGCTGAGGCATTGAAAAAAGTAGCAACTACTGTATCATTTGCCGAAAGAAATGATGAAACTGCGCAGCTTTGTAATATCATTGTACCCGACCACAATTACTTGGAAAGTTGGGGTGATGCAGAGCCTAAAACCGGTTACTACAGTTTGATGCAGCCAGGTATTGCACCTATTTTCAAAACCCGTGCTTTTCAAGATAGCTTATTAATTTGGTCCGACGCTACACAAAGTTATGGTCAATATTGGAATCAATACTGGCTAACCAAGTTAGGTAGTCAAGAGAATTTTGATAAAGCCATACAAGAGGGCGTAGTTACATCTAAGAAAACAGTTACTAGTGCCGCTACGGATTCTACGCAACAAATCGTTGCTACTACACCTATGAGTAGTGCTACTTTTGCGGGAAATGCTGCTACAGCTATTGCTGCCATCGAAAGTAAAAAGGCACCGGCAGGAATGGAAGTGATGGTGTATGAGAAAGTATCTATAGGTAAAGGTGGCGCATGGAGTAACAACCCTTGGCTTCAAGAAATGCCGGATCCCATCAGTAAAGCAACGTGGGACAACTACGCTTGCGTTTCGCCTAAAAAAGCAAAAGAACTTGAAGAAGAATTGACGAGTATCACGGAAGTGGTTGCTAAAAAACGTGTCATAAAAATATCGGCAAATGGTCAAGAACTAACTTTACCAATTGTCGTTACCCCTGGTATTCATAATGATGTTGTGGCTGTAGCCTTAGGGTATGGTCGTGATGAAAAAGTAGGTCGTGCTGCAGCTAATACCGGTAAAAACGCCTATCCTTTCCAATCATGGAACGGCACCACTTTTGATAATTATGCCATCAATGCAACCATTACCAAAACTGCCGAAACATACCCGGTTGCGATCACACAGACACACATGAGCCATGAGGGTCGTCCGGTTTTCCATGAGTACACGCTAGAAGAATTTAAGAAACATCCTGCTCATTTACAAGATGAGCGTAGGGCAGAGATTGGTAAATACAGTTTCTTGCCTTGGGATGAAGAAGCCCAACCCGGAGGAGAACATGGAGCCCATGATAAGCATAATACCAAACATGTAGAAGGTCCAGGGAACATTCAAGATATGGAACAAGGCTTCCGCCAAAATGGGACTTTGTATCCTAATTATGTTTCACCCGGTATTCACTGGGGAATGTCAATAGATATTAATGCTTGTATTGGTTGTGGTGCTTGCTTAATGGCTTGCCAGGCTGAAAACAACGTGTCTGTAGTAGGCAAAACGCATGTACTGAAATCACAGGAAATGCATTGGATTCGTATCGACCGTTATTTTAGTGGTATGCCCGATGATCCGGATACCATCCAAACTGTATTCCAACCTATGCTTTGCCAGCATTGTGACAATGCACCTTGTGAAAACGTTTGTCCTGTATCAGCTACGAACCATAGCAGTGAAGGTCTTAACCAAATGGCATACAACCGTTGTATCGGTACGAAATATTGCGCTAACAACTGTCCATACAAAGTACGTCACTTTAACTGGATGGATTGGAACGGTGCCGACTGTTTTGATGATAACTTGTATGAAGACGGTCGTCGTGATGATATCAATGATGATTTAACTCGCATGGTACTCAACCCCGATGTTACCGTACGTAGTCGTGGTGTAATGGAAAAATGTTCTTTCTGCGTACAACGTTTGCAAGATGCGAAGCTTCATGCCAAGAAAGAAGGACGCCCTATGAAAGATGGGGAAGCACGTACGGCTTGCCAACAATCTTGCCCTACAGATGCCATTGTATTTGGTAATGTGAATGACAAGAACAGTGAGATTTATAGACTGCGCACACAAGACCAATCTGAGCGCATGTTCTATGTAATGGAACAAATACACACTTTACCAAACGTTAACTATTTAAGCAAAATCAGAAATGCTGAATTTTTAGCCAAAGAAGCTGTTATCACAAACGGAAAAGAAACATTCCCGAATGATGACTTCCACAACAAACATATATAAATATATTGACGAACAAAGGTTAATAAAGAGAAGTAAGAATAAGAGGGGAAACAAAAACAATAATTGACAATTAATAATACATTTTTAAAGCACTATGCATTTAAAATACGAATCGTTTGTAAGAGAGCCGCTGGTAGATGGTGATAAAGATTATCATCAGATTACGGAAGACATCGTACGTCCTATTGAGGCTAAGCCCGGCCGAATGTGGTATGTTGGTTTTTTCTTTTCACTCGCCTTATTGGCGTTTGGTATCTTCTCGGTTACTTGGTTTGTGTATTGGGGCTTAGGTACTTGGGGGCTTAACCGTACTGTGGGTTGGGGTTGGGATATCACCAACTTTGTGTGGTGGGTAGGTATTGGTCACGCCGGTACACTTATTTCTGCCATCTTATTATTATTCAGACAAGGTTGGCGTACTGGTGTAAACCGCGCTGCAGAAGCCATGACTATTTTTGCCGTAATGTGTGCTGGTCAGTTCCCCATCTTCCACATGGGGCGCGTATGGGACGGCTTTTTCGTATTGCCTTATCCTAATACACGTGGTCCACTATGGCCCAACTTTAACTCGGCACTACTTTGGGATGTATTTGCGATTTCAACCTACTTCACCGTATCCTTATTGTTTTGGTACTCCGGTTTGATTCCTGACTTTGCAACCATTCGTGATCGTGCCAAAACAAAATTTCGTAAGCTTTCTTATGGTTTGGCTTCTTTCGGTTGGACAGGTAGCGCTAAGAATTGGCAACGTCATGAAGCATTATCATTAGTATTAGCAGGGTTATCTACACCGCTGGTACTCTCTGTACACACAATCGTATCCTTTGACTTTGCTACCTCTGTTATTCCAGGATGGCACACGACTATCTTCCCTCCTTACTTCGTTGCGGGAGCTATCTTCTCTGGTTTTGCAATGGTACAAACACTATTGATTATGTGTCGTAGCATCATGGGCTTAGAAGAGTACATTACTATTGGTCACATCGAGGCAATGAACAAAGTAATCGTACTAACCGGCTCCATAGTGGGTGTGGCTTATCTAACTGAGTTGTTTATGGCGTGGTACAGCCAAGTGGTGTATGAGCAAGATGCGTTTAACTGGCGTATTATGGGACCATATTGGTGGAGCTATTGGGCAATGATGACTTGTAACGTAGTATCACCTCAGTTGTTCTGGTTCAAAAAACTTCGTAGAAACATTGTGTTTACTTTTATTATGTCGATAGTAGTAAATATCGGTATGTGGTTCGAACGTTTCGTAATTATCGTTACATCTTTGTATCGTGACTATTTACCTAGCTCTTGGTCATATTACTCTCCAGATTGGCCGGAAGTTGGATTCTATTTAGGCACCTTCGGTTTGTTCTTTACTTGCTTCTTCTTATTTGCAAAATACTTCCCTGTAATTGCTATTGCAGAAATCAAGTTTGTATTGAAAACATCTGGTGCGAACTATAAAAAGAAAATGGAGAAAATTGAAGAGCAAAGTACAGAGCAATTTGTAGAAGAACATGCGCACCATTAATAGGTAATCGTATTTTTCTTCTTCAATGGAAGATACTAAGACGAAATAACAATACTAACGATATACTTAATAAATAACTTTGACGAATATAATATGTCAGTAAAAAAATTTGCAGTTGCTACTTACCTTGACGAGGAGGTTCTCTTTCCCGCTGTGAAAAAAGTACGTCATAGTGGCTATAAGATGCACAATGTTTATACGCCTTTCCCAGTACACGGGTTAGATCAAGAGATGGGATTGAAAGAAACAGACTTGCACGTTGCCGGCTTTGTATATGGCTTAACCGGTACCGCTACAGCGCTCAGCTTTATGTCATGGGTGTTTTTAAGCGATTGGCCCATTAATTTTGGAGGTAAGCCATATTTCGCTTTGCCTGCATTCATCCCCATCACTTTCGAGTTAACGGTGCTATTTGCTGCAGTAGGTATGGTATTGACATTTTGTTACCTGAATCAAATCATGCCGGGCGTAAAGAAGCATATTTTTCACCCTCGTCAAACCGATGATACTTTTGTGCTGACTATTGAAATGAATGATCACGTATCAGAACAAGAAGTATTAGATTTCTTAAAAACTACCGGAGCTTCTGAAACTTATATTGATGTAGCAGAAGAAGGATGGTGGTATGGAAGATGGGACAAAGAAGACGATTACAAAAAAGGATTTGTATCGGCACACTCATAATTTGAATTTTTTAGAACATTATTATGAATAAAACAAAAAGCATAGTGGTAGCAGCGCTGATAATCGGGTTAGGAGTATCAGCTTGTAATAGTGGCAATATGCGACGCAACCCCGGTAAGACATATGCTCCGGACATGACTTACTCACGTGCTTATGATGCTTACACGGACAACCCCAATTTTAGTGACAAACAAACGAGTCGTTTACCGGTTGCTGGTACTATTGCCCAAGGACATGAACTACCTGACCATTTGGTAGAAGGAGACACCAATGCCTACAAAACATTTACAACACACCTTCGATTTAACGAAGCTGAGTTAGAAGAAGGGAAACGTCTTTTTGATATATACTGCGGTATTTGTCATGGACAAAAGCTTGACGGAAACGGTCCTTTGTATAATGATGGTAATGGTAAATTTGCTGCAGCTCCTGCCAATTTTAAAGACGGTAAGTATTTAAACATGCCTGTGGGTCAAATGTATGCTGCTATTAAGTTTGGTAAAAACATGATGGGGTCGCATGCTGCACAATTAGACATCAAACAAAGGTGGCAAGTGATAGCTTACATCAAGAAATTCCAATCTGAAAATGGTGGCGCTCCATTTACCTTTGGCACTGCTGAATTGATGGCTAGTACTACTGCCGCCACCACGACTACTGATACTGCCGCTGCCGATAAAGCTAAATAATTATTTATATTAAGAATTAAAAGTGAATATCAATGACTGATCGTTTTGAGATACCTGCCAAGCTAAAAACTACTTCCTTGGTGCTTATATTGATGGGTGTTATTACCTTGATAATAGGAGCTATTACCCTTATGAACAGCCATGCTACTGATCACGAAATCATGCATGCTGAAAGAACCCGTTTTTGGATTGTATTACTACACAATAGTGTCTTCTTTTTATTAGTGGGTGTCGCTAGCATCTTTATTCAAGCAGCTGCATCACTAGCACAAGGCGCTTGGTTGGTAGCCTACAAAAGAGTTCCCGAAGCCATTGGTGCCAATGTTTGGATTTTTGGACTAATTGCCGGCATCGTATTATTGTGTGTTGCATTTGTGTTTAATATTGACGGACACAATCCAATATACCACTGGGTACACCCACATGGCGACAAAATATTAGAAGGTAAAAGTCCTTTCTTGAACCCCGCAATGTTTGTTGGATTCACCGTTGTTACTATTGCACTTTGGGCATTCTTTGGTAAGAAATTCCGTTCGCTTTCTTTAGCTCAAGAGCAAGCCGCAAAAAACAGTACTAAAATTTATTGGACAACTATAAAATGGTCGGCCGGCTTTTTGTTGGTATATGCGTTGACTCAAATGAGCACTACACCCTGGATGTGGATTATGAGCATTGATGCACACTGGTACTCTACTATGTTTAGCTGGTATACTTTTGCCGGTGCTTTTGTAGCTGGTATGTCTGCTATTCTTTTGTGGGTTGTTTATTTAAAAAATCAAGGCAATCTCGAAATCGTAAACAAAGAACACATTCATGATTTAGGGAAGTTAATGTTTGCTTTTAGTATCTTCTGGGCTTATGTGTGGTTTGACCAATACATGCTCATATGGTATGCTAACATTCCGGAAGAAACTTGGTATTTTAAAATTCGCCAACACGGGCCTTATGGGTTTATTTGGTATTCAACATTTGTTATCAACTTCATCATGCCTATTTTGATATTGATGAGCCGCCCAAGTAAGAGAAACTACTTCACCGTTACGTTTATGGCCATGTTTATTATCTTTGGTCAATGGCTCAATTTTTACATCATGACCATGCCTGGCCCGTTGGGAGAACATTGGCATCTGAGCTGGTATGAGTTTGGAATCTTTGCCGGATTTATTGGATTGTTTATTTATACCGTTGCAAACACACTTTCTAAATCTTCTTTGATACCAAATAATCACCCATTATTAAAAGAAGCCTTGTTGCATCAAAGCTAACACCTATCCATACTATTCAAAAACCTTAATTTTTTTTAATTACTAGAAATAGAGAACATGTCAGGATTTCTTATCATATTGATTATAGCTTTAGTCTTTATTGTTATTTACCAAATAGCTAAAGCCAGTGAATATTCGACCATATTAAGAGGAGAAGAAGTGGTGAATAAACAGGTCAACAACCTTATGGTTTGGTTGATGATTGCTTTTTTCTTTCTGGGCCTTTGGGGAATTTGGGAATGTCATGAAGCGTTAATAGATAAGATGTTACCAACGCCTGCTTCCGAACATGGCGTAGATTATAAGTGGCAATTTGATGTTACTCTATATATTACCGGAGCTGTATTCTTTATTACACACATACTGTTGTTTTGGTTTATTTACAAGTATCAATACAAAAAAGAGCGTTCTTCCTACTTCTATCCTCATAATAACAAACTTGAAATAATATGGACAACCGTACCGGCAATTACGTTGGCCGTTTTGATTGCTATTGGTCTTCGTAGCTGGAGTCACATTACTTCTGAAGCTCCTAAAGATGCACAAGTTGTAGAAATCGTTGGAAAACAATTTAACTGGTTGGTACGCTATCCCGGATATGACAAGAATTTAGGTAAACGTGATTTTAGAATGATAAATGATGCCGATAACATTTTAGGTCTTGACTGGAAAGATAAGGCAAACATGGACGATGTGATTTCTGAAAGTGGTGAAATGCACTTAATCGTTAATAAACCTGTGAAGTTAATTATTAACTCAAGAGACGTTATCCACGATGTAGGGCTACCTCACTTTCGCTTAAAAATGGATGCTGTACCTGGTGTCGTAACAACCTTGTGGTTTACACCTCTTTATACTACAGAACAAATGAAGAAGATGACAGGCAAAGAAGATTTTGTATATGAGATAGCTTGTGACCAAATGTGCGGTAAAGGGCACTATTCTATGAGGGGAACCGTAATTGTAGAAACCGAAGCAGAATATAAGGCTTGGTTAGCAAAGCAAAAATCATATTTTACCTTGCACAAACCTGCCACTACTACAGCACCTGTAGCTACTACTGAAAGTGACGATAAGGCAACAATCTCAATGAACACTACTACGACACATTAATTCAATACCATATCAAACTTTATGGGCTACCTTTTGGTAGCCTATTTTTTTGCATGTGAAACATGCACCTTTCTATTGTCTTGAAGCAATATGTTTGATTATGAAAGCAAAAAATCCGGCTGCTAGAGCTACCGGATTTGTACAATAATTCTTTGCATTAGAGTGGTTTTAGAGCCCTAATAAAGCGCTTACCGGATCTTTTCCGATGAGTAGCAATTCTGGATTTTCTAACAGCTCTTTTACGCGAACCAAGAAGCTCACACTTTCTCTTCCGTCAATAATTCGGTGGTCGTAGCTAAGTGCTAGATACATCATAGGACGTGCTTCAATTTTTCCATTTATCACCATAGGGCGTTCTTGTATTTTGTGCATGCCCAATATAGCAGATTGGGGAATGTTAATAATTGGAGTGGACATCAATGAGCCAAAAACACCTCCGTTGGTAATGGTAAACGTACCGCCTGTCATCTCATCCATGCTCAATTTGTTGTCGCGTGCTTTCGTAGCTAATTCTACCACTTTCTTTTCAATCTCAGCCATGCTAAGGCTTTCAGCATTACGTATAACCGGCACCACCAATCCTTTTGGAGCGGAAACGGCAATTGAGATATCGCAGTATTCGTGGTAAATAATTTCGTCCCCATCAATATAGGCGTTCACAGCCTTCCATTCTTGCAGGGCGATGCAACATGCCTTTGTGAAGAAAGACATAAATCCAAGATTCACACCATGTGCTTCTTTGAACTTGTCTTTTTGCTTTGCTCTTATTTCCATGATACGAGTCATGTCCACTTCATTAAAAGTAGTGAGCATGGCAGTCGTATTTTTTGCTTCTACCAATCTGCGTGAAACCGTTTTTCTCAGGTTACTCATTTTTTCTCGCTTGTCTTCACGAGCAAATGAGGTGGCTCCACCTTTCACGCTTGGGCTGTTCAACGCTTCCAAAACATCGTGTTTTAGAATGCGTCCTTGAGCCCCGGTTCCTTTTATCGTAGCAGGGTTGATTTGTTTTTCAGCCATTACTGCTTTTGCTACAGGGGTAGCTTTCACATCTGAAGCAATAGGAGTTGCTGGTGCAGGCGCTGCTTTTTCTACTTTGGTAGTTCCTGCTTTTTTATCTTCTATTTTGGTGGGCGTTGCAGCCGTTAGACCATCCGGTTTTGGAGCTGTATCGTCAATCTTGCAAGCTACATCACCAATATTTAAAGTGTCTCCTTCTTTGGCTATCGTTTGTAATAAACCCGCTTGCTCTGCATTTAATTCAAAGGTTGCTTTTTCGCTTTCCAACTCGCACAATAGCTCATCTCTTTCTACATAATCTCCATCTTTTTTCAGCCATTTTACTAAGGTAACTTCATTGATACTTTCACCTACCGGTGGTACTTTTATTTCTATCATTTCTATTTGATGATTGACGCGGCTCAAAATTAGTAAAGCTAGCTTACTATTCAAAAACGCAATTAGCTAGAGTGATTAATATCATGCTTCTATCATTTTCAAGAAGGCTTCTTCTGTAAGAATAGTGACGGTACCTAATTTTTTTGCTTTTTCCAACTTAGAACCCGCCTCTGCGCCTACTACTAAATAGTTTAACTTGCTACTCACGCTGCCAACAATGATGCCTCCCTTCGCTTCGGCTTTTGCTTCTGCTTCACTTCGTTTGTAGTGTTGTAATGTGCCGGTGAATAAAAAAGTCTTGCCACTGAGACTGCCTTGCGTAGTAGCAGCTATGTTAAGGTTGTTTTCTAGGTTAATGCCTAATGTTTTCAGCTCATGTAGCTGTAATCTATTTTCGGATAGCGAAAAGAAATCGACTATTGATGTGGCTACTTTAGGACCTATATCGTCAAGCGTCATCAGTTGTGCTGCATCGCGGTCAAATAATTCATTGATATGAGTAACCGAATGGGCCAGTGTTTTTGCCATCGTTTCTCCTACATGGCGAATACCCAGTCCGAATATAAGACGGTGCAGGGGTTGTTGCTTACTATGGGTGATAGCTGCTTGCAAATTGTTGATGGATTTTGCACCAAAGCCGTCTAAGTTTTTAATGCTATCCCAATCTATTCTAAATAGACTCGGAATATCTTTTATGATACCTAAAGAATAAAACTTTTTCACATTAGCTTCTCCCATTCCTCTAATATCCATGGCATCTTTGCTACAGAAGTGAATGAGCCGTTCGATAACTTGTGAGGGACAAGAAATGTTGATACAACGCCACACAGCCTCATCCTCTGTTTTTTCTAATGGCTGTTCGCAATCGGGGCAATGTGTGGGAAAAATAATGGGTGCTTCTGTTCCTTTTCGAAGTTCATTCAAAGACTTAACGATATAAGGAATCACATCACCGGCACGCTCTACCAAAACTGTGTCGCCAATCATCAAGTCTTTTTCGCGAATGACATCCTCATTAAATAATGAGATGGAAGACACCATAACACCACCGATAGGAGTAGGAGTAATCTTTGCAACAGGCGTAATGGTACCTGTTCTACCCACTTGAAAGACCACTTGTAATAAGGTAGCCGTTGCTTGCCTTGCCTTAAATTTATATGCTACCGCCCATCTGGGGTGGTGCGATGTCATCCCCATTTTTTCTTGTAATTCAAAGTGGTTTACTTTTATTACCAATCCATCTACTTCATATGGTAAACTGTCACGCCTATCTTCAAATGTTTGGCAATAGGCTATAACGTCTTCAATAGCAGAAAACCGCTTCATTTCCTCATGTGGTGTTGGGAATCCCAATTGATAAAGCCGACTGATGGCATTGTAATGCGTATCTAGCTTTGCTGCTGTTTGCTCGGGTGCCGTAGCGGTATAATAACTGATAGAATAAAGTATGGCAGATAGTTTACGCTTGCGCACTTCTTCCGGATTTAAGATGCGTAAAGTGCCGGAAGCCGCATTTCGCGGGTTGGCTAAGGGTGGTAGATTTTCTTTGGCTCGTTGCGCATTGTACGCTGCAAATACATCTTTATGAATGACTACTTCTCCTCTTATTTCTATTTGCTGTATTTGCTCTGCATCAAAGTTGGCTGACAAGGGTATGGAGCGTATCTGACGAATATTAGCCGTAATATCTTCGCCGGTAATACCATCACCACGGGTGACCCCACGTACTAACTTTCCATTTTCGTACACAAGCGAAATACTGGCACCATCATACTTGGGCTCTACACAATATTCTATATTGTTGGTACCGGCAAACTCTTTACAACGAGCATCCCAATCATACAGGTCTTGCGCGTTGTAGGTATTGTCCAGGCTCAACATGGGTACCAAATGCGCTGCCTGATTAAAACGTTCGCTGAGTCCATAGGCTACACGTTGAGTAGGACTGTCGGTCGTTATCATTTCCGGATGCAGCGTTTCTAATTGCAGCAGTTTTTTAAACAACAAATCATATTCATAATCAGAAAAAACAGGTTCGCTTTGGAGGTAATATTTCCAATCAGCATAGTTGATAATGGTTCGTAAGGGTTCAACATCGCTTGTTTCCAATGGGCTTTCATTTTCTAGAAAGCGTTTCCCTTGCTCGAAGTATTGTAATTCCTGCTGTTTCGTGTACATGCTTCAAAATTCTGAAGATAAAAGTAAAGAAGGTAAAAAGATTTTGTAGTAACATTGAAAGACGTATGAGCCAGTATAAAAAGATAGATGAGCAGGATATTGCCTTCTTTACGCAGGTACTCACCTCCGCCAATGTACGCACCACAGATGATGATATACAACGCTGTGCAGCCGACCATACCGAAGACTTATCTTTTTTGCCGGAGGTAGTATTGTTACCCGAAAATACTACACAGGTAAGTGTTATCATGCAGTATTGCCATCAGCACCTAATAGCGGTAACACCTCGTGGTGCCGGCACGGGGTTGAGTGGCGGGGCTTTGCCGGTATGGGGCGGTGTGGTGTTAGATATGAAACGTTTCGACAAAATCATTCACATCGACACCCACAACTTTCAAGTAACCACCGAACCCGGTGTTATCACTCAAGTGTTGATGGAAGCGGTACGGGAAAAAGGACTCATGTACCCGCCGGATCCTGCCAGTAAAGGCTCTTGCTTTATAGGGGGTAATGTGGCAGAAAACTCTGGAGGCCCTAGAGCACTGAAATATGGTGTGGTAAAAGACTATGTATTAAACCTCGAAATTGTTTTGGCAGATGGCACCATCATGATGACGGGAGCTAATGTGTTGAAGAACGCCACAGGCTACAACCTCACTCAGCTCATTGTAGGTAGTGAAGGTACATTGGCGGTCGTTACAAAAATTGTATTACGCCTCATTCCTGCTACCGAACAAACCTTACTGATGTTAGTTCCTTTTCGGAAGGCGGTACAAGCATGTGAGGCGGTAAACACAATATTGCTGGCGGGTTGCCGCCCTTCGGCACTTGAGTTTATGGAACGTGATGCTATTGCGTGGAGCATGAAATATGTTGCGCAATCAACCGTTTCGTTGCCAGAGGATATTGCTGCTCATTTGTTGATAGAAGTGGATGGAAATGACATGGACTTGTTGATGAAAGAAGCGGAAACGATCGCTTCTGAATTGACCCAATACGATATTGATGAAATATTGTTTGCCGACGACAATCAACAAAAAGAAGCATTATGGCAATTGCGACGTAAGGTAGGCGAAGCCGTTAAAAGCCATTCGGTATATAAGGAAGAAGATACCGTGGTACCTCGTGCTTGCTTACCGGAGTTACTTCATATCGTAAAAGAAATTGGTCGTGAGTATGGTTTTCACTCGGTATGTTACGGACACGCAGGAGATGGCAATTTGCATATCAACATTGTAAAACAAAACATGAGCGATGAAGATTGGCAACAGAAACTACCTGAAGGCATCCGAAAACTATTTAAAGAAGTAGTACGAATGGGTGGTACTATCTCCGGAGAGCACGGTATTGGTTGGGTACAAAAGCCCTATTTGGATATTGCTTTCTCGGCTTCACAAATTGCACTGATGCAGTCTATCAAACAGGTTTTTGACCCGAAAGGAATCCTA
Source organism: Bacteroidota bacterium (assembly GCA_029573235.1). Lineage (GTDB taxonomy): Bacteria > Bacteroidota > Bacteroidia > Chitinophagales > Chitinophagaceae > JAFIGV01. Next base: position 21,363 of record JAKQGX010000042.1, read on the forward strand.
AACCCCGGAAAGATTTGGTGTTAGCGACCATACGATTTTTTATTGAAGAGAGATACCTTAAAAATATGTGAACAAATAGTCGTGCATCATTACATACTCTAACTTTGTTTTTGTCGTTTTCATCTTGTCATTTACCATTGTTGGAAGGCGCCCATAAATAGTTATTAAAATGAAACAGTTACTCATACTACTTTTTATCGGATTATCTATTCAAGCACAAGCTCAAAAAACCGAAACATATACTAGTAGCGGCAAGCCGGTAGGTGTGTATAAAAAACAACAGTCTAAGCGAAAGCAAGATAAAGGCTTTGATTTGTCAAGAATGATATATGGTGGCAACTTAGGCGGTGGCGGTGGTAATGGTGCTTTTTCATTCAATATTGCACCTGTGGTAGGATATCGTATTACCGACCGATTGGCTGCCGGTGTTGGTTTTGGTTATCAATACGCACAGGTAAACGATTTCTTTAAGTTAGAAGATAACAACGGTATGATTAACTACTACGACTATAAAGCCAGTATGATATCTGCCAGTGTTTGGGCGCGATATCTACTATTGCCCAAGTTGTTTGTTCATGCGGCTTATGAGCACAATTTTTTAAGTTTTCAAAATTATCGTTTTGCCCGCAACTTATCCGGAGCCATTGAAGGGTATAAAGAGCGCCATAATGCTCCTTCGGCATTAGTAGGGATAGGATACCGTGCGCCTATTGGACACAATGTTTCAATGTTTATGATGGGCATGGTGGATGTGCTGCAATTGTTTCCTAATGCACCTGAGTACAGTCCTTATTATTACGATAAAAAAGGCAGCTTTTTGAATGCTATTTATCCCAGTATTGGCTTTACAATTGGGTTTTAGTAAGCTCTGTTTTCTTTGCGTTCCATATAGTTCATAAAGGCACGATTGGCTACTCGGTTTCCACCAGGTGTGGGGTAGTTTCCGGTAAAGTACCAATCACCATTATTATGCGGACATGCATCGTAAAGCCCTTCTATAGATTGGAAGATAATTTCTACTTCAGCTTTCACATCATTGGGACGTAGCATTTCGGCTATCTTCTTACTGATTTCCTCCGGTGTAAAGGCATCGTAAATGGGCTTCACAAAATTTTCAGTGTGCAAATTGTTGTCCACTTCTGCTTGCAAGCATAGCTGGTAGGCATGCTCCATGATGCTCACCTTGTTTTTATCCTTAAGCAATTCTACTGCTGCATTGAAGGCAATAAACTCTCCCATTCTACTCATGTCTATACCATAGCAATCCGGATAGCGAATTTGTGGTGCCGAAGAAACGATGATGATTTTTTTGGGATATAGCCGGTCGAGCATTTTAATAATACTTTCCCGCAGCGTAGTACCTCTTACAATCGAATCGTCTATGACTACCAGTGTGTCTTCATCCTTTCGTACTGTGCCATACGTGATATCATATACGTGTTGCACCATTTCATTGCGCGAGGCATCTTCGGTGATAAAAGTGCGCATCTTCACATCTTTGATGGCTATCTTCTCAATGCGTACACGGCGCTGCAAGAGCTCTTTCATCTCTTCCTCGCTAAGGTGTTTGGAGACTATTTTATGAATTTTGGTTTCATTCAAATAATCTTCCAACCCTTTTATTAAACCATAAAATGCAATCTCTGCCGTATTGGGTATAAAGGAAACAATGGTATTTTTTAAATCGTTGTGAACGGCGTCCAACACTTTCTGAGCCAGGTTGCGACCCAATTGCATTCGTTCTTTGTAGATGTCAGCATCACCACCGCGAGAGAAATAGATGCGCTCAAAACTACAAGCTCTCAATTCCTTGGGAGGTAAAATTTGAGGATTGCTAAAGCTGCCATTGCTCTTTACAATAATGGCGCTACCGGGTTGTAATTCTTTTACAGAATCAATTGTGGCATTAAATGCCGTCATGATAGCAGGTCTTTCGGATGCTACCACCACTACTTCGTCGTCATGATAGTAATAAGCCGGGCGGATACCATGAGCGTCTCTTAGTACAAAACTGTCGCCATTCCCAACCAAACCGCCACATACAAACCCACCATCAAAATGAACAGTAGCTTTTTTCAAAACCTCTTCCAGATGTAACTGTTCCGGATTGGCTTCATCAGCTTGGCAGAGGTAGTAATGAAACATTTCTATCATGCCTCCCAAGTCGCTTTCCCGCATCATTGTGGTGGGGTGCTTGTCGAGAAATTGAAATAATTCATCGGTATTAACCAAGTTGAAGTTGCCGGCCATAGCGATGTTGCGCGTAGGGTTGATATGAGGTTTCAAAAAGGGGTGGCAAAACTCCACATCGTTTTTCCCTTGTGTGCCGTAGCGTAAATGCCCCATCAAGCACTCGCCCATAAAGGGCATATAGCCTTTCATCAATCCCGGGTATTGGCGAATTTCAGGATACATTTTCTCCAATTCGGTAACCTCGTGATTGATGTTTTGAAACAATGCTGCAATAGCACCGGAACCACTTTTGCGTTGTCGGTACAAAAACTGATTTCCGGGGATGGTATTCAGCTTTACGGTAGCAATACCGGCACCGTCTTGTCCACGGTTATGCTGTTTTTCCATCAATAAATACAGCTTGTTAAGTCCGTAGAAAGCTGTTCCGTATTTTCGGTGATAATAAGCTAGTGGCTTTAAGAGGCGGATATAGGCTAACCCGCACTCATGGCGTATTGCATCAGACATGAGGGGGCAAAGATACTTTCTTCTGTTGGTTTTCTACAAGTCGTTTATATAAATAAAATTAATTGTTTGATGTGTGAAATTGTATTTTGTGGAAAGGCGCACTGTGTTGCAAAACGAGCTATACATCCGGATAAATTTTCACAGCTTCAAGACCATTACTGTCTTTACATGCGCGGTACATACCGGGGCTATTGAATGGCATACAAATATTACCATATTTGTCAATGGCTACGAGTCCGCCCTCGCCACCTATTTTGATGAGCTTCTCGTGCACTACTTCTTGGCAGGCTTGTTCTAAATTATATCCTTTGTACGCCATCAGGCAAGAGATATCGTATGCTACTACCGAGCGAATGAACAACTCGCCATGTCCTGTACAGGAAACAGCACAGGTGTCATTATTGGCATAGGTGCCGGCGCCAATAATGGGGCTATCGCCCACACGACCAAACTTTTTGTTGGTCATACCACCGGTGCTGGTGGCAGCGGCCAAGTTTCCTTTTGCATCAAGGGCTACGGCACCCACTGTACCAAATTTCTTTTCAGAATGATCCAGTATAATCTTGTCTTCGGCAACGGCATCTTTCCATTGTTGGTGGCGTAGTTCATTATAAAAATAGGCTTCCGGTTCGAATGCTACACTATGTAGTTGTGCAAATGCCTCGGCACCTTTACCGCTCAATAAAACATGCTCACTTTTTTCCATGACCAATCGAGCAAGTGCTATTGGGTTGCGTACACCCGATATGCCACATACAGCACCCGCAGTAAGGTTGGCTCCATTCATAATAGAGGCATCCATTTCATGCTTACCATCGTGGTTAAACACCGACCCACGCCCGGCATTGAACATCGGAAAATCTTCTAAAGAAAATACCGCTGCTTCTACGGCATCTAATGCGCTGCCTCCCTTCTCTAATACCGAATATCCGGCTTGTAATGCTTGTTGCAAGCCACTTTCATATTGTGCTTGCAGTTCAGGCGTCATAGACGATTGAAGGATGGTGCCGGCTCCACCGTGAAGTGCCAATGCTGTTTTCATCTTTCAAAAATAGGCACTCACCGTTTGGTTTTCAAATTGCTGAAAACTACTGCTATTCTACCCTTTCTACATCACTCACACGAATGCCATAATAATACATGCCGTTTCTACCCGGATAAAAACCTCCGAGCCGTACACTTCCATTTTCGGTTATTGCTTTTTGAATATCATCTGCATTGTTGACAGCTTGGTCGTTGGCTCGAAGGATGATGAAGCCTCTGCGCATATTGGTTTGCCGTGCTAGGACACCGTTGGAGATATCCATTACCAATACACCATTGTCAATACCATATTTGCTCTTTTCTTCTTCCTTTAAAGGACGCATGGTAGCACCCAATAGCTGTGCTGTTTTTGCCACTTGACTTTTTAGTACGCCAGTAGTACCGTTGATGTTTTTCAAAAGCACGGTGGTGTTGTATTCTTTTCCATTTCGGGTATAGGTTACACTCACGTTATCGCCGGGTTTGTAGCGGGCTACTTGCTCCAGCAGTTCCGGCTCAGACTGTACAAGGGTGTTGTTGATACGGGTAATAAAATCGCCCTTGCGAATGCCGGCAGCATAAGCACCACCTTGGCTTGGAACATCTGCTACATAAACACCTTCCGTTCTACTCTTAGAAAGTTCATTATTGTTTTGAGAAAGCAATTGTATGCCCAGATAAGCGCGTTGAACTGTACCGTATTGTTTTAAATCGTCTAATACTTTTTTGGCAATATTAGAGGGAATGGCATACGAGTACCCTGCATAAGATCCGGTGGGAGAGGCTATCGCCGAATTGATACCGATTAATTGTCCTTTGGTGTTCACTAAGGCACCACCACTATTGCCCGGGTTCACCGCTGCATCCGTTTGAATAAAACTTTCAATGGCAGATGCTGACTGCGTACGGTTGATACCCAACGCACGGCTCTTGGCACTTACGATACCGGCTGTCACCGTGGCATCTAATGTCAATGGATATCCTACGGCGAGCACCCATTGCCCAAGGCGAACATTGTCGGAATTGCCAAACTCCATATACGGCAAATTACTCTCTTGCACTTTTAATAGGGCAATATCCGTTGCTGCATCTTTGGCTACTACAGCGGCTTCGGTAGTGTATTGGTCATTAAACGTGACGGTTACTTTGTCGGCATTACTCACTACATGGTAGTTGGTAGCAATGTACCCATCGGGTGAAATGACTACACCGGAGCCGGAGCCCATCTGAGGAGGTAAATAATACTCTTGCGGGCCAAACAATTGCTCAAACACATCATTGCCTCCGCGTGCTACTATGGTTCTTCCATTGGTTTGTGTTTTGATGTGTACCACCGCTTGTACAGAGGCGCTGGCAGCCTGTTCAAAATCAGCCGGGGGAATACTATTGGCACCAACCAATTTATAGTTTGCATAATTGACCGGTGTGCCACTAACATTTTGGGTAACAAGTCCAGATTTGTCTTGAAATTTTGATGCTATAAATAGGGTAGCAATCGAGGTAATAGCTGCGGTAAGTACTACAGGAATCAGTTTTAGTTTCATAATTACAACGCTTACTTTAATGATACAAATGTAGCATAGTCAGTAGGTATGCTACTGTTATAAGTATTGCAATTAAGATGCCTATTTGCCAAAAATATCGTTAAAAAGTCACGACAGCTTTCAGTGAAAAACGTCGCATGAATACTTCAAACGTTATCTGCATTCATAAATGAAAAAACACCTGTAAAGGCTGTATCATGAGGACAAGAAAACAGGGGCAGGTGCTTGATTTTATAATATTCAAAGGGTATTTATTGCCCCCAAGTATCTGGCGATGTGCGCCAACTTTGGAGTAATTCTTTTTGTTCCGGAGCTATCAACTTTGTGTCTTCGGCAACTTCCATCAACGCTTCATAATTGCTAATGGTATGTAGCGGTATTCCTGCGGTTTGGAAGGCTTCTGTAGCCTTGGGAAATCCATACGTAAACAATGCACACATACCAATCACATCGGCTTCTAGAGATCTTAATACTTCTACCACTTGAAGGCTGCTTTTGCCGGTTGATACGAGGTCTTCAATTACTACAACCTTTTGTCCTTTTTCCAATACTCCTTCTATTTGATTGCCCATGCCATGCTCTTTGGGTTTGCTGCGTACATAGATAAAAGGAAGCTTGAGCAGGTCTGCCACTAAGGTGCCATGCGGAATACCGGCAGTAGCCACACCGGCTATCACTTCTGCATCCGGAAATTTTTCGAATACCATATTCGCCAATTCACTTTTTACATAGTCGCGGGTATGAGGATAGGAAAGGATCTTTCGATTGTCGCAATACACCGGCGAACGCCACCCGGAAGCCCAAGTATATGGATTTTGCAGGTTGATTTGTAAAGCTTTAATTTGTAACAGTTTTTCGGCGAAATGTTTTTGCGTACTCATGCGTCAAACCTACGCCAATCCAATTGTTTTACAAAAACACATCATGGTTTTTACGCAAAAAATTTACTTCAACAACAAGCCGATGATACTCACCAACGACAGTGCCGGCTATATTCATCAGCACAAAGCAGCAGAAGGTTATTTGTTGTTGAAGGGTGCCTTTACCCGAAACTTTCGCTTGGCTACTGAGCACCTATCACGATTGACCAGTATGGGAGCCATTATTGAAGATATATCTCATGAATCGCTTTTGCAGGAGTTGCACAAACAATATATACCCATTGATGCTGCCGGTGGTGTGGTGTACAATGAAGATGATAATGTATTGATGATATACCGAAGAGGTAAATGGGATTTGCCTAAAGGTAAGCGAGATGACGACGAGGATATGGCTACCTGTGCCTTGCGAGAAGTGGCAGAAGAAACCGGATTGAAAAACTTATCGATACAAGATATAATTGGCGACACCTATCATATATACGACCAGGGTGGCGTACGTTTGTTGAAAACAACATCTTGGTTTTTGATGAGTGGAACGAAAAATGAAACATTAATACCGCAAAAAGAAGAAAATATATCTGAGGTAAAGTGGGTATCGGAAAAGCAAATGACCACACTGCTTTATAAGTCGTATGAAGCCATACGAACTATCCTATCATCGGCAGCAGCAATGAAAAAAGCAAAATAGAAAGTACTGTCTGAATAGCTTTTTGGGGTATGAATATTATTCCTCCATTGCTGTTTTTAGGGCAGCAATGGTACTTTTGTCACTTCCTACAAATACCCTTCCTTTCCAAACCACTACAGGTCTTTTTAGAAAAGAATAATGCGCTAATAGATATTGCTTGTAATCGGCTTCCGTGAGTGTTTTCGATGCAAGACCTAATACTATATATTGGCGCGAACGCCTGCTGAACAAGGCTTCATAACTACCACATTGTTTCTTCAAGTAGTCCAGTTGTGATGGCGACAAAGGCATTGTTTTTATGTCCTGAAGTTCAAAAGGGAATTGGCTTGCACGGATTTCTTTTAATATGCGTTGGCATGTGGTGCAAGTAGAAAGGTAAAAGATACAGTCGTTCATATAGTGATTCGGCGAAGTGAAAAATATTACTTCGAAATAGTGAAAGAAGAGAAGAAAAATACGTTATGAAGCGACTTCGTCCAAGATGAATAATTCCGGCAGATTTCTTCCCAATCCGTCATAGTCTAGTCCATAACCCAATACAAACTTGTCGGGAATATTGAAGCCGACATAGTCTGCGGTTATGGGATATTGAAGTGCTTCGGGTTTGGTAAGAAAGGTGGCTATCTTGATGGACGCCGGTTGCCGCTGTATTAACTCTGGTAAAAAAGAATGGAGGGTTTTGCCGGTGTCAATAATGTCTTCCAATAAAATGATGTGTCGGTCTCTGAGGTTTTCTTCAAGCCCAATGGCGGTAATGACATTGCCAGAAGAGCTGGTGCCTTTATAAGAGGCTAGTTTGATAAACGATATTTCGGCTTCAATTGTAATATGCTTGAATAAATCTGCTGCAAAGATGAATGAGCCGTTTAGTATAGCAAGAAATAATGGTTGCTTGTCTTGATAATCCTTGTCTATCTCAGCTGCCAGCTCTAGTATTCGTGCTTGTATGGCTTCCTTTTGGAGATAGGGCTTGAATGCTTTGTCGTGTACGGTAATGTTTTTCATCTGGCTTATTTTACACGTAATTTTTGTCCCACTTTTATTTCACTGAAGTCAAGCTCGTTTAATGCTTTTAGTTGCGCCATTGTGATGTTGTGTTTTTTAGCAATCCCAAAGGCGTTATCTCCTTTTTGAACGGTGTAATATTGAGCCTCCTCTTTATTCACCGTTGCTTTTTCAGCAGGTGTGGTTGTTGAAGGAGCCGTATTAGTTGGGTTGGTTTTGGCGGTGGTGCCGGCAGCATAAACTGCTTTATCTAAGCGGGCTTTCAAACGGTCGTATTCATCTTTAGGTTCTTCTATTACTGGAGGTGGTGGTGGAGTTGCAGGTTGTTCTTCATTTACTACGGCTATTTCTTTTTCTGCTTCTTTCTTTACGGTTTCAATCACTACTTTCTCCGGTTCTTTGATTTCCGTATTTAGGGTTGGTTGTGCTGGTTCAGGTGTAGCAATGGTTTGTACCGGTGTTGTTGTGATGGGTTGAATAACCACGGCACTATCCGATTGTTTTTTTACTATTACTTCATCATCGGTTTCGGTAGAGGCCTTTGTTTCTGCTATGGCTATTGTGGTAGGTGCCTCTTTAACTACAGCAGTAGGTTGGCTAGCTGCCGCAACTGTGTCCTGTGTATTATCCAGCTTTACGATAAATGTTTTTTCTTCTTTTTTTGGCGGTGTAACGGGTGTTGCGATGACTTGTTCTTCAGTGGTTTTAATAGCCGATTTGGTGGTGGCGGTTTTGGTGGTTACAAAGGTTGGTTCTTCTGACTTTACAGGTACTTTTTCACTTCCTTCTTCTATTTCTCTTTTGCTGATATAGCCTGAACGCTTGCGAGTAGCTCCTTGTGGCACGGCTTCCGGTTCGAAATCTAGGCGTTTTTCTTCTTTTTGTTTGGATACAACTTTTGGTTTATAACTGGTCAATTCCTGTAAGTGTATTAATGATCCACTCACCGGTTCTTCATTTTCTTTCAACTTGTTTAGTTGTCGAAGCACTTTCAACTGCATGCCTTCCATCTGCGCAATTTGCAACATGGTTTCATTGGGCCGTACTACATGGTAATAGTAGCTGCCTCTGGTGTTTTTCTTTTCTAAATAGATAAACATATCTGCCTCCAAAGGCTTGTCCGGAAGATCGTTTAGCTCAAGCAGTTTGGCATAATGTATCTTGTATTTTATAGCGTCACTCAGTAGCCCGGCATCTTTGGGGGCATAAAATGCTTTGAGTCCATTGACGATTACGGTTTGCCCATAAGCCGGTTTCTCTGCATTTCTAATCATGATAAACTTATTGTCGCCATCCGAGACTATTGTTCTTTTTTTAGCAACTGTATCTGCTTTAGCCGTTTTTTGCGGTGCATCGTTCACAGGAACAACTTCTTTTTGCGTATATATTTTTTCACTGGGAGCCGGCGCTTCTAATGGATAGGGATTGTTGTTACTTAAAGCGGCTAAAGTGTATTCATTAAGATTGTTGTCTTCAATGGTTTTTATCAGTATTTGCGCATAACGTGGGTTGGTAGCATAACCGCAACGCTTCAGACCATGGCACCAGCCTTTATAGTCGGTGAGGTCTAATGCAAAGAGGGTTTCGTATCGTTTGCTATTTTTTAAATAATCAGAATGGTCTTTGTACGATTCTTTGTCCGATGTGTACTTCCTAAAACATTCATCGGGACGATCGTCGGTGTAGGTATAAGTTTCGCCGGTCCATTCTTTTTTGCATTTTATTCCAAAGTGGTTATTAGCATTCACAGCCAGTTCACTGGCGCCGGCGTTGGTTTCATGAATACCCTGTGCCAATGTGATGGATGCAGGCACCCCAGACCTTTTCTGCTCCATAATAGCCATGGAGCGATATTTTTTGATGTAGGCGTCTACCTTGTCTTTTTTATCCGACTGTGCTGTAACTGATGAAATATTTATTGCTATCAATAGCACGATCAGGCTAATCTGTTTCATGCTGAAGTGTATTGGTGAAATCATTTATGGTCTTAGTTTTTTTATGAGCAAGATGCCGTCGCGAATGGGCAATAGCACTTGTTCTACTCGAGTATCATTTTTTACTTTTTCATTGAAAGCATGGATGGCTTTTGCATTCTTACTTTGTGCAGTAGCGTCCATTACTACCTCTCCGTTATACAATACATTGTCGGCTAAGATATAGCCACCCACCGGTACTTTATCAAAAACCAAGTCGTAATATAACGCATAGTTTTGTTTGTCGGCATCGATAAATACTAAGTCAAACAGGTGCTGCAACGATGGTATAATAGCTGCGGCATTACCGATGTGTTGAATGATTTTTTTCTCTAAACCGGCTTCGCAAAAATAGCGAAAACAAAGGTCTTGCAATTCTTCGTTAACGTCAATAGTATGCAGCTGTCCCTCAGAAGAAAGCCCTTGTGCCAAACAAATAGCCGAATAACCGGTATAAGTGCCAATTTCTAAAATCGTGTTGGGGCGTATCATACCGCTGATAGCTTGCAGCATGGCTCCTTGCAGATGCCCCGACAGCATCACCGGCAACTCTACCTTAAGATGGGTTTCTCTGTTTAATGCAGCCAGTACCGGGGTTTCGGGAGTGGTGTATGCCTCTGCGTAGTCATTTATCGATTTTGATAATAGTAACTGAGTCATGAGTATTTGTGTGGGCAAATGGAGCACTGTTGTAACGCAAATATCATTTAAATACAACGATGCAGCTATGCCGGGAGGTTAAAAATTATGTTGCAATTTATGGTGCGTATAGAACTCTTGAATGTAGGAAACAGCTTCGTCGGACGTTTCAAAAATCTGAATAAGATCCAGGTCTTCGGGGCTGATGTTTTGGTGTTCTTCGCACATGGTTTTTTTCATCCAATCAAACAATCCACCCCAATACTCTTTGCCCATACAAATCATGGGTGTTTGTGTAAATTTTTTTGTTTGAATGAGCGTAGCAATCTCAAAAAATTCATCCATCGTTCCCCATCCGCCCGGCATCATGATAAAGCCTTGCGAGTATTTGGCAAACATTACTTTTCGTACGAAGAAATGATCAAAATTGATATTGAATTTACTGCTCACATACGCATTAGTGCCTTGCTCAAAAGGGAGCTCAATATTTAGCCCTACGGAAATGCCGTTGGCAAGATTGGCGCCTTTGTTGCCCGCTTCCATGATGCCGGGTCCACCGCCGGTGATGACGCCAAAACCCTCTTCGCATAAGCGTTTTGCAATCTCAACTGCTAAGTTGTAATATTTTGAATCCGGCTTGGTGCGTGCGGAGCCAAAGATGGTAATGCAGGGACCTATTCTGGCTAAGGTATCAAACCCATCTACAAACTCCGCCATGATTTTAAACACTTGCCAACTGGAATGAGCACGGGTTTCGGCCCAGTCGCGTTTTTTTATCTTGGTATATTTCTGCTCTGTCATGACCCAACGAAAATAGCACTATTTTATCATAGCCTTAGCCTTAGCCTTAGCTCCTTCAATGGTAAGCCTTACGTATTTGCTACGTGCAGCTCTTTGCCTTTATTGGGCAGCAGCAGTTTTCTCTATGCCTTTTCGAGAAGTGATGTGCAAGAGTAGGAAGGTGATGGTGGCATTGATAAGCAACAATTCGGTACCGATTGAATATCCTCCCAGCCATTGCTTGTCGTGCTGCTTGATGATATAACATAGGATGGGCGATAACAAACAAATAAATGGCACCAAGCGTTCGTTGACATTTCTTTTGGTGAAAATACCAAAGGTGAATAATGCCAGTAATGGGCCATAGGTATATCCTGCTACCACTAACAAGGTTTGAATGAGCGAGCCGTTATCTATTTCTCGAAAGAAAAACACACAGAGTAAAAAGACGAATGCAAATACATTGTGTACGATGAGCCGCACTCTTTTCTTTTTTTCTTCGCTCCAATCCTTTCTTTTCATTCCTAAAATATCAATACAATAAGAGGAGGTTAAGGCGGTAAGTGCACCATCGGCACTGGGAAAGAGCGCACTGATAAGCCCAATTAAAAAACAAACTGTAATGAAAAATGGCAGTCCACTTTTTACCGCAATAGTGGGGAACAGGTCGTCGCCCGTTGCAGGTATCTGGTGAGCTACGGCATACATGGTGAGCAATGCGCCTAATGATAAAAAGATGAACACCACGATACCTTGCAAAAAGCTCAGTACAATCATGTTTTTCTGAGAGTCTTTCAGGTTGGTAACGCTAATATTTTTTTGCATCATTTCTTGGTCTAAGCCCGTCATAGCAATGGTGATAAACATTCCACCGATTATTTGTTTTAAGAAAAAGTTGGATGCCAGCGGATCGGTGCCTATCATTTTGGTAAGTCCATTGTCGGTCATGGCTTGCCAAGCGGTGCCAACATTTAGGTTCAGTTCCGAAAGGATGTAACCGATACATACGAGTAATGCCAACAGCATAAAAGTGGTTTGCAATGTGTCGGTCCACACAATAGTTTTCACACCCCCACGATAGGTATATAACAAGATTAAAAGCAAGATAAAGACTGCTGTGATTTCAAAATTGATATGCATGTCTGCCAGCACAAACTGCTCCAATACTTTTATGACCAAGTAAAGACGTAGGGTTGCGCCCATGGTACGAGACAAGATGAAGAACAAAGCCCCTGTTTTATAAGATACCTTTCCGAAGCGTTGCTCTAAATAGGTGTAGATAGAAGTAACATGCAAACGATAATAAAGTGGAAGCAGAATATAGGCTACAAAGAAGTAACCAATGATATAGCCAATGACCACTTGAAAATAATCAAACCCTACTTTGCCAACTGTGCCGGGTACCGAAATGAAGGTCATCCCACTGAGCGAAGTGCCAATCATCCCAAACGCTACTACCCACCACTTGCTGCTACGATTGCCAATAAAAAAAGATTCGTTATTGGAATGTCGGGAAGTATAAAAGGCAATCCCTAAGAGCAGCCCGAAATAGGCGAGTATGATGATAAGAAGTAACGTTGCGTTCATGGGCGTAAATTAGAAAAAAGATGCGATTGCCATAAGGAATCCAACGCCCTGCTACCTTCATTTTTTATCCTCATGGAAGGTAGGTGGGAATAGACAATACTTTTATGCTGTGATAAATGGCTTATAAATGCAACTGTTTTGCCGTAATGGATTCACCAAAAAAGATGGTTGCATGTTCATTGAAGTCATGGGCATCATCTGTAGTGTAAAAATCTAAATTTCCATATTGGCTAATCTGGGTTTCGATTTCTGGATGCCGTTGCAGATAGTCTTGAAGGCTGTGCGCTACAATATCACCCTGTGCAATTACCTGTACATCATGAGGTGCCGCTTTTTTTATTTTTTCGATAAGCAAAGGATAATGTGTACATGCCAATAAGATGGTGTCAATTTTATCGGATTGCTGAAATAACTCGTCGATATATTTTTTTACAAAATAGTTTGCGGCAACGGAGTTATATTCTTTGTTTTCTATCAAGGGTACTAACAACGGGCAAGCCATTTGAAACAACTGTACTTTAGGAAAAAACTTTTCAATTTCCATCAGGTACGATTGTGAGCTTACCGTACCCTTGGTACCCAATATGCCGATATGACCGGTTTTAGTGTAGCTGCCTATCACTTCGGCGGTTGGGCGAATTACACCCAATACTCTTTTGTTGCCTTCCAACGTGGGTAGGTATTGTTGTTGAATAGTGCGCAACGCCTTTGCAGATGCAGTATTGCAAGCGAGTATGACTAATGGACAGCCTTGCTCAAAAAACCAATGTACACATTCCAAAGTATATTCATACACCACATCAAAAGAACGATTACCATAGGGTGCACGGGCGTTATCGCCTAAGTAGATATAATCATAAGATGGCATGAAAGCCCTGATGGATTTAAACACCGTAAGGCCACCATAACCGGAATCGAAAATGCCTATTGCTGCCATGACACACGAAGATAGAAGGTTTGCGATGTATTTACATGGAAAGTATAAAGGGAGTATTGATTCCGATATTGAACAGGAGTTGTAGCAAGAATAAGGCGTTGTTATTGTTCCGAAATTACTTTCAGTTTTTCTAACGCCTGTGGGTAGGTGTTTTGGAAATAGTCTATATAATCATCTATGGCATCCATGGTTACGGTTACAGTTGTGACGCCATTGCATTCTTCATATGAATAATTCTCATGACCGCCGGCCCATTTTTCTACTTGCTCACCGGTGGTAATTTCGGTATCGCCATCCAAAAACCCATAGTGCCTGATGGAAACAAATTGAGCCGGTTCATGTGCTACAATCTCTGAGACCATTCCTCCTTTTTTACCCTTCTCATCTGTACCTACAAAATGAATTTTACTTCCATTCGCCCAACTCCCTTCGTAGGTAGAAGTGGGATTAAAAGCAGCCGTCCAATACTCATAGCTGCTTTTATTTTTCAAGCCCAGCATGGTTTCATATACTTTTTTAGCCGTAGCATTAATGACTATTTTGAATTGTAGCTGTTGCATGATGATGCTTGTTTGATGTGTTACAAATTTAGAACATTGGCTACATTATTTTTCTTCTATGTTATGGTTGCTACAGTGCTTCACCAAACGTCAGCAAATTATGGTCTGGGTCTAATATCGAAAACTCTTTTTGTCCCCAAGGTTGGACGCGCAGTGCACCATTCGGATGAATAGCGGTTTGATTATCCAATAAGGTTTGGTACCAATCTTCAATATTGCCGGTGCGAATATATACCTGCCCGTAGTTTTCTTTTGGGTCTAGGTTTTTGTATTCAAAAAAATGAATCTCAATCGCATCTTTTTTGATGAGTAAATAATCGCCATAGTCGCCTATTTCTACAAAGCCCAATTGATGGTAGTAAAATTGTTTCGTTGCTTCTTTATGACGCATCGGTAACTTGGGGATAATGTTGGTCAACATATAGGACGTACTTATTATTGTTTGCTTGTGTTGCACTGGTTAGTTGAACTTAGGTTGAAATATTTTCTTGGTATTAATCCAATTTGAATTGAATTGGTAAAGTGAAAACCACATTGACTTTTTCTCCTTGTTCATTCTCACCGGGAGTCCAGTCGGGCATTAGTTTCAATACTCTAATTGCTTCATCGGTTAGTATTTTGTCAGGTGATTTATAGCCCACAAAGTCAACCATCTTCCCTTCTTTATTGACTATAAATTTGATGAACACTTTACCTTCAATTTTTTTCTTTCTTGCTTCCTTTGGATACTCTAAATGCTGGACAATAAATGCAGCAACATCAACTGCAGGTTCCGGCATTTTATGTACAATTTGATAGATGTTGGAATCGGGAATTGAAGATGACTGGAGTGATTCATTGTTTTGTTGAGATGGCGGCAATGGACTATTATCTTTTATTATGGTCCATTTCTTGGCTTCTGCACTTTGTACTCCAATGATATTACCGATAAGTAATATCACAATACTAGTGGCGATAATGTAAGACCAAACATTTTTTTTCTTGTTTTTGTTAAGCATCATGATTCTACGTTTTAAAGGATGTTGATTAAATGAATGAATAAATGGAATAGTATATTTATTGAAAACTTGTGCTAGTAGTAGTTCTTGATATTCGGTTGTGGCAATACTCACATGGCTGTCTGCTTCAAACTCATGAACTATTTTCAATTCTTTTTGAATAATGTATAGTACCGGGTTAAACCAAAATATGCAACGTAAAACACCTATAAATAGCAATTCGTTTGTGTGCTTCAATTTTAAATGTGCCATCTCATGTTCTAAAATAGCTTTATTCATTTCTTCATCCGGTAGTATTATATATTTACCAAAACTGGCAGGTCCAATTTGGGTGTTTATGAGTATTGTTTGATCACCATATTGCTTTTGTTGAAAACCTTTTAGCTTCTTCATGAATCGTAACCATTGGTAGGAAAAATGTATCAACAATCCGAAGGCAATCACAACGTAAACAATCATCAAAGTATTATTTATGTCAGCTATTGCCACCTCATTTGCTTTATTGATTAAGGAGATTTCAGGCAATCGCACTGATAACAATTCAGCTACGGTATTTTCTTTTGTAGAAAAATGTTTGAATTTTAGTATTGGTAGTACAAGTGGTATTGTTGCTGTAAAGAGCAAAAAACATCGGTTAACACTATGGTTGGGTTTTCCCTTTAACAAGGATACATAAA
Source organism: Bacteroidota bacterium (assembly GCA_029573235.1). GTDB lineage: Bacteria > Bacteroidota > Bacteroidia > Chitinophagales > Chitinophagaceae > JAFIGV01. The sequence goes on from JAKQGX010000042.1 coordinate 37,355, forward strand.
CCCCAAACAGTAAAATACTGTAGATGATAATTTGGATAGTGTACAACATACTATTACTTTTTTACGTTTTTTGATTTCTTCATTTCTTTTAATATCGATTCCAACTCTTCGATATTGGTGTCTTTTTCGCTCACAAAAAAGGATAACAAATTCGCAATAGATCCATCAAAATAGTTTCCCATCATTTGTTTTACATTTCCCTTACTATAGGTGCTTTTGGTTACTAATGGAAAGTATTGATTTGACTTTCCTAGCTCCTTATGACTCACAAACCCTTTGTCTTCTAATATTCTAATAACAGTGCTAACGGTGTTATAGTGTGGCTTGGGATTGGGCAATTGCTCTATTATATCTTTTACGAACGCTTGTTCTAATTTCCATAACACTTGCATCACCTGTTCTTCCGCTTTTGTGAGTGATTTGAATTGTTGTTTCATCTTACTATCAACTAAATTTTCAGTAAACATACTATTTTTATAGTTATTCAACTAATTTTTTAGTTTTTTTTAAAAATTTTTTTGTCTTTTTATGTTCGTGCTGCTTTAATTAATCCATTCAGATATACGTGAATACTTTTCTACAATAGCTTTGTATGAAAATATTCGGATAATGTTCAATATTTTATTTTATATTTGAATGTATGTATGAAAGGGTATATCGTCATACTGTTCTTATTTATTCAATCGGCTGCCTTTGCCGATGAGGGAAGATATAGAAGCCTGAAAGCTGCGTTGGAAGAGCCTAATAAGGTAAAAGAATTGCTTTTGACGTATGGCTTCAACGATTCGGTGCCGGATGTATTTGATCGTTTTCCCAATTTAATCCATCTCAATCTTAGCAATAACAACTTAACATACATACCCCCTTCTGTTTTTCGTTGTAAAAAACTACAGGTACTGCGTCTCACTCGAAACAATTTAAAGGAAGTACCGGATGATATTCGTCAGTTGACACAGCTAAAAGAGCTATCCCTTAGCTTTAATTATTTAGAACAATTGACAGCGTCCATTGGCGAACTCAAACAACTAAAAAGACTGTACCTGAAAGGTAATTTGTTGCATAGCTTACCCGAAAGCATTGGTTATTTAAAAAAATTGGAACAAATAAGTATTGCTTCTTGCAACCTTGAGTCGATGCCCCACACCATCGGCAATTGGGAACTCTTGGAAACACTGGACTTGTCGGACAATATTTTGCAAGCATTACCGGAGAGTATCGGGAACCTAAAGTCTTTAAAGTTTTTATACTTACAGAAAAATCGATTGGTGGAGATTCCCTTATCCATCGGTAATTGCTACAACTTACAGGAATTGGATGTAGTGTATTGTGGCGCATTGATACTCCCTTATACTTTAGCCAATATTCAAAAGCTGGATAGGGTATATATCGATCCACGCACTATCTGTTTTTATCCCAATCCGCAAAATCGTTTCCGACAACAAATCACCGTAGTGGATTTTGCTACGGTTCGTTATCGCTCCTCTACCAATATGCAATAAGCATTACCGGGCATTATGTTCGCATTGCCGTATTTTTTTGATATGTTTCATGAATACATGACGGAAGAGCATCGTATCTTTCGGACATAATTTTGCCGCAATGACCATTCTACAAAACGTTTCATTGAGACCCTACAATACATTCGGCATGGATGTAGCAGCTACGCATTTTACGGTATTCAACGACCTTCAACAAATACAGGAATTGTCGTCAATGGCATGGATGTATCCGAAGAAGTATATTGTCGGTGGCGGTAGTAATATATTGTTGACACAACCGCTTGAGGGTTTGGTTATCAAAAATGAATGGAAAGGAATAGCACTGGTAGACGAAAGTGATGAGCATGTTTGGCTGCAAGTGAATGCCGGTGAAATATGGCATGATACAGTATTGTATGCTATCAGCAAAGGATGGGGGGGCATGGAAAATCTATCGTTAATACCGGGCTGTGTGGGGGCCGCACCCATGCAAAATATTGGAGCGTATGGAGTAGAAGTAAAAGAATTGATAGATGAAGTAGTGGCATGGCATTGGGAAGAAAATCGGTTCATAGCCTTAAAGAATGAAGATTGCCAATTTGGATATCGCGACAGTATTTTCAAACAAGCATTAAAGGAAAAAGTCTTGATTACATCGGTGGTCTTTCGTCTTAGCAAAAAGCCTAAACTGAATACTACATACGGAGCCATCCAACAACAGTTAGAAAAAATGGGAGTGCACAAGCCTACTATCAAAACTGTGTCAGATGCAGTAATAGCTATACGCACCAGCAAATTGCCCAACCCAAAAGACATTGGCAATGCCGGTAGTTTTTTTAAAAATCCGGTGATACACAAAGCTCAATTTCTGTCGTTGCAACAACAATACCCAGCTATAGTAGGGCACGCATCGGGAGATGATACGATAAAGGTAGCTGCCGGATGGTTAATAGAACAAGCCGGTTGGAAAGGATATAAAAAAGGAGCTGCTGGTGTGCACGACAAGCAAGCATTGGTATTGGTCAATCACGGAGGTGCCAGCGGAATGGAAGTGTATGATTTATCTAGCGACATTATCACTTCGGTGCACTACCAATTCGGTATCATGTTGGAAAGAGAAGTGCAAATTTGGTAACGATATCTTTACAACATCCATCAACTATTATCATCAAAAAAAGAAACGAAACATGACAGCTCACCATCAGTCTATAGAACGATTGCGTAATATCATGAATGACCTGAGAGAGCGCTGCCCTTGGGATAAAAAACAAACCCTACAAAGCCTACGCCCACAGACCTTAGAAGAGTTGTATGAATTGACAGATGCCATAACCGATGAGAACTGGAAGGGGATAAAAGAAGAACTGGGAGATGTGCTATTGCATATTATTTTCTATTGCAGAATAGGAGAGGAACAACAACAATTTTCTTTGGATGATGTGATAGAAGGTATTTGTAATAAGCTTGTAGCAAGACACCCACATATCTACGATACCGTGGTTGCCAATGATGATGCACAAGTGAAAAAAAATTGGGAGAAGCTGAAACTAAAAGAAGGAAAGACCTCCATCCTTAGCGGCGTTCCTAAAGCATTACCGGCAATCGTAAAAGCCTTGCGACTACAAGAAAAAACAAAACAAGTAGGATTTGAATGGGAGCATACAGAGCAAGTAAAAGAAAAAGTAGAGGAAGAAATAAATGAATTATATCAAGCTGTGGCTACAGGCGATACAAAGCATATCGAAGAGGAAATGGGAGATGTGTTGTTTGCCCTTGTCAATTATGCTCGATTCTTACATATAGATCCGGAGAATGCATTAGAGCGTACCAACAAAAAATTTATTCGCCGTTTTCAACTAATAGAAAGCAAAGCTGCAGCAAAAGGAAAAGTCTTGCATGACATGAGCCTGCAAGAAATGGATGCAATTTGGAATGAAATAAAATGGGAAGAACGTCAATAAGGTTAGTAGTTACTCCAAACACGTTGCAATACTTTTTTTATACAGTAATGATAGATGTTGTTTCGAACATATCCATATAAAGGTTGGTTGGTAATAGCATTGTGCTGTTGGTGTATAGCTGGACTGCGCTATAGTATGTTGCGCCATGCGGCTACGCCACAAGCCATGACCCAACTGGTGAGTAAAGACATGCAAAAGCGGCAAGCTGCCTTGGATAAATTACTGGCAAACGAACGCTTGGTAAGAAAAATATTTGCAGATAGTCTTAATGCCAATGAAGCCAATCAACTCTCGAAAGAACCCTTTTATATTTACGCATTTACGGGCGGTAATGAATTGTTGTTTTGGAACAATAACACTGTTGTAGGTACTTGCAATGAAGGTTTTCCGGGGGATGATGAAAACGGACTCTTTCGATATAATGGTACGTTTTATAAGCAATGTTTGTACCCCGATTATCTATTGGATGATGAATATTTAGTAGTGCTTTTCCCTTTGCGACAGAAGTATGCAATTCAAAACGACTATTTACAATCACTCTTTGCTGCTGCTGAATATATACCTTCCAGCACCAACTCATCTTTAGAAAAAAAAGCAAATGCCCATCCGGTATTGACAGCCCATGGCAAGACATTATTCTATCTCTACTTTGTGCAAGAAGATGCTCCTGTATATATTCCCGATGCCCTTATCAATTCAGTTTTTATTGCTGCCATCATCGCTTCTCTACTCTGGTTGCACCTGATGGCTATAGCATTATCCCGAAGAGGAAAGACATTGTTGGGGTTGACTACGGTGCTATTTAGTATAGCTATCGTTTTAGGCATTGCTTATACTATTGGTGCACCTTTTCATCTTAATGAAATTACCTTATTCTCAAAAGGGTTGTTTTCGTCCAGCAAAATCTTTCCTTCTTTGGCGCTGTTACTCATCGTGTTCAGCTGTTTGTTGTGGTTATTAGTTTTTTTCGTTAGGGTGAAGACCACGCCGATTTCACCGCCATCATCAAGATGGACAAGACTGCTTTTGATTTTTTTGGGTATCTCGTTGATTATATCCACTGCATTAGTGCCCATACGACTTATTCAGAACCTCGTATTAGACAGTCGGCTTTCGTTTGACGTTGTCAATTTGAATAGCACCAACCGCTTTACCCTTATTGGACTACTGGCAGTGGTACTAATTGTTTGTACCAATACCCTGCTCTTATTTGTCAGCAATTTTCATCTGCGGAATTGTATTCCATCACAGCGTACAAAATATCTTTTATTGGCAGCGGGCCTAATGGTTGCCTACTTTTTGCTAAAACCATCGGCAGCTTGTCAGTATATTTTTGCCGGCTCTACTTTATTGTTGTTAGTTGTCTTTGACACGTATTATCTCCACAAAAAAGTATCGGTGTTCTCTTCCGAAAATTTTGCTGTTGCCATCATCATAGCTATAGTGGCTACTTTTTTATTGTATCATTTTAATGATGAAAAAAAGAAAATAGAAGAACGTGTTTTTGCTGAATCTGTGGTGTACCAGCGGGATGCCATGATGGAGTATGCATTTATTGATTTGGTGGATAGCTTGCAAAACGACCGATTGATAGCACAATACCTTACAGACCCTACACAAGATGCCCGCTCATATATAGATGAATACATTACTACAAAGTTTTTGAGAGGGCAATTTAACCGCTATCAGGCGTCTATATTATTGTTCAATGCACATGGATTATCGCTCTTTAATACAGATACAACGCAACTAATATCAATAGACTCTCTATTGGCACATGCAGAGCCTATCGCACTATCACCCCATCTTTTTTATTTCGAAAATGCTAAGGACAATCGATATTACATGGGGCTAATACCGCTGGACGATGGCAGTACCATTGCTATTGCCTTGCAACTTCGGAAAACGGCGGATGCCTCTGTGTATCCGGAGTTACTGGAGCCGGCTGCCTTGCAAAAGATTAACACCAAACAAAACTATACCTACGGCATCTATGCCCAACGAGAATTGATTTCACAAAACAATGATTATCCTTTCCCGCTTTATATACGAAACGACACAATGCAAGTGGGCACCCAGCGTGTCTTGCAGCGCGAAGGATACAATATTAATCTCTATAAGGTTGTTGCCGGAAAGCAAGTAGCCATTATCGAAATCAAAGAAGACTGGCTGGAGGCATTAACGCTATTCTCTTATATCGTCGGCATCTTGATGACGGGTTTTGTTATCTACTTTTTGGTGTCGTTGTTTCTAAACTATTTATTACGCTTACAAGAAGTCCCTTATTACCGTTTCACCTTGCGTAGCAGAATACACCTGGCTATGATAAGCACCGTCATGCTTGCGTTTCTAGTATTGGGTTTTGTAACCATTTTTATTTTCAAAAGCCGGTATGAGAACAGTAATAAAAATAAACTGCGCAATGCGATGCAATACGTAGAGCGTGCCGTACAAGCCTATTTGGAAAAGGACAACCAGCCGCTTACGAGTACATATTTTAATGAAGCGACACAAACGACGGCATTTAAAAACTTTATTACCGATTTTGCTATTAGCAAACGGATGGATATTAATATTTACAACTCCTATGGCTCGCTAAATACAACCTCACAAGAAGATATTTTCAATAAAGCATTGCTGGCGCGGATTATGACACCGGATGCCTATTTCAGATTGTCGCAGCAGCATAGTTCCTTAATATTATTAGAAGAGCATATTGGAAAACTACAGTTCCTTTCTTCTTATGCACCTGTACGAAACAAACAAGGCGATGCTATTGGTTATATCAATGTTCCTTTTTTCTCATCACAGCGTGAGCTCAATTATCAAATATCCAATATTCTGGTTGCCTTGATAAACATTTACGTCATGGTTTTTCTATTGTCGGGAATCATGGCGGTGGGCATTACCAATAGGCTTACCAAAGGATTTCAATTATTGATTGAAAAATTTAGAACCTTTAGTTTGAAAGAACATGAAAAGATTGCTTGGGATTATGATGATGAAATTGGGCTGTTGCTACGAGAGTACAACAAGATGGTAGAAAAGGTAATTGAAAATGCCCGACGATTGGCACAAAGCGAAAGAGAAAGCGCTTGGAGAGAGATGGCACAACAAGTAGCCCATGAGATAAAAAATCCGTTGACACCCATGAAGCTGAACGTGCAATACCTGCAGCAAGCCATTGCCAAAAATCAACCCAACATAACAGAGCTGGCGCAAAAGGTATCGGCATCCATCATCGAGCAAATAGATAGCTTGACCAATATCGCTTCTGCCTTTTCGGATTTTGCCAAAATGCCGGAAGCCTTACCGGAAACATTTTCATTAAACAATTTGTTGCAACACATAAAAGACCTCCACCATCACGAACAAGAAACAAGGTTACAACTCGTTTTGCATTCGGAAACTATGATGGTGTACATGGACAAAAACCAATTGATACGAGTATTGAACAACCTTGTAAAAAATGCATTTGAAGCTATACCTGACGACCGACAACCGCAAGTAATTCTTTCCTTGCAAAGAAATATGAGCCATGCAAGAATTGTTGTTGCCGATAATGGTAGCGGTATATCAGAAGCGGCACAGCACAAAATATTCACACCTTATTTTACGACCAAAGGTTCGGGTACCGGTTTGGGCTTGGCTATGACCAAAAAGATAGTAGAGTTTTGGAATGGTACTATCTGGTTTGAAACGGATGAAAAAGCAGGCACCCGTTTTTATATCGATTTGCCACTACGTGAATAGCCTTATTATTTTCAAGAGGAGAATGTTGACAATAGTTCATCATCAAAAATCAAAGCCCCCGTCGATATGATGGGGGCTTTGATTTATTATTATGTAAAGTGAGCTATTAGTTGTGGCTTTCCACCAAATAGTTGGCTACGCCTTCAGCAGTAGCTTTCATGCCTTTCTTACCTTTGTTCCAGTTGGCAGGGCATACCTCACCATTTTCTTCATAGAAGTCTAAAGCATCTACCATACGTAAGGCTTCATCTACATTACGACCCAATGGTAAGTCGTTGATTAGTTGATGACGGATGTTTCCTTTCTTATCAATCAAAAACAAGCCACGATAAGCCACCGGATTTCCTTCAAACACTACTTGATTTTGTTCGTTTGTTTTGTATTCACCGGCCAATACACCATAATTCCATGCAATCATTTTGCTGCTATCGGCAACGATAGGGTAGGTTACACCTTTAATGCCACCTTTGTTCAAATCGGTGTTTAACCAAGCCCAGTGAGAATATTTTGAGTCGATAGAGCAAGCTACTACTACGGTATCTCTTTGTTCAAATTCTGCTAACTTTTCTTGGAAAGCAATGAGCTCTGTAGGGCATACAAAGGTGAAGTCTAAAGGATAGAAAAAGAATATTACATTTTTCTTTCCAACGTATTGTTCCAATGAAAATCCTTCTACTATTTCGTTTCCGTTTACTACTGCATCTTCAGAGAAGTAGGGTGCTTTTTTCCCGATTAAATTTGTCATGTCTGCTTTTTTTGATTTTAATGTAACAAGTATTTTTTTGCTGCTGCAAAGGTAGCTCACATAATATTCTTGCCCAATTGCATAGTGATGCATGATTGCGTTGTGTGGCCATATTTACACATTCTTTGTTTTGTACATTAATGCTGCAACTAATTGAAAATTATTTTATTATACGACAATAAAACTGAGTATTTTTGTTTTTTACTTTATAGCCCTATAGCTTAATAGTATCTTATGAGAGGTCGTTGCGTAGTCACAATATGGAATACCTAAAATTGAAGGGATGGTATTATGACGGGGTATAATAATTCTGTATCGATTCCTTTATTAACCGTTTCAATCAATTATTTTTGCCGCCATTATGGCAAACGAAAACACCTTGCAGAATATCATTTCGCATTGTAAAGAATATGGGTTTATTTTTCAAAGCAGTGAAATTTATGATGGCTTGAGTGCTGTATATGACTATGGGCAATATGGTGCAGAGTTGAAGAAAAACATCCGTGAATATTGGTGGAAAAGCATGACGCAAATGCACGAAAACATCGTGGGCATTGATGCGGCCATCTTTATGCATCCGAAGGTATGGAAAGCCAGTGGTCACGTAGATAACTTCAGTGACCCAATGATAGATAACAAAGACAGCAAGAAACGTTATCGGGTAGATCATTTGATAGAAGGTTTTGCGGATCAATTGGCAACAACAAGTGAAGCAAAAGCCAAAGAAGTGATTGCACAGATGGAAGCTTTGTTGGCAGCAGATGATTATGCCGGTTTGAAAAAACTTATTGAAGACAATAAAATAAGCTGTAGCATAAGCGGTACTTGCAATTGGACGGATGTACGCCAGTTCAACCTGATGTTCTCTACAGAATTTGGTGCTGTTGCCGGAGATGAAGATAATACGGTGTACCTGCGCCCGGAGACGGCACAAGGGATATTTGTAAACTTTTTGAACGTGCAAAAAACAGGTCGAATGAAGATTCCATTTGGTATTGCACAAACCGGAAAAGCATTCCGAAATGAAATTGTAGCTCGTCAGTTTATCTTCCGTATGCGTGAGTTTGAGCAAATGGAGATGCAATTTTTTATTAAACCAGGTACTCAAAAAGAATGGTATGAATACTGGAAAGAAACCCGAATGAAATGGCACTTGAGCTTGGGTATTTCCACCGATAAATACCGTTTCCATGATCATGTGAAGCTGGCGCATTATGCCGATGCCGCATGCGATATCGAGTATGATTTCCCCATCGGTTTCAAAGAAGTAGAAGGGATACACAGCCGCACCGATTTTGATTTGAAAAACCATCAAGAACTCAGTGGTAAAAAGCTAACCTATTTTGATACCGAAGAAAACAAGCACTACATACCGTACGTTATTGAAACCTCCATTGGTCTTGACAGAGCAGTAATGATGGTATTGAGCGAAGCATACAAAGAAGAGGACCTAAGCACAAAAGACAAAAAAGACAGCCGTGTGGTACTGTCGTTGCCACCTATGTTGGCGCCCATTAAACTTGCTGTATTACCCCTTACCAAAAAAGATGGATTGCCCGAATTGGCACGTCAACTGATGAAAGAATGTATGCCACATTTTAAATGCTTCTATGAAGAGAAAGACACTATCGGCAAACGTTATCGTCGTCAAGATGCTATTGGTACTCCTTTTTGCGTAACCATCGATCATCAAACCAAAGAAGATGGAACGGTTACCATTCGTCATAGAGACAGTATGCAACAAGAACGCTTGCCGATGAGTGATATAAAACGATTGGTGATGGAAAGGACTGCTATGTTTTAGCAGCGTACAATAATCATCATTTGAAAAGCTATAAAGCAACAAACCTGATTCGATGTGTTGAATCAGGTTTGTTGCTATTACGAACGATTATTAGAATAGTATTGCTACTAAAAAGTAATCTCTTTCACATCATCTGCAATGGTCAGCTTTCCGGCAGTTTTCGATTTGATTTCTTCGATGCTGACACCCGGCGCATATTCACGGCATACAAATCCATTTTCGGTAATATCAAATACGCCCAAATCAGATACAATTTTTTTCACACAGCGCAAGCCGGTAATGGGCAACGTGCACTGTGGAAGAAGTTTTGAATTGCCGGCTTTATCGGTATGCTGCATGGCTACAATAATATTTTTGGCAGCAGCCACTAAGTCCATTGCACCGCCCATACCTTTCACCATTTTACCCGGTATTTTCCAATTGGCAATATCACCGTTCTCGGCTACTTCCATCGCACCTAATACCGTTAGGTTCACCCTGCCGGAGCGAATCATACCAAAGCTGGTAGCGCTATCGAAAATAGCAGAGCCGGGCAGCGTTGTAATGGTTTGTTTGCCTGCGTTTATCAAGTCGGCATCTTCATCGCCTTCAAAAGGGAAGGGACCCATGCCCAGCAATCCGTTCTCACTTTGTAAGACTACATTGATACCGGAAGGAATGTAATTGGCCACCATGGTAGGTATGCCAATACCTAAGTTTACATAAAAACCGTCTTGCAATTCTTTTGCAATTCGTTGTGCAATTTGTTCTTTATTGAGTGCCATGATTGGTAATGATGTTGTTTGAAATGAGGTTTCTTGTCGAAACAGTTGATACTATTAATGCATATTAAAGTATTGCAAAATCGCTTTCAGTAGGCGGTTTCAAGCAATTGCAGCATACCGTTTATGAACGTTTTCTTACCGTACGTTGTTCAATCCGTTTTTCATAATCGGTTCCTTGAAAAATCTGATTTACATAAATACCCGGTGTATGTATCATGTTGGGGTCTAACTCGCCCGGTGCTACTAATTCCTCTACTTCGGCAATGGTTATTTTTCCTGCCATAGCCATAAGTGGGTTAAAGTTGCGAGCTGTATCCTTGTAAATGAGATTCCCCATAGTATCTCCTTTCCACGCTTTTACAATGGCAAAGTCAGCGTCAAAAGCTTCTTCAATCAAGTATTGTCTCCCGTTTCGCACCACTGTTTCTTTACCTTCGGCTACTTCGGTGCCAACGCCTGCCAATACCGGTACAAAAGGAATCCCATATCCCGCAATCATACAGCGCGTAGCAAGGGTGCCTTGTGGTACCAATTCTACATCCAATTCGCCGGACAACAGTTGTCTTTCAAACTCGGCATTCTCTCCTACATAAGAAGCAATCATTTTTTTCAATTGCTTTTTCTGTAGCATGAGTCCGATACCGAAGTCGTCAACACCCGCATTGTTGGAGATACAAGTAAGGTTGTCAATTCCCTTGTTGACAATAGCTCGAATACAATTTTCAGGAATGCCGCAAAGCCCAAATCCACCAAACATAATCGTCATTCCCGACTCGATATCTTTGATGGCCACATCGGCATTCGCCACTACTTTGTTCATGATGCTTCTATTTTTTTGTGTGACGAAAATAAGAACTGTTTTTGATTAAATATTCGCGAAGCCGTTTAGGGAAGCTCTTGCAGCCAATGGTCAACAACAGGCTTGTAGAGTGCCATACAGTTGACAGTAGCTAATGGATGAAAAGGGAAATGCCTTGCTGCTTGAAGACATTTGGAAAGCGAGAACTGCGATTGATGGCTACAATAGAAAATGCCTTTTTCATGCAAGTAACTTCCCAAATATTCTTGCTCTGTTTGCCCGGGCGTAGGGATGAGAATGGCTTTTTTTTGTGCTGCCATTAAGTCCATAAGCGTAGAGTAACCGCTTCTGCAAACTACCATGGATGCGTTTTTCAATAAAGGGTGCAGTTGCGCTCGTGTCAATAATTTGTGGTAGGTAATATGTGCCGGAATCGCTGATGGTTCCTGTGCTTGTTGGCTTCCTTCTACAAAGACAACGGGCCGTTGCAGTACACCAGCTTCTTCCCAAAGTATGGATGAAAGCATACTTCTCTGTGGCTCTGGTCCGGAGAGAAGGATGAGGATATGCTGTTCGCTGCTTGCATTAAAATCGGTGTTACTCAATTGCGATAACCAACCAATATATGATGTCTGAGCGGGTAATTGCGAAGGATGTCCTAAGGTGCCACTCAGTCCCGGTGGTGTGGCTATATCTACCACCCAACATTGCTGAAACCGTTGTATCTGTCGGTAATGAAGGCGTTGAAAAAGCGTGTCGGCTACAGCGCCCATACCGGTTTGCACACGTAGTTGGTGGGTGATAAACACACTGGGTATCTCCGGATGATGCAAGCCATACCGATTGTCTGAAAGGATGGCATCTATTTTTCGTGTAGTTGCCAAGCGGCGCAACCATTGATGCTCCGAGCGGATGACTTGAAAAATTCGGGGCAGTTGTTGAATAAAATAGGGTTTGAACCAAATGGAATGTTGTGCATAACGTACGTTATATCCATCCAAATGAACCGTTTCTATACCATGGAAAGTATCTTGTATATAACGACACTGCCATTCGTTACCTGCAAATAATACGTTGTAATTTTTTTCTAAAAGATACTGGATGATAGTAGCCATGCGGGTAGTGTGCCCCATGCCCCAGTCTAAGGGTGCTACTAAAATAGTGCGGTATGTGTGGTTATTACTCAGGAATCCTTAATTTTATTCACTGCGCAAATGTAGCTTAAATGAACACGGTTAAAAAGGTTAAAATAATAGCACTCGTACTGCTTTCAGGGATATTTATCATCACACAGGGCTGCGCCACCGGCAAAGGATGTGGTTGCGGAAATGATATCAACAAGAGCTATAAAGCGCCCAAACGTTATCGTTAATACAAGAATCAGGGTATGTGGCGGAGAACATCAAAAACTTGGAGTTTATTCCCTCATGAGATAGTGGCAACACAAGCTAAAGACGCAACTTGCTTGTACCATTTTGTGCGCCAAGTAAAGGCAAATCGAATGATAGCTGCTTCGGTGGAGGTAGTGGACTTACAACGATATCGACTGGTATCTCATATCCCCAAAGTGCGATTCTATTTACGCGAAAAACTGGATGAACCGTTTATCTTTTTTCATTTCAAGAATTAATTAAACGACGTGTCCACGCATTTTCTTCCCTTGTTCTTTCATGATTCCATGCCACCCTATTATTTCAAATACTCTGTGTAGAATAACCTAAATTGCAAGTTGACTTTGTGAGGAGCACTATGAACAATTATGATTGGTTGATTTCGAAGATTGATGCCTTTACCCGAAAATATTATGCAAACCAATTGCTACGTGGCGGGTTGATTTTTTCTATTGCCCTTTTATGTTATGTGCTTACCATTAGCGTAGGCGAATATTATTTGTACTTCCCTACCTGGCTTCGCTGGATATTATTGAGCCTATTCATCATTGCCGGCTTATGGGCATTAGTGCGTTGGGTTATTATTCCTTTGATAAAAATGGCACGCATGGGAAACATTATTTCTCATGAAGAAGCCGCTATTATCATCGGTAGGCATTTCCCTGAAATCAGTGATAAACTCTTAAATATTTTACAGCTCAAAAAACAATCGGATAGCCCTGCCAGCAGAGACTTGATAGACGCCAGCATCCAACAAAAAGCTGCACAGCTATCGGTGTTGCCTATTACACAAGCCGTAGATCTAAAGAAAAACAAAAAGTACTTACCCTACTTGATGCCATTATTGGGTATTGCTATTTTAATCCTGATATTTTCACCGGGCATTTTTACAGAAGCCTCTGAGCGACTGTTACAACCTGCCAAGACCTTCGAAAAGCCGGCTCCTTTTGAATGGGTAATTATGTCTGAACCCTTGTCGGCCGTGCGAAATACCGACTATGTATTGAAGGTGAAAACAACCGGAGCAATGCTGCCGGAGCAAGTAGCGATCTTGATAGAAGGAGAGAAGATAACCATGACATCCACCCAAAGAAATCATTTTGAATATCGGTTTAAGAATGTCACCGAAGATATTCCCTTTCACTTGTACGCTGCCGGCTATACATCGAAAGCATATACTGTGAAAATTATCCAAAAGCCGGTATTGAAAGCCATTTCCTTTCAGTTAGATTATCCGGAATATACCGGTAAGAAAGATGAGCAGCGCACCAGTTTAGGAGATATTTCTGTTCCTGAAGGCACGCGTATTACATGGAATATTGCCGCCGATTTTGCTGATAATGCTTTTTTGCAATGGGGCACAACTGGCACATCTCATCCCATGCAGCGCAACGGGAAAGCGTTTAGTTATGCTGCTCAAGCGATGCAAGACACCACATATGCCCTTGTATTTACCAATCAATCTTCCAAAACAAAAGAGGCTTATACTTATCATTTACAAGTAGTGCCGGACGAACATCCTATCATTCAGCTGCAAGAGCATCGAGATACCATTGCCGGAAAGCAAGTATTACTTAGTGGTACAGCCGGTGATGACTATGGCATCAGCAAAGTGAATTTCCATTTTCAAATCTTGGGTAACAACAACCAGCTCATCGCTTCAAAGGCTGTCCCTTTAAAGGTTTCGGGTGGTACGCTCACTACTTTTCAGTATTATTTTGATATCGACTTATTGCAATTGCAAATAGGACAAAAACTAAACTACTACATAGAAGCATGGGATAACGATGCGGTGAATGGCAGTAAATCGACAAAGAGCGAAATGCACAGCTATCACATGCTGCTGCCCAAACAACTGGATAGTGCCATACATGCCAATGCCCAACAAATCAATTCAGGATTGAGCAAAACTTCGCAACAATCCAAAGAACTGCGTAATGATATCAAAGAACTTCAAAGCAAATTATTGCAAAGCGATAAGATGGATTGGGAGCGCCAACAATCCTTGCAAGAGATGATGACGAAACAACTGGAGTTAAAGCAATATCTAGAGCAAATAAAAAAACGTTTCGATGAGCAAGTGCAGCAAAGCAAGCAAAAAGAACATAGTGAAGACCTACAGGATAAACAACAAGAATTGCAAAAGCAGCTAGACCATATGCTCAGCAAAGAGCTGCAAGAAATGATGAAGAAATTGGAAGAGATGATGGCTAAGCTGAATAAAGACAATGCACTGCAACAGATGAAAGAAATGGAACAGCAAAACAAGCTGTTCCAAATGGACTTGGATCGCATGAAAGAATTGATGAAGAAGTTGGAAATGCAAATGCGTATGGAAGACCTTGCAGAAAAAGCCACCCAATTAGCCGCCAAACAAGATGCACTTCAAAAAGAAACTACAGAACAAAAGAAGTCCAATGAAGCACTAGGCAAAGAACAACAAGAACTGAAAAAGCAATTGGATGAGATGATGAAAAAGGATATGGGCGCTATGAAGGAGCTAAACCAACAAATGAAGCAAGAGCAAGACCTAAACGATATACAACAGTCCGGAAATGATGCACAACAAAACATGCAAGAGAGTGGCGAACAATTAGGACAAAACCAAAATGGGAAAGCAGGTCAAAAACAAAGTCAAGCCAGTAAAAACCTTCAAGAGATGGCAAGCGCTTTGAAAAAAGCCGCTTCCGGCAATAGTATGGAGCAAATTGAACTGGACATAAAAGCCGTTCGCCAAATACTAACCAACCTGATGCGCCTGTCATTTGACCAAGAATCGCTTATGAGTGCAGTACGTACGACCTCGCCCGCCACACAAACTTATTTATTGAATGTTCGAGAGCAAAACAGGTTGTACCATAATGCACACATGATTAAGGATAGCCTTTTCTCTTTGAGCAAACGACTCTTCAAATTGGCACCCACCATCAACAAAGAAACCAGTGAGCTGGAGAAAAATTTACAATTGTCTAAAGATGCGTTAGAAGGAAGGCGAATTGCAGAAGCCGCGACCAAGCAACAATATGTGATGATGCGTACCAACAACTTAGCCCTGATGCTCAACGAAACCCTTGCCAACCTGTTGCAAATGCAAAGCCAGCAAATGAAAGAGGGAGAGAAACAAGGAAGTTGCCAAAAGCCGGGTGGTAAAACGCCAAAGCCCGGTGCCGGTAAACAAATGAGTGATATCATCACACAACAACAAGACCTAGGCAATGCCATGCAACAAATGAAAGATGCCCAAGAAAAACGACAAGGCACGCAAGGACAAAAACAAGGTCAACAGCAGCAACCCGGTGGCGAAGAGTATGGCAATGCCGAACAACTAGCCCGAATGGCAGCACAGCAGGCAGCCCTGCGAAAACAACTGCAAGACCTACAAAGTCTATTGAACAGCAAAGGCTTGGGTAATGCCAAAGAGTTGCGTGACATTCAGAATAATATGGATAAAAACGAAACAGACTTGGTGAACCGACGCTTGAGCAGTGAGCTTCTATTACGTCAGAAGGAAATCCTCACTCGTTTGTTAGAAACTGAAAAAGCATTACGCGAACAAGAACAAGATGATAAGCGCTCTTCAAAAAATCCGACAGATATATTGCGTAGCGCACCACCAGAGCTGCAACGATACTTGCAATCATCCCAAAACCTAATGGACGTATACAAAACCATACCGCCACAACTACGACCCTACTACAAAGAGATGGTCAACCATTACTATAAAAACCTTGGCGTATCTACTAAGTAGCTCCATTATTTTCTGCTTCGGTATTTTTACTAGTAAACATATTGGATGAAATAGCCATACTATTCTTCATCCTGCATATACTCGGCCTCAACCCAACGAAATACTTTTTAGAACTGTCTATACACTAATGAGAATTATTGTGTTTTAAAATTGCTATAATATTCGACTGTCTTTAATGAAAGTTGTTTTGAATAAAGTCATAAAGCACACTATTAACCAGGTGTTT
Source organism: Bacteroidota bacterium (assembly GCA_029573235.1). Taxonomy (GTDB): domain Bacteria; phylum Bacteroidota; class Bacteroidia; order Chitinophagales; family Chitinophagaceae; genus JAFIGV01. Next base: position 54,024 of record JAKQGX010000042.1, read on the forward strand.
ACATGATAGTATGATTTTTGTCAATGTACTTGTTTTTCTAAAATAGAATTACTACTTTTCATAATAATATTGTTCACCTTTTAAATTGACACCTTATGATTTTCAGTCGTACGTACCGCTACCAATCTACTTTGCCCATTCAAGAAATCAAGAATAAGTTGATTGGGAAACACATTAAAACACATCATTTAGACTTTGAAATATCCGAAAAGAATGGGGTATTACGTATTATTCCGCATGCCGAAAATACGGAAGGGGTACAAACCCTCCCCATTACCCATGTTAATATGAATAATAAGGGTAATACTACCGGTTTAAAGATTAGTTCAAAGATGCGCCGCATTGACTCCGGAGGTCCTTACTTGATAGCTATTTTCAGCTCCTTTATGATTATTGCTGCAGCTATGTTTTATTTTTTAGGTGGTCCCGAACATGTACAATATGCCATTGCATTGGGTGCCATTGGACTTTTTATCCTCGTTGCATTTTGGTTGAAAATGGAAAAAGGATATTTCGATTATGTTCGTAAAATAAGGGACTACGTAAAAGCCGAAACAGCTGCAAAGTAAGGCCAAAGAAGAAGTAAGGGTATGTCATTTATAGATAACGGAGCCGTATCACGGCTCCGTATTTTTTTAGGTAGTAGTTTATCCTCATTGGCATAGATATGGAAGCGTAGTTACCCCATTTTTTGTCCTAATAGTCTATGATGCTTCAGGGTTGTTATTCTTTTTTGATGAAGCATTATTGGCAGAAATCTGCCCGTTGTTATTTTATCAATGATAGAAATTTCGCAACCCAAACGAACTTCTCTGCTGTTTTTTGGGCAGGGTTGTTTTTTCTGGTTGTCCATAAGCGACCAACGTTTGTTTAATTTTTGGTCAACCTATTTTAGGACGAGGCATTCAATAGGGTGACCGATAACGGATAGCAAATTGGCGAGGGAGCGGCATTTTAGCACTGAAGTTGAATAGAATTACAATAGTTCAACTTTGCACATAAGTTCAATCGAAGCCGTTCACCCGCTCTCTTGCCAATTTGTTTGTTGGCTGTAGGCGTTTTTATCCGAACATTAAATTCACTCTTTTCCCTAATCCAAATTCAAATATTCTGTATAAAGTTGAAAGTTGAATGTCGCATTTTCCATTTTCAAGTCTAGAAATATAACTCTTTTTAGTCCCAACTTTTTCTGCAAGTTGTTCTTGGGTCATATTGGCTTCTTTCCTTGCTGCTTTCAACATTTCACTAATCACAAAATACTGTGCCCTTTCTTCAAAGTCGTCACGTTTTTCAGTTCCAATTTTTCCATATTTAATGTCTAATAACTCATCAAAGTTTTTAGCATTTCTTATTTTTTCTTTATTCATTTCTTTTGCTTTTTTGAGTTAAAATATTCGTCTTTCAGTTTCAATGCCAACTCGATTTCATTTTTCGGTGTTTTCTGAGTTTTCTTTTGAAAGCCATTAAACAAAACCACTAAATTACCTTTGTCAAAACAGCAAAATATTCGGTAAATGTTGCTTTCAAATTCAATTCTTTTTTCATAAAGTCCGTCAGTTCCTGTCAAATGGTCGAGGAATTTTTTCGGAACATTTTGTACCGTTCTTAAAATCTTAAAAACATATTCAATTTTCTCTTGAACTTTTCCCGATAACTCCAAATAGAAGTCGGTAAAATAATGTTCGTGAAAAATGATTTGTCTTTGAGTTTTCATCTCACAAAGTTAACTCAAAAGTTATCAATGTGCAAATATTTTTTTTTGCTTTCCCTTTTTAGTTTCTGGTTCGATACGCTTACAGCTAACGCGTAAATATACGCAAGTAACCTAATCGTTAAAAAACATACGCATTATTATCTGTAACGAATTTAAATACCTCAATGCTATAGAAAGGGCGCAGCAAAAAAATGAAATCCTATGATTTACGTAGGCAATATGCATATATGCCGGATCGTATCAATTCTGTATTAAAGAGGCTGACCGCGTAAATACAGATTGTTGGGGGAGCTATGTTTACAACCGGCAAGCCGTTATTATATTCTTCCGGCTTCGTAGTTAACGTCTTTGAAGTAGGCTACATCCTTCAGCAGTTTCTTTTTGTGCAATTGCAACTTAATAAACGCTGATATAGCGCTGATGGGAGAAAGGATGAAGATGCCCACAATTAATAGTCGCTTAAATAGTCGCACCCTCGGTCTGCGCGCAGGGTTTCCTGCTTCCCCTTTTTCTCTAATGTACTTGCTCCAGAATCTAAAATTTTTGATGGCTCTTTGTTCGAGTAATATTAAGCCGGGGTTCAAGATGATGGCATCATTGCGGAGCAACTGTTCATGCAACGCATCCCACTGTAGTGTCGAAAGGCTGTCGAATAAGGGAGTACTAAAACGACTCGCCGCTTTTATATCTTCGTCTTGCACACCGGCAGCGGGCAGCCAACGTCCGGCTTCTTTTTGCCCGGTAAAGGTCCAACGGATAACGGTAAGGGTAGAGATAATATTGGTATGACGGTCAAAGAGGCAAATATTACCTACTAAAGTTGCGCCTTGTGCTTGTATATAGGCTTTTACTTTTTCTTGTGCATGCAGCCACATATTCCTGCTGCCAATGACCGTTAGCACGCGGTTCCCTTTTAATATGCGGGCATCATCACTTTGTAAAAATGCGGTAATGGGTTGTGACGGGTTTAAAAACCATGGCTGATAGCCCAATACAATCAAGTCATACGTATTTTGAAATAGGTGCTTGGGTAACGGCTTGATAGGTGATGGCAAATGCTCTACGGTTTCGGGCATGGTGTCAAAAAAGACATCCGGTGTCCAGGGAAAAGGGAAGGGTTTTTCCGGAGTGATGGCTACCCAATCCACAATTGTGTCGGTAGCAAACCGTGTATCGCTGAGAACGCTATCGAGAATGTCCTTTAGCTGTCCGCTTTGGGTGAAGTATAAAACGAGTACGCGGGGTTTGTCCTGTGTCATAAGGCTTATACTACGGTAAGGTACATATACGCATACGAAAAGCGGGCACTTTCGGGTACCATTACTAATATGCGATCTCCTTTTTTAGCTTTTCCGGAATTGAGCAATTCTTCCAGCATAAAATATGCGGAGGCACTACCTACATTCCCTACTTTGTGCAGGTTATAAAACCATTTCTCAAAAGGGATATCTAAGCCAATGTTTTTATGGTATTCGTAAATCTGAGCCTTGAAAAACTCACTAGACATATGAGGCAAGTAGTAGTCAACCATATCTGCCGTCAGCCCGTGTTTGTCCATTAATTCTTTTAAAAACACACCACCCTTTGGTACAATGTGCTCTGCCAACAGTCGGGTATCTTGCTTGATGGAGAAAACGCTTTCATTTGTCCAATCGATGGTATCATGGTCATTCCACCCGGTAAGGGAAGCATCCTCATTTTTGGTAGCTCCGGCATACATGCAGGTTTCTAGCTCATTGGCAAAAGACGTTATTTCCAACCATTCAATTTTATACGACAATCCGTTATTGTTGGGTTGCGATTGAATGAGAGCCGCTGCAGCGCCGTCGCTCAACATCCATCTAAGAAAATCTTTTTCAAAAGCGATATATCCGTTGTTTTCTAATTCAGATAGGTTTTCGGCTTCGGGCTGAAAGCGGGAAGCATGCATCCATGTACTCATTTTTTCGGAGCCACAGCCAATAGCCGTTTCCGCCATTCCGGAAGCAATGGACATATAGGCATATTTTAATGCTTGCATACTACTGCAGCAAGTGCCCATAGCGGAGATAATTTCTAAACGATTGGAGCTGCCCAAGGCACCATGTACCATCGAGCCATGAGACGGCACCACCTGCTCCGGAGAGCTGGTGCCAACTGCTAATATTTCTGCTTTTTCCAGTGGTAGATTCTCATCAAACAACCCTTTGATAGCAAGGGCAGCCATCTCTACATTAGTATGCGTACTCTTTCCGTCACGAAGGGCATAGTATCTGGTTTTAATACCGTTATTTCTTAATACAATGGCACGCGCCTTAGATGGTTTGCCATTTATTTTTCCGAGTATCGTCTCCATTTCATCATTGCTCACCGGTTCATTCGGTAAAAACTTGGAAAGGCGGGTAATAAATACAGGTCTCACAATAACAAATAATATTTGGGGAGGTCAAAGATAGTCATTCTAAAAAAATAGTAAAGAATGTATAAGATTATTTCGACTACTATCCACTTTTGTACATTGGTAGGCTGAAGTTACAAAGTACTTGTGTATAGATGTTTTTAATAGAAAAAGGGTAGGTATTATACTATGAAAGGAGCATGCTTCGCATCTATATTGTTGCTTAATATTATTGGTTTTCATTGTATTGTAACAATCATAGAATATTTTTCAATTTTCTTTTCTCATTTTTAAATTATTACCCTACCTTTGCCATCCCAAATTTTGAGATAATGCCAAAGTTGAAGACGCATTCCCGTGCTAAAAAAACATTTAAAGTTACCGGTACCGGTAAAATTCGTAGATATAAAGCTTTCAAAAGCCACTTATTAACCAAGAAGTCTACTAAACGCAAACGTCATTTACGTCAAAGCGCTTACGTTCATCCTTCTAACGAAGCATTAGTGAAGCGTATGCTTTGTATGCGTTAATTTATTCCTTTATTATTTTGACTTTTTAATAATACCAAGATATGCCACGTTCAGTAAATGCGGTTGCATCGCATAGAAGAAGAAAGAAAATATTGAAGCAAGCCAAAGGCTTCTACGGCAAACGTAAAAATGTATATACCGTAGCCAAAAACGTTGTTGAAAAAGGTTTAGGCTATAAATATGTAGGTCGTAAACTTAAGAAACGCGACTACCGCAGTTTGTGGATAGCTCGTATCAATGCTGCTTGTCGCGAAGAAGGCATTAGCTACTCTCAGTTTATGGGCAAACTAGCGGCTAAGAACATTGACCTTAATCGCAAAGTACTTGCTGACTTAGCCATGAATGAACCAGTTTCATTCAAAGCATTAGTAGCAGAAGTAAAGTAATCCTTCCATACTAAAATTTTTAGGTAGCCGCTATTCTGTCGAGTAGCGGCTATTCTTGTATTCTACCATATTTATCGCTTCCCTATTTTTTAGCGATAATATTTCGTAGCATGTTTTAGCAAATACAATTTTTTCTTGGGAAGGAGCGGTTCGGAGATGGTAATGAATGAACGAAATAAATACGTTCCAGTGTCTTTGTATGAAAATAGACCAACGCGAAGGGATTGCCTCTTTACATTATTTATATAATGCGCTCAAATCGGATGAAGAAAATTTTTGAATACTTCCACTTTCCATGCCTTTAATGGTAACCCGACCAATGCTGTAACGAACTAAACGAAGTGTGGGAAAACCTACTGCAGCAGTCATCTTTCGCACTTGCCGGTTCTTGCCTTCTGTAAGAGTGAGGGCTATCCAAGAAGTAGGAATATTTTTTCGAAAACGAATAGGTGGATTTCTTTCAGGTAGGTTGGGTGGCGTACTCAATAATTTTGCTTCTGCCGGTTGAGTTTGATACTTTTTCCCGTTGACGGAAATGGCTACTCCTTGCATCAATTGTTGTAGTGCTTCTTGTTCGATGTTGCCTTCCACTTGTACATAATAAGTACGTGGGTGTTGATGCTTAGGATTGAGTAAACGATGTGTCAGTGATGTATCATTGGTGAGTAATAGCAATCCTTCGCTATCGTAATCTAACCGACCAATAGGATACACATCTTTAGTAACGAAAGGAAAATAATCTGCTAATGTTTTTTTAGTTCCTTCAGCAGAAAATTGAGACAACACTTCATAGGGTTTATAAAAAAGATAGTATTGATGCATGGTATTATGATTGGCTGAAACGCTTTACTGTAGCATGTTTTGAAGGAATAAAAAAAGTTCGGTCAGTATAATGATGCTGCCGAACTCTTATAAGGATGGGTTAGTAAGTACAATCCTGACACAATATTAAAAAAGATTTTTTCCTTCTGAAAATAATTCTTTGATGTTTTTTACACTTGTTGATAAGTTGTGAATTATACACATCGGCTCATGGCAAAATTAGAGAGGTGGTAATACAAATGAGTTGATGTGTAGGTGATGATGTTTACCTTTTTTAGCGTTACTACTTTCGTGAAAAATGATAACGATTGTGTTTCTTTTTATGATGAAAGCAGTTACTTGTATAGAGGGTAATACAAGCATTTTTTGATTACCAATCTTTATCTGTTTTCACTTTTACGGGACTCCCTTTTTCTTTTTTATCATGCAGCTTTTTCTCTTCTTGTGCTAATGCATTGAGCAGCTGGTCTGCTTGCTTTTCGCTTAACTTGCTAGGTTGCGGTTCTTGCTTTTTTTCTTGTGGTTCTTTCTGATCATTTTTTTCTTGTGAAGGCTCTTTATTAGGGTCTTGTTGATCCTTGTTTTTCTCTTGATCTTTATTCTTGTCTTGTTGCTCTTGTTGTTTTTTGGGGTCTTGCTTGTCTTTGTTTTGTTGTTGGTTTTTGTCGTTGTTGTTTTGGCTTTGTTTCATTTTTGAAAGCGCATAGCTAAGATTGTATTTGGCATCTTCGTCTTGAGGATTTTTTCTTAAAGCTGCTTTATAAGACTCAACAGCTTCTTGCCATTTTTGTTCGCTCATGTAGGTATTGCCTGTGTTATAATGCGACGATGCATTGATGGTGACATCCTTTGTCTTTTTTGATAAAGCACTGTACAGTTGGCGAGAGGCATCATAATTTTTTTCTTGATAAAGAGCATTTCCGAGATTGAATATTCCCGGTAAGTAATTGGGATTTTTCTTTAGTGCCTCTTGATATACGCTCGCTGCTTCTTTATACTTTTTTTGTTCATATAGTTTATTGCCATTGGATACTTGGTTTTGTTGTGCAAATAGCGTAGTTGTGAAGGATAGCAATATCATAGTAACTACTGGCTTCTTAATGTTGTTATACTTCTTCCATTTAGCACCCGGTATTATCCATTCTATCACTAATAGTAAAAATGCAAACAATAAGAAGTATTGGAAATAGCTGGCGTAATTACTGTAACTGACTACACCTAAATTTTTTTGTTCCATACTGCCTATTTCACGGGATAATTTGGTAGCCACATCATCACTGTTGCGCAGCAGGCTATAGGTGCCATTGCCGGCTGATGCAATTGATTTCAATTCGTCTTCGTTGAGCTTACTGATAACGGGCTTGCCCTCTTCATCAAGTCTCATGGATTTGGTTGTAGGGTCATAAAGAGTAGTTCCTTCGGGTGAGCCGATACCGACTGTATGAATAATGATGCCGGCATCTTGAGCTTCTTTTACTTTTGCCATTGCTGTTTCATCGTGGTCTTCGCCATCTGAAATAATGATGAGTGTTTTATACTTTTTTTCTTTTTGTGAAAAGGAATTTATGGCTCTATCGATGGCATCTCCGATGACAGTACCTTGGGTAGGCACTATTCCCGGATTAGCGTTTTGCAACATCATTTTTAACGCACTATAATCTACAGTGAGGGGCACTTGCAAATATGACTTTCCAGCAAATAATATTAAGCCTACGCGGTCGTTCTTTGTTTTGTCCAGTAGCGTGCTAATTAATTGTTTGGCCCTGGTTAGTCTATTCGGTTGAACATCGTTTGCCAACATACTATTACTGACGTCTAAGGCAATAAATACATCTGTACCTTTTCGTTCGGTTTTTTCCAGACCATTTCCTTTTTGCAAGTTGGCCCATCCGATAGTAATTGCCCCAAAGGATATTAACAGCAGGATGAATTTTAACGTCATTCTACCTGTAATAAAACCGACTATTTGTTCTTTTACTAGTCGCTCTTCGCCTACAGTATGCAGCTTTCTTTTTCGCCATACTAAAAAGAAAATATAGAGCAATAAGAATAGAAGAATGCCCGCTAAATAATATAGGTGTTGAATATGTTGAAAACGAAACATGGATTCTTAATATTTAGTTTGGATACTTCAGGGTGAATCATAATGGGGCTCACTATTTGGAACAATTCAACGTTGCATTAAGGAGCATTCAAAATCCCTTTTCGAGGAGCAGAGCATCTTGATTATGATAGTCATTTACCTTTTCGAAAACTGAACAAATTTAATTTCTCTAAAGGCATCCATCCGTTATCAAAATGGCATTTTGAATATTTTTAACAGATACTTTTACGTACAGTAATATGCAAAACTGCCAGCAACATCATTACCCTAGATACGCGCGCTATCTCGTATATTTGAAATCGTTTCTTGGAGTTCTCATTTTTTTCCTCAATAGTATTTTAAATAGCCTCTTTCATGCCATCAAATAGTACCCTTGGAATTGTATGTACTTCTGCCGGCTTTGGAGGATTAGAAATGTACACCTTGCAAATAGCTTTAGCCCTTCAACAGAAAGGGTGGACGGTTTTCATGTTGCTGAATACGCAGAGTCGTCTTTATGAACAAGCGAAACATCACTTTCCTGTTAAGACCTTGCAAGATTTTGAAAGCAAAAAAAATAGTGCTTCGCTCATTAAGAAATGGAATCGAGACGGTACTATCCCTTTATTCTTTACTACATTCAATAAAGACATTCAGGCATTAGCTGGCTATAAAAGATGGTTTCATAAGGGCGCCAAGCTCGTGTATCAGCAACATATGAAAGTAGGTGTCCGTAAGAAAGATATCATTCATCGGTTACGGTATAAGATGTTGGATAAATGGATCACACCTTTAGCATATCTGCGAGCCGAAACATTACGATACACTTCGGTTCCTGACAGTAAAATTTGCATTGTACCGTTAGGGATTGATATTGAAAAATTAGCTAGAAAACCTTATTCAAAACAAGCAGCGAGGAATGTCTTATCATTGCCCGAAGATGCATTATTGATAGGCGTGTTGGGACGAGTTGACCCCAAGAAAGGGCAAGATTTTTTAATCAAAGCTATTGCAGCATTACGTTCTGAAGGCGATTATCATCTCTTAATAATGGGTAACGTAACCGAGCATGAAGGAGATGAATGGATGCAAGAAATAAAACGTTTAGTAGCATCGTTAGGTGTAGCTCAATGGGTACATTTTCGCCCTTATCAAGAATCGGTTCAATTGTTCTATAACGCCATCGATGTTTTTGCTATGCCTTCTCACGGAGAGACATATGGCTTGGTAACATTGGAGGCTATGTATTTTAAAAAGCCGGTAATAGGTGTAGATACAGATGGAACCCATGCTTTGTTAGAAAACGGAAAACATGGATGGCTGTATCCTTTGGAAGATTTAGCTGTTTTTAAAGCCCAACTATTTCAAGTGATAAACAATACTGCACTAACACAACAGAAGGTGCAAGCCGCTTATGAGCAAGTTCTGCAACAATATCGTTTTGAAAGTACAGTGGAGTTGTTAGATGCAGCATTGAAACAAGTGATCTTCAAAAAATAACGGCTGTATGTAGCGTACAGCCGTTATGATATTTTGTCAACAAGTATGCTGATTAAAGTTTGTCTGCTACAAGCTTAATAGCAATATTTACGGTAGGTCTGATAAATTTATCACCAAGGCTTTGGTCGTTTCCATAAACTAATCCCCATTGTGTTCTGTCGATATTAAAGTTGGCATCAGCAACAATTTTTGCATCGGTCACACTCAGTTTTGCTGGGAAAGAAATGCTCTTGCTTACACCCTTCAAAGTAAGATTGCCGGTGATGGTATGAGTAGCATCTTTCATGATAAGGTCTTCCGGTTTTACGTTTACGCCTTCCTGTGTGCCGGTAATTTCAAAACTTGCTTCCGGGTGGTTCGCTGCATCAAAGAAATCGGGGCTTAGTAAGTGTCCTTTTAAACGAGAAGTACCGCTTGTGTCTTTATCGTGTATAGCCAGTGTATTAATATCAAATAAAAATTTTCCACCGGTGATGTTGTTGTTTTCTACGTTAATAGAACCTGATTTTACAGCAAAACTACCCAGGTGTTGGGCTACCGGTTTGGTGCCAATCCATTGTAGTGTGGTTTGGGTAAGGTCTGCTTGAAACGTAGTCCCTGTAGGAGTAGTACTCACTTCTTTTGCTTCGGTGGCATCTGCTTGGTCAGCCTTCGGGGCTTCTTGACAGGCTGCAAAAATGGTCATGGCGCTAATGGCTAAAAATACTTTTTTCATGTATGTACATCTATTTTTTTGTGGTGCAAACATAGGGTTAATGCAAGAACTCGCCAATAGACTTTTTTTATTTAACAATTATTAAGGTGATGAAAGAGGACGGATTATTTGAAAAACGATTCTTCATGAACGATGCTAATACCTCATTACCTGCACTATTAACAACGGATATTTAATACCTTCATGCTAATAATTACATCGTCAGAATACGTTACTATAACGCTTAAATAATTTTATATGGATAGTTCTATTGCCGAATTTATTGCATCATGTAAAGTGGCTACGATATGTGCTATAGATGGTGAGCAGCCGTATTGTTTCAATTGCTATTATAGTTTTATTGAAGCGGATGCGTTGTTGATATATAAGTCTTCGTATTCAACGCATCATGAGAAATTAATTGAACAAAACCCAAAGGTGGCAGGCACCATTATCCCCGAGCAAATAGACCTAACTACCCTACGCGGTATTCAGTTTGAAGGTATTGTGTTGAAAGATAGTTATGACATTATGATGAAAGCATCGTCTGCGTATTATTTGAAATTTCCTTTTGCTATGGCAGTGCCTGGTAAGATATATGCACTGGCTATTTCTAAAATTAAGTTTACCGACAATTCAAAAGGATTCGGCTTCAAACAGCATTGGGAAAAATAGCTTAGGGGATATGAAAGGCAATAAGGGTACCATTTCCGGGGCGCGAATCTATTTCGAAACTTCCTTGCAGGTATCGTATTCTTGCCGCCATATTTTTTAAACCTATACCTTCTTCTTGTTTTTCTTTCAACAAAAATCCTTTCCCATTGTCTTCAATAGTGGCACTGAGTCCGTCTTCGTCTTTTATGACCGATATATCCACTTGGGTGGCTTGGGCATGTTTTATAACATTATTAATACACTCTTGAATGATACGATAGGTTGCAACCGCAATTTGCGAATCAATTTTTTTTCCTCGCAAATCCGTGGTAAGGTTAATCTTAATTTGGTTGTTTCCAATTTTAGTAGTGAAATCCCTAAGCGCACTTTCCAGTCCGTTTTTCAACAGGGCATTGGGCATGATACTATGTGATACTTGCCTTACTTCTTTACAACTTTCATCTAAGAGGTGTATCGTTTTTCTGAAAAGTTCTTTGTCGCCGTTCTCCAAATTCGCCGTTATGCTTTTCATTCCTGATAGGTTGTACTTAACAGTACTTAGCATAGGCCCCAAACCATCATGCAACTCCGAAGCCAGTCTGGTTCTTTCCTTCTCTTCAGCGTCGAGGATAGCTTTGGTGTTTTCCTCTTTTTGTATTGCCAAGGCTGTTTGCACTCTTAGTGCACTCTTGTGTTTATAGTTTCTGATACCCATCAATCCGATAACGATTGCCAGCCCTAATAATAAAGTTGAGCTCCAAAGCAAATAGTTTTTTTGAGATAGTTGGAATTGCTGTTTTTGAATAATATTCTCTTTGATGGAAGTTTCATATTTCACTTCCAATTCCTTTAGTTTTTCTGCCGGTGCCTTTTGGTATTGTTGTTCTTTTAAATCGATTAATGTTTGTAGTGCATCATATGCTTTTTGATAGTCGTGGCTCTTATAATACATCTCCGAAAGGTTGTCGTACAAGAGCGGCAATTTTGCGGTTATGTTTTCTTTTGTCGCAATGGCTATGGCTTCCAGTACTAGGTTTATGGCTTTTTGGTGTTCATTGATATCAAAGTACAATACGGATAGTTGTGACATATCAGAGACAATATAAAAGGGGTCTCCTGTTTTCTTCCGAATAGCAGTAGCCTCTGTGAGGCATTCAATGGCTTTGTTGGGCTTTTGATAGTGTAAATAAATATTGCTTAGAATATTCAATCCATTAGCATGCAACAAGAGGTCATCATATCGCTTGGCAATTCGTAGCCCTTCTTCTACACTCTTTTGAGCCAGCTCTATCTTTCCCAAGCTACCATAGCAAGAAGAGATGTTGATATAATAGAGTCCTTTTAATCGCTCAAGTTCCGAACTTGTTTTTATAGCAATACCTTTCTGTAGCCATGTTATTGCATCGTCAAATCGCTCCAATTCCATGTTGCTCCATCCAACTCCATTTAATGCCAACATGTAAGAGAAACTATCTTTAATACTAACTGCATTTTCCAATACATCATAGTAAAGGCGCATCGCCTCTTGTTGTTTATTAAGCTTCATGAAGTATCCGGCACGAAGTAGCTTCATCTTGTTCTTTACAACAGTGGATTTAGGGTCATTGTCCAATTTAATATGTGAGATGTTTTCCAGCAAAGGGGTTAGGCTGTCTATATTTCCTTTACGATAATAATAGAGTCCTAAATAACATTGTGAAATAGCATTGTAATAAGGTTGCTGAAGTTTTTTTGCTAGGGCAACTGTTTGCAAAGCATACACATGAAAACTGTCAATAGCATAGCTTCGATACTGCTCGCACAATGCTCCCAATAAAGTTATTTTTACTACATCATTTTTCTCTTTCCTTACTAATTGTGTTAAGCTGTCAATATTTGTTTTAGCACCGACATGCCACGCCGAGCATACCGTGATAAGTAAGGCAACAAGAAAGGACTTCATGCTAAAGTAGCGGTTGGTTAGTATCTAAAAATACAAAAAAGGGGAAGAATAAATGGCGGCTTATTCTTCGTCAAAACCACTGCTGACCGGTACATTTTTAATAAGGCTATAAAGTACTTTAGATTGCCTGTAAATATTACTATTGTACTTATTCCCTAAGATAATAAAGGTCATATTTTCTTTGATGAACCGATAGAATACTGTGTTGTTGCCATGCCACCAACCGTTATGATATACTATCTTATTCCCGCTAGAGAAGCAAAGCATGCGCCATCCTAATCCATAGTTTTTGATTCCGGGTTTTTCAAATGAGCATGGTCCGTAGGCTAATTCAAGTGTTTCGTTATTCAACATTTTCTCTTGGTAAAAAGATTGATCCCAGAGGTACATGTCACGCACCGTGCTATAGATACCTTTGTCGCCATATACTCCATCTGCAAACATATCCGGCTCTCTTGTCCAATTGTATTTGTAACTAATGGCGGCATTGCCCGGCAATCCATAGGCGGGGTCATACACGAAAGTATGACTCATACCAAGTGGTTCAAAAATGTAGCGCTTCATGAAGTCGGCATACTTCATATCCGTTACAGCTTCTATAACAAGGGCTAAAATAGCATAGTTACTATTGCTGTATTTGAAAGCTGTATTTGCCTTGAAGTCAGGTTTGGGGCGGTGTTTCACCATTAGTTTCAATATATCGTCGTTATATACGGGCGTCCTCGTATCTTTCACATACTGTCCATACCATTTTAAATAATCCGGAAGCCCTGAACGATGGTTGAGCAACATCTTCACGGTAATGTCGCCATATGGGAAAGAAGGCAAGTAAAATTGAACCTTGTCTTCGATATTGAGATAATTATGCTGTTGCAGGTACAACACAGCTGCACCGGTAAATGTTTTGGAAGTAGAAGCCAACTGCGAGGCACTTTGCGAGTTCAGTAAAGCATGCTTTTCTTTGTTGCCATATCCGAAATAGCGCTCATAAAACACTTTGCCTTTCTCGCCCAAAAGCACGCTTCCGTTAAATCCTCCTGCCACTTGTATTTTATAAAACGAATCAAGCTTGGCAATGATGTTCTGATAATGAGGACTCGTAGTATCGGCATAAATAATTTGTCCGGAGCCGGCTTTGGTATTTAGGTCGCCAAATTTTGAACGAGCTTTTGCTGGCTCTGAATTGGATTGACAGGCAAAAAGTAAAACCGTAAAAGAAGTTAATAAAATATAGAAATTGGATCGGATTTTCATTCGTGATAACTAAAGTTGTAAATATAGAAACGGGTACATAAGCCTATTGTGCGCTTAACTCAACTTTAACATGGTGTATCATATCGTCAATAAACTCAAAATAATATTGGTTTAGCTGGTAATAATAACCCACTAAAAGCTTATATGCTTCTTCAATAGGAGGCATGTTGGGAGCACGCTTTTGCAATCCTGAGAGTGACTTTTGAATTCCGTTTAAGGTACGATAATGATAGAGCCAATTTTGAGATTTCATATAAGGAAACATCGCTTTGAGTGTCTCGGGGAAAACATCTTGATGCTTATCCAGTTTTTGATAAGTCGTTTGGGTAAAACGGAATAGTTCATTCTCGGTTGGGAAGAACTTTGGGTCGTTTGCCAAAAAATGGTCAAAGGCAATATCGGTAACGGCACCGGCATATAGCTGATACGTTTCTCTAAAGATATTCTTTGCTTTACTTACTGCTATATGACTATCGGTGTAGCTATCTATTTTCCGATGCAGCATTATTCCGGTTCGTATGCGTGGCTCGTAGGCTTCTAATCTGTTTTTCCCTTTTACAAAATCGCCCATCATATTCCCCGCAAGAAGGTACTCATCATCTAATGATAAAAAGGCGTGCCCCAAATAATTCATGTCGGCGAAGCTACGTATTAACAGAGATTAATTCATTTTTTGAAAGGGGAGCCGGCTTTTGTGGTAAAATGATTATGATGCTGATAATCTATAAAAGCGGTAGGAAAAGAATGCTATGATTCCTTTTTCAATGCGATATTATTCCCCCAATATTACACCACCACTTTTCTCCACTTTCGACAAATATTCAGGTAAAAAATGACACTGATTCGCATATTAGTGCCAATATCTTATGTGTGAATATGTGAATAATTTTATCTACACTCAATCAATAATGGTGATAAGTGTTTGATAGTCAGTTTGTTGATATTGTATAAAAATGTGGATAAAAAGGCAATAATTCTATTGTGGGATATCGTGTGATAATGTGTTATTTTGTAGTACAAATCAATTATAGCTACTCTCCAAGCAATGATAAATTTTTTAGGTGAATATGAGGTAACGCTGGATGCCAAGGGCAGGTTTTCATTACCTGCCGGGTTTCGTAAGCAATTGCCGGAAGGTACACCGGAGAGTTTTGTCATTAATAGAGGGTTTGAAAATTGTTTGACCTTATATCCCATGAGCACATGGAAGGAGTTGGAATCAAAGATTAACATGCTGAATGACTTCAACCCCAAAGTCCGTGATTTTAAAAGATTGTTTTTGAATGGTGCTACCCCGGTGGAAGCCGATAGCGTGGGTCGGTTGCTGCTGACCAAAAGCCAAAAAGAATATGCCGGTATTGACAAGGATATGGTTTTTTCTTCGCAAGGAAACAAGGTGGAAATATGGGATAGGGACACGTACTACAAATATATGCAAAGCAAAGCGCAAAGCTTTACCGATTTAGCAACAGAAGTATTAGGCGGCGGGTTCATAAATCCTTTTAATAGTTAGGAGATGGGAGACGCAGCGCTTTATCATACAACCGTGCTATTGAAAGAAGCGGTAGATGGACTCAATGTAAAAACAGATGGCGTTTACGTAGATGCCACTATGGGGGGCGGAGGGCATAGTAGAGAGATCTTATCAAGGTTGGGGAAAAATGGAAAATTGATAGCCTTTGACCAGGACGAAGATGCATGGAGAAACAAGCCGGAAGATAACCGACTAATAGCCGTTCCGGAAAATTTCAGGTACCTAAAACAGTTTCTGAAACTACACAAAGTGCCGCAGGTTGATGGCATCTTGGCAGACCTTGGTGTTAGCTCGTACCAATTCGATAAAGCGGAGAGGGGTTTCTCTACACGCTTTGAAGGAAAGTTGGACATGAGAATGGACAAGCGCACTACCACTACTGCCGAAAGTATCTTACGAGAATACAATGAGCAGCAATTGCACAAAATGTTTGAACTAAATGGAGAAGTGCGAAATGCACGACAATTAGCCAAACATATTTTTCAAAATAGAAACAAGGGTGGATTGAATAGCATTGAAGCCTTTAAAGCCATGATAGAACCGGTGGTGAAAGGGTTGCCCAACAAATATTGGGCACAAGTATTTCAAGCACTGCGAATTGAAGTCAATGATGAGTTGGGTGCTTTGAAAGATTTTTTGAAACAAACAGCACCTTGTCTGAAGCCGGGAGGACGACTCAGTATTATCACTTTCCATTCGCTGGAAGACAGGCTGGTAAAGCAATATATCAAGCAGGGCGGATGGGAAGAAGAAGCAACAGACATCTTTGGAAGGAAACTTTCGGAATGGTCGCTCAAGGCAATTAACAACAAACCCATTGAACCTACCCCTGAAGAACTAAAAGAAAACACACGAGCAAGGAGTGCTCGATTGAGAATAGCTGAAAAACAATAAATGCAAGACCAAGAAGCCATAACACCACCCGATGAGGCATCCGAAATGGAGACCACTACCGATCGTGTTCGTAGCGATTGGAAAGCTATTCTGGATAAGATATCCTATAAAGGAATCGTAAATAATGTACCCTTTATTGCATTCTTGGTACTACTGGCTATTATTTATATCAACAACAACCAACGAACCATAGAAGTACAGCGAGAACTCAATAAACAAAACAGCGAACTGAAAGAATTACGATGGAAATATATGGATATTAAATCCCGATTGGTAAATGCAGGGATGGAAACTGAAATCATCCGTAACGCTACCACCATTGGTATGAAGCCCATGATATTTCCCGCGTACAAAGTAGAAATAGATACTACCATCAAGAAAACGGCAAAGAATTGAAGATTAAGCAAGACATACGATTCCGTGTTTATGTAGCATTTACTGCCATTTGCCTACTGGGCTTAGCTATTATTTTCAAAGCTGCTTGGATACAGGTAAAAGAAGGAGAGCAATTACGTGCAATGGCAAAGCAACTATTGACACGCAATACCGTTTTACCTGCTGAAAGAGGAAACATATATACCGAAGATGGTTATTTGCTTTGCTCATCCATACCACAGTTTGATTTGCGGGTCGATTTTTCGGTTATCGACTCCACATTGTTTTTTAAAAACGTCGATCAACTGTCAAAAGGCTTGTCTGCCGCCTTTGCCGATGCCTCTCCGGCACAATACAGAAAGCAATTGGCAGATGGGTACGCTAAAAACTTAAAATACTATTTGCTAAAAAAGAACGTCCCCTACTATCATTATCAAACAGTGCGCTCACTTCCTGTTTTCGATAAAGGACAACGTCGTGGTGGGTTAATCGTAGAGTCGAAAACGAAACGCATCAACCCCTATGGTATGCTGGCTTATCGTACCATTGGTTTGTTTCGAGAAAATGCTCGCACTGTTGGTTTAGAATCGACCTGCGATTCAGTACTGAAAGGAGAGAATGGTCGTAGAATGGAGCGGAAATTGACCGGAGGTGTATGGATGCCGGTAGAAGGTTCCATTACAGAACCCATGAATGGAAGCGATATCGTTACCACATTAGACATCAGCATTCAAGGGGTCGCAGAGCATGCTTTACTCAATGTGTTGAAGCAGTTCAAATGCCAATACGGAACCGCCATCGTTATGGAAGTGGCTACAGGAAAGATTAGAGCAATGGTCAACCTGGGCTTACAATCTAACGGTACTTATTGGGAAGATTATAATTATGCCATGACGCTGGCAGAGCCTGGCTCTACATTCAAATTGGCAACACTGACCGCCTTGTTAAATGATGGATACATCAATGTAGAAGATAAGGTGGACTGCCACGGTGGGCAAAAACAATTTGCCGATCGGGTCATGCATGACTCACATCACGGGCTGGGTGTGATGCCTATAAAGGAAGCCTTTGCGCATTCATCGAATGTGGCCATGGGGTCTTTGGCATATAAACATTACGCCGGCAATCCTAAAAAATTTGTAAAACACTTAAAGGACTTACACCTTAATACCAAAACAGGCATTGACCTATTGGGTGAAACAAAACCGTACATGATAGAGCCGGGAGAAAAAGATTGGCGTGCCACTACGTTGCCTTGGATGGCTACCGGTTATGGTATCATGATATCACCCTTGCACACCTGCATGTTGTATAATGCTGTGGCCAATAATGGTAAGATGATGAAGCCTTATCTTATCAGTGCCATCAAAGAATATGGGAAAGACGTAAAGGTGTTTAACCCCACTGTGCTGAATGAAAAAATAGCCAGTGCAGAAGCTATCAAACAACTGCAAGCCTGTACACGTGAAGTAGCCATTTCCGGTACAGCAAAAGCAATTGCTACGCCCTACTATAACATCTCCGGTAAAACAGGTACTTCGCAGGTATCCGATAAAGGTATTCCGTATTCTGCTAAAGTGTATCAAGGTTCATTTGTAGGTTATTTTCCCTCCGAGGCGCCTCGCTATACGGTATGTGTGGTGATTCGTACACAAAAGCACGCCACTTCTTACTATGGTGGTGCATTAGCCGCACCGGTGTTTCGCATGATAGCAGATAAGATTTTTGCTAATGGCATGGGCATTTGGTCGGGACCGTTAGATAGCCTTTCTGCTCTTAACAAAGGTGTGGTTGCTCGTCATGCTGCAACAGGTGGAACGTATCACCGCATCATGCAATCTTTAGGATTAGCTCCTGTAACGGGTATCGACAGAGCTTCGCTGGCAACAATAACAACCGACAGCAACAAAAAAACACAATACGTAAAACAATCTATTTACTACGGTATCGTACCGGACGTGAAAGGACTAGGGCTTAAAGACGCTGTTTACCTATTGGAAAATGAAGGTATGAAGGTAACTATCAATGGAAGGGGTACCATACAGCAACAGTCTATAGCACCCGGCACACGTGTCACCAAAGGACAACAAATAGTATTAGTACTGAGCTAACAGAAATATGGCAACATTAAATAACATAGTATCTCAGGTGCAGCTACTGCAAATTATCGGCAAGGAGTCGGTCGAAGTGAGCAGCCTCTGCATTGACAGTCGGAAGGCAACATCCGGCGCTATGTTTATAGCCATTAAGGGTACCGGTGTAGATGGTCATGAGTATATTTCGGTGGCCATAGCCAATGGAGCAACTGTCATTGTTTGTGAACGTTTGCCGGAAGAACTGCATCAAGATATCACCTACATTCAAGTGGCTCAATCGGCATTGGCAGCAGGGCTGATGGCGGCAAATTTTTATGGCAATCCATCTAAGAAATTAAAAGTAGTTGGCATCACCGGCACGAATGGGAAAACCACAGTAGCTACCTTGCTGTATCAACTTTTTGAAAAGCTTCAGTATAAAGTAGGCTTAATATCCACTGTTCAAAACCATATTCACGACAAGGTACTATCTGCTACACATACCACACCGGATGCAATTTCCATTCAAGCATTACTGGCGGCTATGTTGGATGCAGGCTGCTCCCATGTATTTATGGAAGTCAGCTCTCATGCTATTCACCAACACCGCATTGCCGGTATTCACTTTGTCGGAGGCGTATTTACCAATATTACACACGACCATTTAGACTATCACAAGACCTTTGATGAATACATACGGGTTAAGAAATTGTTTTTTGATCATCTTCCTGCAAAAGCATTTGCGCTGACCAATATAGATGATAAACGAGGTGCTGTAATGTTGCAAAACACAATCGCTGCCAAGCATACGTATAGCCTTCGCACACCGGCTTCTATAAAAGGGAAGGTGTTGGAGAACCATCTTTCCGGATTGATAATGATGGTCGATCATCAGGAAACACATTTTAGAATGATAGGCACCTTTAATGCCTACAACCTGTTGGCCGTATATGGCGTGGCTACTTTATTGGGAGAAGACAAGATGGAAGTGCTTGCCGCTTTAAGCAATTTACAAGGCGCTCCCGGTCGTTTTGAAACCCTTACTTCTGTACAAGAAAAAATCATTGCCATTGTAGATTATGCACACACACCCGATGCCCTGATAAATGTATTGGCGACCATTAACCAATTGCGAGTGGACGGACAGCAACTGATAACAGTAGTAGGCTGTGGGGGCGATAGAGATGTGGCGAAACGCCCTGTGATGGCAGAGGTTGCAGCAGAGCATAGCGACAAAGTTATTCTTACCTCTGATAATCCGCGTAGTGAAGACCCAGAAGAAATATTGAATCAAATGGAAGCCGGTCTTAGCCTTACTCAAAAGCGAAAAGTACTACGTATAACTGATCGAAGGGAAGCATTGAAAACAGCCTGTGCTTTGGCACAAGCCAACGACATATTGCTTATTGCCGGAAAGGGGCATGAAACCTATCAAGAGATAAATGGAGTCAAACATCATTTTGATGATAGAGAAACCATTCGTGAATTTTTTGAACTATTAAATAGATAACCACCCAAACGATACGCTACCTTATGCTTTACTACCTGTTTACATATTTGCGTCAACATTTCGGCTTATTCGGAGCGGGTGTATTTTATTATATCACTTTCCGCACAGCGCTTGCCATCATTTTATCCTTGTTGATAACTACAGTGCTGGGCAAACGATTGATCAATTATTTGCATCGTAAACAAATTGGCGAAACGGTGCGCGACTTAGGCTTGGCAGGCGAACAACAAAAGAAGGGAACACCAACAATGGGTGGGCTTATCATTATTGCCGCCATATTAATACCTACGTTGTTGTTTGCTAGGGTGGGCAATGTATATATCGTACTCATGTTGGTCAGTACCGTATGGTTAGGACTTATCGGTTTTTTGGATGATTACATTAAAGTCTTCAAAAAAAATAAAGAAGGACTTGCCGGCAGGTTCAAAATATTGGGACAAGTAGGGCTGGGAATCATCATCGGGTTGACAATGTATTATAACGGCCATGTGGTAACCAGCCGCGAAGTAGTGCCCCATGTGCCTACCTTGTATAATGCCACCGAAGAAATAGTATCAAAGCCATTCATACGAAAAGATGAAAAAGGAATAGAACGCGAATATGTGCAAATACGCTCTTCCACTACTACCATTCCCTTTGTGAAATCACATGAGATGAGCTATGCTGCCATTGCTGCATTTTTTACCAAAGACATACAAACCTTACAATGGCTCACACCGTTGATTTATGTATTGTTTACCATATTCATCATTACAGCCGTATCCAATGGTGCCAATATTACAGATGGTATAGACGGGTTAGCAACGGGTACTTCTGCCATTATTGGAGTGTGTTTGGGTGTGTTTGCATATGTATCGGGCAACTACATCTTTGCAGACTACCTCGGCATCATGAACATTCCCAACCTCGGTGAGTTGTCCATTTTTATAGGTGCTTTTGTAGGTGCTTGTGTAGGCTTCCTTTGGTACAATGCATATCCTGCACAGGTCTTTATGGGCGATACCGGTAGTCTGGCTATTGGCGGTATCATTGCTTCGTTGGCTTTGGTGATGCGCAAAGAACTGCTTATCCCTATCATGTGTGGTATCTTCTTAGTAGAAAACCTATCGGTAATGATACAGGTAGCTTACTTCAAGCATACCAAGAAAAAATACGGTGAAGGAAGACGCATCTTCTTAATGTCGCCTTTGCACCACCATTATCAAAAGAAAGGATACCATGAAAGCAAGATTGTAACCCGTTTTTGGATTATCGGAATCATTTTGGCCATACTGAGTATTGTAACCTTAAAACTGCGCTAGTTGTGAAGAAAAAAAACAAATACCTCGTGATATTAGGTGCTGCTGAAAGCGGTATTGGCGCCGCTTTGCTGGGAAAACAGCAAGGCTGGGAGGTATTTGTGAGTGATAATGGAACGATAGCAGAGAAGTATAAAGAAACCTTGCAGCGTGCGTACATACCTTTTGAAGAAGGTGGGCACACGATCGATAAAATACTAATGGCAGACTGCGTTGTGAAAAGCCCTGGCATACCGGATAAAGTAGCGATAGTTAAAAAAATTCGTGAGGCGAAGATTGAAATATGTAGTGAAATTGAATTTGGCTTTCGCTATAAAGGTGCCGGAAAAATAATTGCCATCACCGGCAGTAATGGTAAGAGCACTACTACCAAACTTACCTTCCACATCTTGAAAGAATCGGGAATGGATGTGGCAATGGTAGGGAATATCGGCTACAGCTTTGCTCGACAAATTGCAGAGAACCCGGTGGAGTGGTACGTGATGGAAATAAGTAGCTTTCAGTTGGATGACACACACATGTTTCGACCGGACGTTGCGGTATTGCTCAATATTACCCCTGATCATTTAGATCGATACAACTACGAATTCGAAAATTATATCGCTTCAAAATTCAAGATAACAGCACAGCAAACACAATCTGATTACTTTATTGTAAACATGGATGATGCTGTTATTGAGAAGTATATGAAGACCCATTCTTTACAACCTAAAACATTATTTATTACAATGAATGAACTGCCAAAAGGAAAGGACGGCGCACAAATTCAAGGAGAGGATTTGCAAATTAATTATGAAGGAGAATCTATCGACATGTCGATACATGATTTGTCGGTAAAGGGAAAACACAATCAGTACAACGGTATGGCAGCAGGTATTTCGGCAAGAATAGCCGGTATCAGAAAAGAAAAAATTCGCGAAAGCTTCACCACGTTCGAAGGATTGGAACATCGGTTGGAGTATGTAGCTACTATCAAGGGTATTGATTTTATTAACGACAGTAAAGCAACCAATGTCAACTCAGTGTGGTTTGCATTGGAGAGTATGCGCAAGCCCACCATCCTTATTCTTGGTGGCGTGGACAAGGGCAATGACTATACAGAGATTGACGAACTCGTTAGAGAAAAGGTAAAAGCTATTGTATGTATGGGTGTGGATAATACCCCTATTCATCAGTATTTCGATGGCATTGTTAGCACTATTGTTGATACAGATAGCGCTACAGCCGCAGTAAAAGCAGCATACGCTTTAGCAGAAAGTGGAGATGCTGTATTGCTATCTCCGGCATGTGCCAGCTTTGATCTTTTCCGAAACTATGAAGACAGAGGCAGACAATTTAAAACAGCAGTAAGAGAACTGTAACGAAAGTATATGTGGGCGATTAAGAAAAACATAAAAGGAGACAGTGTATTATGGACGGTAGTAGTCATACTCTCGTTAGTGAGTCTAATGGCGGTATATAGCTCTACTTTTTCGCTGGCGTATCGCTCTGAAAAGAATGCCCTTCATTTTTTAGTAAAGCAATGGATGGTATTGATAATGGGCTTGGCGATTATCTATTTTGTACATAAGATTAATTACCGAAAATTTGCCGGAGTTGCCGTATTGCTTTATATCATCAGTATTCCATTGTTGCTATACACGCTGTTTTTTGGCACCACGCTCAATGAAGGTTCTCGCTGGATAAAACTACCGGTTATCAACCTGACTTTTCAAACCTCCGACATGGCAAAGTTGGCCTTGTTCATGTTCTTAGCACGCTTACTCAGCACCAAGCAACACGTCATACAGCAATTCAACAAAGGCTTTTTGAAGGTGCTATTTCCTGTAATCCTTACATGCATTTTGATTGCACCTGCCAACCTATCTACAGCACTCATGCTGGGATTCACCTGTTGTATTTTATTTTTTATTGGAAGGGTACAAGTAAAACATATCTTGTTTTTAGCCTTGATGGGAATACTGAGTATTGGCGCTATATATACGTTTTCAAAAATCACAGGAAAAGGTAGAGCCGCTACTTGGGAAAAACGCGTGAATAGTTTTTTAGGAGACGAGCAAAAATCTCCGGAGGATAAAAGAGACGATGAGTTTCAAATTACACAAGCCAAAATTGCTATTGCCAGTGGTGGCTTAATTGGGCAAGGTCCGGGAAATAGTGAGGCGAAAGACTACTTGCCACATGGTTACTCCGACTTTATCTACGCTAATATTATTGCAGAGTACGGGTTAGTTGGCGGCGCGGCAATGGTGTTTTTGTACTTGCTTTTCTTATGGCGAAGTATCCTCATTTTTAAACGATGTCCCTATGCCTTCGGCGCCTTTTTAGCCGTTGGATTGAGCATCACTTTGGTCTTTCAAGCCATGCTTAATATGGCGGTGAATGTACACCTGGTACCGGTTACAGGCCTTACGTTGCCCTTGGTGAGCATGGGTGGTTCCTCTATTTGGTTCACCAGTTTTGCCATTGGCATCATCCTCAGCGTGAGTCGTTTTGTAGATGAAGAAATGGAATCACCTAAAAAGAAAACTGCTAGAATAAATACTGATAAAAACAACCAATCCGGATTAGCTCCGGCATAACGCACATAATTGTATGAAACCATTACGCATAATCATAGCAGGCGGAGGTACGGGAGGACACATCTTCCCGGCAGTAGCTATTGGTCATGCGTTGCGTGCCAAGAGACCCGACACAAAGTTGCTTTTCGTTGGGGCAAAGGGCAAAATGGAAATGACCAAAGTACCCTTAGAAGGATTTGATATTGTAGGCTTGGATATTGCCGGGTTCAATAGAAGCAACTTGTGGAAGAATATATTCCTTCCCATCAAGATGTTGAAGAGTTACTTGGCTGCTCGTAAAATTCTCCGCGACTTCTATCCGGATGTAGTAGTGGGTGTGGGGGGGTATGCCAGTTTCCCCATGCTGCAGGCAGCACAACAAAAAGGTATTCCCACCTTGATTCAAGAACAAAACTCCTTTGCCGGAAAGACCAATAAAATATTAGGAAGAAAAGCCAAAGCTATCTGTGTGGCGTATGATAATATGGAACGGTTTTTCCCGAAAGAAAATATTCTTACCACCGGTAACCCGGTACGCAAGAGCATTTCGCAAAGTGCCGTTACACGACAACAAGCGGTAGCATGGCTGGGCTTGCATCCTTCGAAGAAGACCCTATTAGTCATCGGTGGCAGCCTAGGTGCGAAAGCGGTGAATGAGGCTATTGGTAAACATTTACAAGAAATAATGAGTTGGGGTGTGCAGCTATTATGGCAAACCGGTACGCCGTATTATCAAGAAGCATTACAACTTGCAACACCCTATCAAGACAAAGTGAAAGTGATGGAATTTATACGTGAGATGGACTATGCCTATACTGTTTCGGATATAGTAGTTTCTCGTGCCGGTGCTCTTTCGATTGCTGAATTGTGTATAGTGGCAAAGCCGGTAGTTTTTGTTCCTTTTCCTTTTGCAGCAGAAGATCATCAAACAAGTAATGCACAAGCATTGGTAGATAAAGGTGCTGCCCTGATGGTAAGAAACGATAGGGTGATGGAGCAATTAGTACCAACACTGAAAGCCTTGTTGGAGAACGAAGCACAACAAACAACCATGCAACAACAATTACAAAAACTGGCTGTAACGAATGCCGATAGCATCATTGCAGATAAAATAATAGACATCGCACAACATTCATAAATGACGACGCTGCAACACATACGAAACGTTTACTTCATTGGAATTGGAGGGATAGGCATGAGTGCCCTTGCCCGCTATTTCAAAGAACAAGGGACCGTCGTAAGCGGATATGATAAAACCGAAACAGAATTGACCCAACAATTACAAAAGGAGGGTATCGCTATTCACTTCGAAGACAATATTAATTTGCTGGATAAGCAAGCTATGCTTGTTGTGTACACACCGGCCATACCGAGTCATCATACCGAGTTGAATTGGTACAGGGATAATGGCTATCTGGTTGTGAAGCGTAGCGATGTGTTGCAAATGATTACTGAAACCCTTTTCAGTATTACGGTTGCCGGTACACATGGGAAGACTACCATCTCAACCATGATTGCCTTTTTGCTACGCGAAACGCAGTATGGGTGCAATGCTTTTTTGGGTGGTATCTCTGTAAATTATAAAAGCAACTATTGGGGTGATAAGGGAAATACAGCCGTAGTAGAAGCAGATGAATATGATAGAAGTTTCTTGAAGCTGCAACCGGATATTGCTGTGCTCACCTCCATGGATCCCGACCATCTGGACATATATGGCACCGTAGCAGAAATGGAGCGTGCCTTTATACAATACACTCAAAATATAAAACAGGGTGGTACACTACTCGTAAAACATGGCTTGCACCAACGACACGGATTAGCCGCCAGTCGTGTGCTTACCTACAGTCTTCAAAACGACTCTGCTGATGCTTATGCCGCTCATATTACTCAGCACAAGGGAAGCTATTTGTTTGACTACTTCAGTGCATCAACGGTCATTCAGCAAATAGAACTGAACGTGGGTGGGATGCACAATATTGAAAACATGGTGGTAGCCATTACCGTAGCATTGCAATTGGGAATTACACCGGAGGACATTAAGAGAGCCATCCCTTTATTTAAAGGAGTAAAAAGAAGATTTGAGTACATCGTGAGAAAGGAAGATTGTGTTTACATTGATGACTATGCCCATCATCCGGAGGAGTTGGCAGCCTTAATAAGCAGTGCGAAGCGCCTCTTCCCTGACAGGAAATGTGTGGTGGCCTTCCAACCCCATTTGTTCACCCGCACCCGCGACCTTGCTGAAGGGTTTGCACATAGTTTGGATGCTGCCGATGAGGTGTTGTTGTTGGATATCTACCCCGCACGGGAGCTGCCAATAGAAGGCGTTACATCCAAAATGATAACCGATAAAATGAATAATCCGGTGCATGCGATTCTTTCGAAACAAGCTTTGTTGGAGTATGTAAAAGTCGCACCGTTACAGCTTTTCATTACTGCAGGAGCCGGTGATATTGATAAGTTAGTGAACCCCATTAAAACAATATTAGACTCGAAATAATGAGCCAGAAACGCAAAATATCCATTCGTAAAATACTACAAGCCATCACCACGATGCTGCTTGCGAGTGGCTGTGTTGTGTTGGTGCTTAGCGCTTCGAAGGTGCAAGACGAAGAGCGACTGAAGGATATTTTTTTGAAGGTGGAAAATGAAAACAAGTATCAGTTTATAGATAAAGAAAACCTGCTTAAATCTATTATTAGAAAGCATCATTTGGTATCCGGAAAGACAGCGCTCAAAGCCATCCACCTAAAGGCCATTGAGCAGCAAGTGTATGAAGACCCATGGGCGGCATCAGTACAAGTGTATATAGATAACCAACGAATGTTGCACATCAATGTCAAGCAATATTTGCCGGCTGCCCGTGTCTTCTTTGAAAATGGAGAGAGCTATTACATAACCAACTCGTTGAAACTATTGCCTACCATAGAACAGTTTACGTACTATACACATATCGTAACGAATGTTCCTTGGTTTAATAATGACAGCATGAACCTTGTTACGAGAGCGCAAGTATTGGCTATGATACGCACCATTGAAAGAGATAGTTTTTGGAGTGCACAAGTAGAACAGATTAGCATGACGCCCGATTTAGAGTTTGAGTTATACCCCGTTTTAGGTACGCATAAGATATTGTTTGGCGATACCTCTATGGCTACCCGAAAGCTAGAAAATTTGTTTGCTTTTTATAAGCGTGTCTTAAACAAAATTGGATGGGACAAATACGAATTGTTAGATGTACGTTATAAAGACCAGATTATCGCTTCGCCGGAGTTGGCTTGGAAGAAACCAGCCAAAGGATTTAACAGCAACATGGATTGGGTAAAAACCATATTAGGTGATGCAGCTGAAACCTCAAAAGAAACTACAGGTGCAACGACTACAACGCTTGCAACAACAAGTACAAAACCGGCTGCGACACCAACTATAAAAAAGGATACAGTGCAACGTAGTGTCCCTACTCCATCTAGGCAACCACCAAAAAGTAACACTACGGCTACCCAAGCCACGCCGTCAAAACCCCAATCAAAAACAATAGAAAAAAAGACTCCAAACAATACTCCTCCACCGAATAACAACAACAAACCAAAATACATCCTTAACTAAACATAACACCTACAACATATGTCCAGAAAAGAACAACCCATCATTGTCGGCCTCGATATCGGTACTACCAAAGTAGTAGCTATCGCCGGGCGAAAGAATGAATTTGGAAAGCTTGAAATCTTAGGCTTCGGTAAAGCCGAGTCTGCCGGCGTCAGTCATGGCGTGGTCATGAATATCGAGCAGTGCATCAAATCTATTCAGCAAGCTATTGAGAAATGTCGTCAATCCAATCCACAATTGGAGCTGAAAGAAATGTATGTGGGCATTGCCGGCCAGCATATTAAGAGCATTCAAACCCGTGGCGACCGCGTGCGTGTCAGTACGGATTCGGAGATCAGCAAAGAAGATATTGACATGCTCATCCGTGACCAGCACAAAACCTATATACCTGCCGGTGACCAAATAATTGATATCATACCCAAAGATTTTTCGGTGGATAATACCAACAATGTACTAGACCCCATTGGTATGAGCGGTGTGAAAGTAGGTGCCAATTTTCATATTATTACCGGCGATAGACATGCCATACGAAACATCAAGAGATGCGTGGATAAATCTGGACTCATTACACGTGACATCCTCTTGCAACCCTTGGCATCAGCAGCAGCTGTGATGAACGTAGAAGACCTCGAAGCCGGAGTAGCCATTGTGGATATTGGCGGTGGTACTACGGATATGGCAGTGTACTATGATGGCATTTTAAAGCATACGGCAGTAATACCATACGCCGGTGTTAACATTACCGAAGACATCCGCAACGGTTTAGGTGTGCTTCGTGCCCAAGCAGAACAAATGAAAGTGCAATATGGAAGTGCATTATCTGATATGGCAAACAACAATGCCTACATCACTATTCCCGGCTTGCGAGGATTGCAGCCGAAAGAAATTTCAGTAAAGAATCTATCGCATATCATACAAGCACGCATGCACGAAATATTAGATCATGTAGTGTATCACCTTAAACAAGCTGGGCTTGAAAAAAAATTATATGGTGGTATCATCTTGACCGGTGGTGGCGCTCAATTAAACAACCTTGTACAATTGACCGAATATGTAACCGGTTTAGGAGCACGCATTGGGTATCCTAACGAGCACTTAGCGGGCAAACATGCAGAAGCACTGATGAACCCCATGTATGCTACTTGTATCGGCTTGATATTACGCGGCTATCACGATTATGAAAGCAGTCGTTTACGCTTTGTAGGTGAAAGCATTAATTCACTACAAGACGAAGCAACGGAGCAAACAACCTCTTTGCCGGAAGGTCAAGTGGAAGAAGGTCTTGAGCAAGGTGAGATAGAAGTTGTTGATGTAAAGCCTCGCACTCGCCTGATGGGGCAATTATTTGGGCGATTTAAAGATAAGTTCGTTCGAATATTTGAAGCAGACGATACCGAAATTGATAGTTAATGAGACATAAGTTGAAGAACAAAGAACATCTACATCGTTTAATATAAAATTGTAAAACCAAAATTCACATACTAACCATTATTTACTAACCCACAAAACAAACCAATATGATACATTTTGAAATTCCCAAAAATCAATCCTCTATCATCAAAGTGATAGGCGTTGGCGGAGGCGGTGGCAATGCCGTAAACTACATGTACAACCTAGGTATCGAAGGCGTAGATTTTGTTGTCTGCAACACCGATCAACAAGCACTTACCCTCAGCCCTGTACCCAACAAGATTCAACTCGGGCCACACCTTACGCAAGGTTTAGGTGCCGGTGCTAATCCTGAAATTGGTAAACAAGCCAGCGAAGAAAGCATTGAAGATTTATCCAAAATATTAAAGGTGAATACGCGCATGGCCTTCATCACAGCCGGTATGGGCGGTGGCACCGGTACCGGTGGTGCTCCTGTATTAGCCAAAGCTTGTAGAGATTTAGACATCCTTACAGTGGGTATAGTTACGTTGCCTTTTACACATGAAGGTCGCAAGCGTATGAAGCAAGCACAAGAAGGTATTGACCGCCTTCGTGAACATGTGGATACGATTTTGATTATTTCAAACGATAAACTACGTCAACAATTTGGCAACCTGCCTTTCACACAAGCATTTGCCAAAGCCGATGATATCCTTGCTACAGCTGCAAAATGCATCACCGACGTTATTACCACTACCGGACAAATAAACGTGGACTTTGCGGATGTTTGTACCGTAATGAAAAATGGAGGTGTAGCCATCTTGGGTAGTGCCTCTGTAGCCGGCGACAACCGTGCGTTACATGCCGTTGAGCAAGCCATCAACTCACCGTTGTTAAACGACAATGATATCCGTGGAGCTAAATGGATTTTGATGAACATCAACTCGGCTCCGGGTGAGTTTGAACATACTATGGACGAAACCGACGAAATACAAGCGTACGTTCAGCAATTGGCAGGTGAAGATTGTGAGGTAATATTAGGTATGGGGCATGATCCATCATTGGGAGATAAGATTAGTGTTACAGTAATTGCTACGGGTTTTAAACATAGAGAGATTACTGCAGAAGCACCGGCTAAAAAACCAGAAATAAATAAAGTGTTTGTGAGCTTACAAGACAATTCAGCACCTCAAGCTGCATTAGCTAACGAAACAAACCAACCCCAACAAGAAGAGCCGGCAATAAAAAATGAACTCATGCCTTTCGTCGTGGACTTCAATCCTCAGCCGGCTTTTCCTGTAACTAGCCAAGAAACAACGGTTGAAAATGATACAACTTCAGAACTGGTTTCAGATTCGTTCTCCGCTTCACAAGAGTTTAAAGACAAGCTCAACAACATTCAGTTGGTTATTAAGTCGGATAGTGAAATGAAGCAAGAAGAAATAAAGATAGGGGAGCATTTTCTTTCACAAGAAGAGATAGAAGAAAAGAAATCGTTTGAAGCACAGAAGTTGGCATTGGAAGAAAGAGCTGAAAGACTACGTCGTCTTAGCTTTGATATTAAAGCAACAGAAGGCAGTGATGAAATGGAAAAAGTACCCGCCTATATCAGGCAAAACATTCAGATTGACAATGGCGTTTCTTCTACCGAAAACTATTATAGTGGCTATACGGTGGGCACTAACCATAATAATAGTGACCAACAGGCTTCTATACAAAGCATCAACACTTTCTTGGATGGCATTAAGCCCGATTAATCGATAGGACACAACCATCATATCTTTCAACAGCAACTCCATAGGGTTGCTGTTGTTGTTGGTGTGCACACCTTGTTTATCGTTGAAAAAATATAACCTTTAACGAGGACGAGATTTGCTTGCTGTACTATCATTGTCGGCTTGTAGCCAAGCTTTATATTGTTCGCGCACCCATACTTTCAACTCTAAATCAGAAGCAGCACGTGCAAAATCAAAAGGCATCGGATGGCTGTTCATAAAATGCGCTATGCTATCGCCGGTAAGATGAGTTTGCGACTGCACCAAAGAAGGGGTGTAGCGAGAGTCGATAAATTTTTCTTGCTCCCAATGGTGAAAATCTTTTTGAAACTGAAAGGTACGTTTGCTTCTGCCAGATAGTTTTTCTGCAACGAAGGAAACCGGCGACATCAGCCCACCTCCTTTGCGCCTTGCCAGCGCTCGTTGGTAAGTGCTGCGTCGCTCCATCGAATCCCTTTGATAGGCTGTGAACCGATTTCGCAACGTGAATTCTTCCAAATCATAACTCAATTGAAAGAGGCTGATAAACATTTCTGCCACTCCCATACTCGCCGGAACAATATAGGATTGCTCTTGGTAACCTACCAATGAAAAAAGTACAGGGTCTCCCTTTTCGGCACTCAGGCTATAGTTCCCTTTTGTATCTGTATAGACACTTTGTTGGGTACGCTCATTCGTAATTTTTACGGCTGTGAGCAACACATCGGTAGCGCCGTCTTTTACACTACCGCGCAAGATTTGTGCTTTTATGGGCAAGCACCCTACCACCATAAGCAAGCCTGCAAGAATGTATTTCACCCGCAGCAAAAATAAGTACGCATCCATAGCGAGCGTCTGTAAAGAATTCTTAAAAAAATGATGATTGACAGATCCCATCAAGATTGCTTTCTTCCATCAATAACAGCGGTTGATAAAAATATATTTTTTCGATGCAAGCAAAGGTTTGCTACTTTTGCGCGTCCTAATAAAATCAATAATAATTACTATGACACCGGATACAATTAAGTTTGGTACAGACGGATGGCGTGCCATCATTGCAAAAGATTTTACTGTATATAATGTAGCTCGTGTGAGTGCCGGATTGGCAGCTTGGCTCGGCAAAAACGCTACAGTGGTAGTGGGTCATGATTTTCGTTTTGGTGGAGAAATGTTTGTAGAAACCGTAACGAAAGTTTTGTGTGCTAACGGCATTAAGGTAAAACTGGCAAAGGGAGCTATTAGCACTCCGATGATTTCTTATGGTGTGATGGCATTAAAGGCACAGCAGGGAGTGGTGATAACCGCCTCACATAACCCTCCATCTTATAATGGGTATAAACTAAAGGGCGCTCATGGTGGACCTTCAAGCCCTAAAGACATAGCTGCCGTAGAAGCCCTCATTCCTTTAGAATATTCGTACGAAGAACAACCCTTGTCGTATTGGCAAGAAAAAGGCATGTTGGAATATGTGAATTTAGAAGACCTTTATGTTCAATACTTGCAAAGTAAATTTGATTTCACTGCTCTTAATAACTCCCCTTATAAAATTGCTTACGATGCCATGTATGGTGCCGGACAGCAAGTTGTTCGCCGTTTATTGCCACAAGCCGTATTGCTGCATTGCGAAAATAATCCTGGATTTATGGGGCAAGCGCCGGAGCCATTAGATAAAAATTTACAAGAACTGGCAAAAACCATTCGGAACACGCCTGAACTGAAAATTGGATTAGCCACAGATGGTGATGCCGATAGAATTGGGTTGTATGATGAAGATGGCAACTTTGTAGATGCGCACCATATCTTATTGTTGTTGGTTCATTATTTACACCGATATAAAAACATGTCTGGAAAAGTAGCCATTGCTTTCTCTGTTACCGACCGTGTGAAGAAAATGTGTGAAACGTATCAGCTACCGGTTGAGGTTACGCCTATCGGGTTCAAATACATCAGTGAAATTATGGTACACGAAGATGTGCTAGTGGGTGGTGAAGAAAGTGGGGGCATTGCGGTGAAAGGACACATTCCGGAGCGTGATGGGATCTACGATGGACTGCTGCTTTATCAATTTATGACCGAAACAGGTAAGACTTTAAAAGAACTTATCCGTGAGGTATATGATGTTGTGGGCACCTTTGTATATGAGCGCAACGACCTTACGCTGGACAACGAATTGAAAGAGCGTATTATCAAAACCGCACAGGATAATGGTTATGACAAATTCGGTAAATACACCTTCCATAAAAGAGAAACCATTGATGGTGTAAAATATCACTTGGATAATGGCGGATGGGTGATGCTTAGGGCTTCCGGCACCGAGCCGTTGCTTCGCATTTATGCAGAAGGCAATAGTCGTGAAGAAACTTTGGATATTTT
Source organism: Bacteroidota bacterium (assembly GCA_029573235.1). GTDB lineage: Bacteria > Bacteroidota > Bacteroidia > Chitinophagales > Chitinophagaceae > JAFIGV01. The sequence continues at coordinate 87,331 of JAKQGX010000042.1, forward strand.
GGAAGAAGTGAAGAAGACCGTGCTCAATTAAATCACATGCCCTTAATAAAATATTATTCTAGTTGTATTTTGAAAAACAAAAAATACATGGATTTTTGTAACATTAATAAGTAAACTAACTACGTATTTCATGAAAAAGCTACTTTTATTATTGGGGGCTGCTGCCATCAGCCACGCTTCGATGGCTCAACTCTCGTTAACAGGCACCTCGTACACGCAAGACTTCAACAACTTGGGTACCGCCCTCCCCATCGGCTGGAAACTATTTACCGGCGCCACACCTACCGCTTTAGGAAATGATGTTACGGCTACTAAATTTAACGCCAGTCCCGTTGAATGGAAAGGTAATTCTGGCGGTTTCCGAAATTCTGCTTCTGCCAACGGCCAACCTAACTTTGCCGCCATTGGTAACAGTTCTACTGCACAAGCTGCCGTTACTGATAGGGTACTCAGTGTAAGACAAGTGGGGTATTCCAATTCTAATTTTGGACAAAGTGATTCGGGTGCTGCCTTTGGTTTGCATATCAACAACACCGTTGGTCTGACGAACTTTCAACTATCGTTCAAGTTACAATCGTTGGATTCTACTTCTATTAAACAAACAACATGGGTGGTAGATTATGGCTTCGGTAGCAATCCATCTTCCTTTACATCAGTGGCTGTAACCGGTACGAATACCACAGGCGGAAATACATTTACCAATAATACGATTACGGTAAATTTTGGTAATGCATTAGACAACCAATCGGGAAATGTTTGGATTCGTATTGCTGCGTTAACTGTTTCAACAGGTGGTAGTGGCAATAGACCTACTACCGGTATCGATGATTTCAACCTTACATGGACAGGTAACAGTGCACCCAATTACCATCCCAATATCACGGCTCTTAGCCCTGCAAACAACAGCATCAACATCCCTGTTGCTACCAACTTACAGGTAACTTTTGACCGTGCTGTAACAGTAGGTACCGGCAATATCACGGTAAAAAATGTAACCGATCAAACCATGCAAACCATTCCGGCTAGTGCGGCTTCTGTTTCGGGCAATGTGGCTACCATCACAGGTGCTACCTTAGCTTTGGGTAAAAGCTATTATGTAACCTTCGACTCTTCTGTTTTTGATACAGCTGGTTTTGTGAGCTATGGTATTTATGATACGACAGCTTGGACATTTTCTACCTTGCCTGTTCCATTACCACCATTGACCTCTTTATACGAAAACTTTGATACAGCTTGTGGGGCAACTCCTCCCAGTCTTCCTGCTCGTTGGGTAAAACATAGCGTTACAGGCTCTCAACAGTGGAATTGCCATAGCATTGGATATAACGGTACACCGGCTTTTGCAATGAATGGCTACCAAGCCGGCAATAATGTAAATGAAGATTGGTTGATTACACCGAAGTTGGATCTATCCGCCATGACAAATCCGGCTATTGCTTTTAGAGCGTTCAAAAAATTTGCCGGTGATGATATTCATGTGTTGGTATCTTTCAATTACTCCGGCATCGGCGACCCTACTGCAGCTACATGGACAGATTTGAATATGGACTTCTCAACTGTTGATACCAATTGGAATGTGTATCAAGCAGGATTAGCATCTTTCAAATCCAATCCATTCTTTGTGGCTTTCAAATACACCTCTACCCTTACTGCTGCATCACAGTGGAAATTGGATGAAATTCAAACCAAAGAAGTGGTTACGAGTGTGAACAGTGTTTCTAAAGCAACATTGCCATTTACTGTATTGGGGTATGCTACTTCAAACAGTGTATCGATTGCAATGGATGCTGCAGCCGGCTCATATGATGTATCGATTATTGATATGTCCGGCAAAAACGTACACCACGAAACCATCAACTTGAGTAAAGGCTCACAAACCTTTACCATTTCCGGCTTCCATCTTGCTAAAGGCATGTATATGCTCAAGATGAATCATGGCAAAGAAAGAGGTTTTGCTAAGTTTTTAGTACCATAATCTATCATAATCATATTGTAATGCCTCATCCCTCCGGATGGGGCATTTTTTTATACAATTTCTAACAAGCAATTTCAGAACTTCGCCTTATGCGAAAAATATTACTACTAATAGCAAGTGCTTTTCTCACTCATGCTAGCATGGCGCAAAGTATTGCAGAGCAAGGCTGTGGCACCATCACCTCAGATGAAGAGATGCAACCCATTTATGAATATGTGCGTACCCTAGAATCAGCTAAGCCCAAGGGCACCGCTGGTGTAGATAGCATTCCATTATCTATTCACATTGTCACCAAAGATGATGGTACGGGTGGATATCCTTTACAAAACGTATTTCCGCTTATCTGTAGCCTAAACACACGATATGCACCGGCGAGCATGTATTTCTATATCGCTTGGCCGATTCGTTATATCAACAACACCAGCTATTACATTCATAATTTTTCAGTTGGCTACCAAATGATGCAAACCAACAATGTAGCGCAATCGGTAAATGTATATTTTGTGCAAGACCCTTCCGGAACCTGTGGTTATTTCTCTCCGGGGGCAGATGGCGTAGCTATTGGTATAAATTGTGCCGCTGTAAATAGCACTACCTTGGTGCATGAGTTGGGACACTTCTTTAGTTTGCCGCATACCTTCAGAGGTTGGGAAAATGGGGCTACACCACCTGTATATCAACAAGAGTATGTAAAGCGTGGAGTAGGGGCTAATTGCACTACTGCCGGCGATGGATTTTGCGATACGGATGCTGATTATTTAGGTAGTCGCTGGGCTTGTCCGTACAATGGGTTCAATGTATTATTAGACCCCTTGGGTGATACCGTTAAACCCGATCCAACTTTGTATATGTCCTATTCTATGGATGCCTGTATGACACGCTTCAGCCCTTTGCAAATAGGATCGATGCAAAACAATTTATATGGCATAAGAAATGCCTTGCGGTTAAGACCTTCTACACCGTATGCAGCATTATCAACCCCCAATGTATTTCTACCTGCAAACAAGGTCATGTATTCCAATACAAAGTATGTAATGTGGAATAAAGTACCCGGTGCACAGTATTACTATGTTAAAATTACCAGTGCCGCACTACCTACTGTAGTAAGACAAGAAGCCCTAACGACTGACACCTTCCTCAATATTTCAATAGCTATGGTTAATGGAGGCAACTACTTGGCTACTGTGGTGCCCTTACAAGAAAAAAACGTTTGTGGTGCCCATACCGCAGCCTATACATTTTCTTACAGTGCAGCGTTGGGTGTAGATGATGTTGCAACCCATCAACGTCCACTGAGTATGGTGCCGAACCCAGCAAATACCGAAACAAGGTTGCAGGTGCCAAATGTAAAAAATGGTTCTTATGCTATTAGAATAACCAACATCGCCGGACAGTCTATCTTGCAACAAGACTTGCAACATTCTGGAGGCACATTCTCTATTCCGGTGTCCACTCAATATTTACCCAATGGTATCTATTCTGTTCGCATCACCGGCAATGGACTCAGCATGGTGGAGAAGCTGGTAGTACAGCATTAGTAAGTTATCCTAACTACGTTCTATCATAAGGTTGCACGGTTGGTGCAACCTTTATTTTTGATCTACAAAAAAGAATACCGATAGTAAGCGTCAGACTGTATATTTGTTTAGAAGATAAAAGGTAGATGAAAAGTATCGTCGTATTCTGCGGAGCAAACTATGGCTACAATAACGTATATGCTGATGTGGCTTACGAAATGGGTAGCACCCTAGCGCAGAAGGGTATTCAGATCATTAATGGCGGTTCAAAGCTAGGTTTGATGGGCGCCGTATCCGAAGGAGCCTTACAACAAGGTGGTAAGGTCATTGGTGTCATCCCTTATTTTCTACAACAAAAAGAAATCGTTCATGATGCCCTCACCGAATTGATATTGGTAGAAACCATGCACGAGCGGAAACAAAAAATGTATCAGCTCTGTGATGCGGTAATAGCGCTACCAGGAGGATGGGGTACTTTGGATGAACTTTTTGAAATGATGACTTGGGCACAATTGGGTTTGCATCAAAAGCCTATTGGCATCTTAAACATCAATGGCTATTACGAACCATTCATAGTAATGCTGCAAAACATGGTAGCAGAGGGTTTCGTGAAAGAAGATTTTATGTCGATGATAGTAATAGGAAACGATAAAGAAGAATTGCTGGACAAAATGATGCAATACCAAGCACCCTCTTTGCCGGTTCGATGGCTGAATCCCAACAAAACCTAATTACTATTTTCTTTTTATTCCTTTCATGTCTTATTCTTCATTAAAATATTCAGCATGGCATTAAGCAGGATTTGGTCCGCTTTCATCCTCATTGCGATACTTATTGCAGGCTACAAGTATATACAAGGTGATAACACCATCTTGAGTCGAATGGTAACGGGCAAATCTGATGACGCATACGATACCGTTTATTACCGTATGATTGGCAAACCAGATAATACCGATGCAGTAAGTTTTCAAAAGTTTTTGTTGGGTTATGGCTACCATCCGGCTACCGAAACACAGCCTCCACAAGCTTTTATAGCGAGCAGCCTTGCTGAAGATTCATTGCGCTATTTACAACAAGCATTTCCTGTTGCAAAAACCTATACTTTTCGCACCATTCAGTCTGCTTTGCACAAGCCGGCAGATGGTATTATTGAAACCTGCAAAACCGCAGTCAATATCTGTATCGGTCTAATAGGTATCATGGCCTTATTCATGGGTTTTATGTCGATAGCGGAGAAGGCCGGTGGCATTCGATTGCTATCACGAATCATCGGTCCTTTTTTCTCCAAACTCTTTCCTGATGTTCCGAAGGGGCACCCGGCTCATGGGCACATGATGATGAATTTCTCTGCCAACTTATTAGGGTTGGATAATGCCGCTACACCTTTTGGGCTAAAGGCAATGGAAAGTTTACAAGAACTAAACCCACAAAAAGAAAGAGCCAGTAATGCACAAATCATGTTTTTGTGCCTTCACGCTTCGGGGCTTACACTGATACCGGTGAGTATTATTGCCATTAGAGCGTCTTTAAAAGCGGCCTCACCTACCGACATCTTTATCCCTTGTATGATTGCCACTTTCGTTGCCACCATTGCAGCAATGACCATTGTGTCAATAAAACAAAAAATAAACTTGCTACAACCGGTGATATTCATGTGGATTGGCAGCATCTCAGCGCTCATCGCGTTATTGGTAGTGTTTATTCGCACCCTCGATTTGGAAGGTGTCAATCGTTTCTCCGGAGCACTCAGCAACGGATTGATATTGGTTATTTTTCTACTGATTGTAGCCGGTGGGCTCTATAAAAAAATCAACATTTTTGATGCCTTTGTCGAGGGCGCTAAAGGTGGATTTGAAGTGGCGGTAAAAATTATTCCTTATCTCGTAGGCATGTTGGTTGCCATTAGTCTTTTGCGCACCAGTGGCAGTTTTGATGTTGTCATCAACAGTATGAAGCACCTGTTTTTATGGATGGGTAGTGATACTCGTTTTGTGGATGGGTTGCCCACTGCACTGATAAAGCCCCTCAGCGGTAGCGGTGCGCGAGGCATGATGGTAGATACCATGAAAACCTTTGGTGCCGACTCATTTGCCGGTAGATTATCGTGCATTTTACAAGGCTCATCCGACACTACTTTTTATGTGATTGCTGTGTACTTTGGTGCTGTGTCAGTAAAAGATACACGATATGCTGTAGGTGCCATGTTATTGGCAGACTTGGTCGGCATCATCACTTCTGTCTTGCTCTGCTATATGTTTTTTGGACAAGTGCAATAGTCGCAAAGGTTACTGCACCTTAGAAAGTGGGGCACAACATAGATTTATTACTGTTGCTGCTTGGCTCAAGAAGGTAGTTATTTCCATTTTCCCAAACTTCATACAGGTTAGAATGCCTTTAGATAAAGCTATTTCTTCAATATTGTTTTCTTGTACAAACGGGTAAATGGATTGTGCAAGTCGTTCGTCAGAGAAGGTAGCGAAATAAGGAGCAGGAAATATTTCCGTTAATTGACTTGACGTCATCAGACGGCGAACAGCACTCTTACCTACATGAAAATGTTGGCTTGCTGGTAAGTCAGAAATTACTAATTCAATCTTTAAAAAATCAAAGGCGTCCACCGGAACAACAACACCGTTTTGGGTACTTTGATGTTTGTGTAGTTTTAGAAGGTAGCTGTAATTGTCTTTCGAAAAATGAATCTCAATATTGAAACCAAAACTACTACAGTATCCGTCCACGCGAGGGATATAGCTTTTTAGTTGGTCTACAATTTTTTCAATATAGTTTTTGTTGGATCGGAAGATGGGAGAGTTAGCAAATTCATAGGTTATCATCTTCAATGCTTTTTTTTGACGTTTACAATAGTATTCAGCAATGCGTTATTTCATTAATCATGCCAATTATTAAATGCTGAATGATGACCACGTACATAAAATCGCACATAATAACCTAAAATCTGCTAAATCGATATCGCTCATATTTCTTGAACGTAGTGCTACTACAAATATATCGGATAATCACGTATTTAATTTACGTATTTCTACGCAAGTTATTGATGGGTAAAATACTAAAAGTATTAATATTCTCCTTGTGGCTTAAAGACTATTGATAACAATAAATACAACCCCATCGCTACAAACGAAGCCGCCCAGCCCAAGAACGGAATAGCTGCAGCCGTGACAAATACGAGAATGAGCCGTGGTGTGATGTGCTTCACCGTCCATTGAGGAGGCTGCCATTTAAAAAAACGAATGTTACTTACCATCAACCAACTGCACAAGCCTATGATGCCGTAGAGCAGCCAAGGGTTGTAAAAATATCGAAACAGGGGTTGGTGCCAGAGTATCATGGGGAAGGTAGCAATAAAGATCCCCACAGCCGGGATGGGCATACCAATGAAGTAATTTTTTTGCTCCAAAGATGTTTGATTGAATCGTGCCAAGCGTAATGCCCCAAAACAAGCAATTAGAAAAGCCGGACTCATAGATAGCATACTCGCATCTAAGGCTTCGGGTTGTGCCATATATGCTCCCCAAAGCAATTTAAACATAATCATTGCCGGAGCTACACCAAACGAAACAACGTCCGCCAAACTGTCTAAATCTTTTCCGATGGGAGAATATATTTTTAATGCTCGCGCTGCAGCCCCATCCAGCATATCGAAGAGCGCTGCCAAAAATATAAATAGGCTGGCTATATATGGTTGCTCTACGGCGGGCACTTCCACATAGGTATTGATGTCAAAGGCAGTAGTAAAATTTTGTGCCGCTAAGATGTACGTAATAGCAATACAGCCGGAAAACAAATTTGCCAGTGTTAAAATATTGGGTAAGTGCTTCATGAAGTGGTTTAAAAAATCAATAGTGTATGTAAACGTGTAATGCTGATGTTATCCGCTCCGAATTATTTTCAGTATCGCACAGTACCCGAAATCGTATTCCATTTTGTTTGGTCATTCCGCAGCCATCGTACACCATCTTTACAAAAAAACAAACATCAATAGACGTCAACAAAAGCATTGGAGAAAGAAACTAAACACCAATCATTAAGGGCATCAACAGCATCATCAACGATTCGTTTTCGGAGGATTCTACCGGGCGGAAGATACCCGCACGGGTAGAGGTACTCAGGCTTAGTTCTACTTCGCTTCCATCCAGGTTGTTGATCATTTCTATCATCAACTTAGCGTTAAAGGCTATCTGCATATCCTCACCGGTATATTGGCAACTCATTGTTTCCTTTCCTTCAAAAGAGAAATCAACATCCTGCGCATGCATTTGCAGCGAGTTCCCGTTGATGTTTAATATTACTTGATTGGTTGTTTTGTTGGCAAAAATAATCAGACGACGCAGCGCACTCAAAAAGTCCACACGGTTCACAATCATTTTATACGGATTGTCTGTAGGGATTACCGCACGATAATCCGGGAAACGTCCATCTATCAAGCGACAGCTCATACTGATGGTGGGGCTGGTTACAAACAAATGGCTTTCGTTATACGTCAATTCCAGTAAGGTATCATCTGCCGGAAGGCTGCTGCGAAGTTGTTGCAAGGGCTTTTTGGGTACTATAAAACCCGTAGCTTTTGTAGCCTTTACTTCGTTTCTGCGGTACTGCACCAAGCGATGCGCATCGGTAGCTACAAAGTTCATCCCTTCTTCTTCAATCTCAAAAAACACCCCTGTCATCACCGGACGAATGGTATCGGTACTCACCGCAAAGAGCGAATTGTTGATACCTTCTATCAGCCCAATAGAACTGATGCTAAACGACGATGTATCGGACGGTGCAGGCTCCTTCGGATAGTCGGCGGCATTCTCACCCATAATCTTATATTTCCCCACACTACTGCTCATTTCTATGCTCAACTCTTGTGTGTTGATGGTGAAGGTTACCGGTTGCTCCGGAAGGTTTTTCATGTATTCCAATATCGTTTTAGCCGGTATGCAAATGCTGCCATCCTCTTGTGCTTCGCTCACTTCTATATGCACGCGCATCATCGTTTCCAAGTCGGTAGCCGTAATGCTCAGGGTATTTCCTTTTAGCTCAAACAAAAAATCTTCCAGCACCGAAAGAATGCTGTTGGGGCTAATAATACCATTTATCAGTTGTAAGTTTTTGAGTAGTGCTGTGGAGGTGACGATAAAGCGCATCGTTAAAAATTGGTTTGCAACAAAGATAGTTTTTTGAAAGAAATTGAAACCGCTATTTTCTAAACTAGAATCGGATATTGCATTAAGATAATTTTTATTAGTGGCTTCACCGTTCGGATTGCTATGGATGCTGCAGTGGCGATGGCACCGTTCATCTGCGGAGGGCTATGGAGCTTTTTTTGATGAGCACATTCTCAATCAGCGTCACCTCCTTCACAAAGAATTATACCCGCCATCCCACCATCTTCTCGTACTTTCGGAGCCTTAAAAACTGATAAAAGAATTATTGCCATTATGATTGCTGCCAACGCTCACATATCCAAAGCTCCCAGACAATTTTTACCCGAAACATTTCAACTGACCACTTGGGAGCAACTGCAACCTTATTTCGAAAACCTGCAACAACGAAACATCGACACCTTACCCGCCTTACAACAATGGCTGCAAGATGCCAGCGAACTGGAAGCCGTCATCAGCGAAGATGCTTGCTGGCGTCAAATAAACATGACCTGCGACACGACCAACAAAGCCTACGAAGAAGCCTTCACGTATTTCTGCACCGACATAGAGCCTCAAATGAAGCCCTGTTTCTTTGAGCTTAATAAAAAACTATTAGCCGCCCCTCACCTTCATGAACTCGATGCACAGCGTTACTTTCCCTATCTGCGTCAACTACAAAATGCCGTAGCCCTTTATCGGGAGGCAAACGTGCCGATACAAGCGGAAATCAATCTCTTGGCGCAGCAATATGGTGTTATCTCCGGCAAGATGACCGTCACCATCGACAATAAAGAATACACCCTGCAACAAGCTGCCCGTTTTTTACAAAATCCGGACCGCAGCCTCCGCGAAAAAGTATATCGCCAAATAGCCGCTCGTCGTTTGCAAGACCAAGAAGAGCTGAACAACTTATTCGACAAATTGCTGCACTTGCGCCACCAGATAGCTACCAATGCCGGTTTCGACAATTACCGCGATTATAAATTTAAAGAACTGGGTCGTTTTGATTACACGGCCGAAGACTGCTTTGCCTTTCACGATGCAGTGAAACAACACATACTGCCTTTGCATAAAATGCTGGTAGAACATCGTAAAAACAGGCTGAAGCTATCGGTAATGAAACCTTGGGATAGCGATGCCGAACCTTCAGAGGTACAACCTTTGCGCCCTTTTGAAACCGGACAAGAACTGACCGAAAAAACGATTGCGGTATTTCAGCAATTACGCCCCTTCTTTGCAGAGTGCATCAAAACCATGGTGTCCATGCAGCGTTTAGACCTCGAAAGCCGCATTGGCAAAGCCCCCGGAGGATACAACTGTCCGCTGGCAGAAACCGGAGTGCCTTTTATTTTTATGAACGCAGCCGGCACCATCAATGATGTCATTACCATGATGCACGAAGGAGGGCACGCCATTCACTCCTTTTTAGCACATCCATTGCCCCTTACCGCCTTCAAAGAATATCCGATGGAGATAGCCGAGTTGGCCAGCATGAGTATGGAGCTATTTAGCATGGAGCACTGGAACCTTTTCTTTTCCGACAACGATTCGTTTCAACGTGCACAAGCCGAAGAATTGGAGCGTGTCATTTCGGTACTGCCATGGATTGCTACCATTGATAAATTCCAACATTGGCTCTATACGCATCACGGGCATTCCCATGCCCAACGTACTGAGGCGTGGATGCAAATATTAAATGAGTTTTCTACCGGTGTGGTGGACTGGAGCGATTTTAACGACTACCGACAAATGTTTTGGCAAAAACAATTGCACCTTTACGAAGTGCCGTTTTATTATATCGAATACGGCATTGCTCAACTGGGAGCGTTGGCTATGTGGCGGCAATATCGAGAAGATAAAGAATCTACGTTAGACAACTATATGAAAGCTCTCCAATTGGGTTATACGCGTCCCTTGCAAGAACTGTATGCTACTGCCGGTATTCGTTTCGATTTTTCACCTGCCTATATACACGAGATTGCCGGATTTGTAAAAGAACGATTGACAGCTGCTGGTATTCAATAAAAAAATTGAATTATAGAGAATGAGGTGCATCCCTTCATACCGGCTATGCAGTCCGTGTATCGAAGGGATATTCTTCATAAATGGAAATAGGTTTTTCCGAAAATGAAAATTGTTTCTTTCATACAAACCTACTTTTGCAGCCTTTTATATACCAAATACGATAGCTGTGCGGAAGCAACATACGACAACACTTGCCCCAAGCCGGTGGGAGCGGTTACGAAATGCAGTAAGGACTATTCACCTATGGATGGGGTTGGGTAGCGGTTTGTTCGTGATAGTCATTTGTTTGTCGGGTACGCTTTACGTGTATCAAGCAGAGATGAAAGAGTGGGCAGCACCGGAGTTGTATCAAGTAGTACCCAAACCGGGTGCTTCGCGTATAGCGCCAGAGTTATTGATAGAAAAAGTACAACAAACTTCGGGAGGAAAGGTCGCCGGAGTGACCGTGCCACATACCTCTACCGCATCGTATAAATATAATGTTCGAAAAAAAGGAGACGACTCCAAGCAGGGAATTACCTACATGGTGCACCCCTACACCGGTGAGATATTGGGAAATACAATTCGCAAAAACGGTATGGATGAATTTCTGAGCACCCTTTTTAGCTTGCATCGCTGGCTGTTGTTGGACAAAGTTGAGCAACCCATCGTTGGCGACCTTCCCAACCGCAAGCTGGGAAGTTATATAACGGGAGGTATCACTATTATTTTTACACTGGGTTGCATTACCGGTATTATCATTTGGTTCCCCAACAAACTAAAAACATGGAAGCAAGGATTGAAGATAAAAGTCAACGGTAATGGCAAACGACTCAATTATGATTTGCACAATACACTCGCCTTTTATTCCTTATTGTTTTTATTAGTGATGGGTATTACCGGTCCGCAATGGTCGTATGAATGGTACCGAGATGGACTGCAAAAAGCATTAGGCACGTACAAGCCGGAAGCCCCGAAAGAAGCATCCGAAAAGGAACGAATGAAAGGAGCAAAATCACAAGCCGGTGCGGAAAAAGAAAAAACAAAAGATCGAAACAAGCCTACTTTATTCCCGATTTCTCAATACCTCATCGTTGCTAACAAACAACTGCCATACGAGGGCAATTATCAAATTCAATTTCCAAAAGAAGCAGGAAAACCGGTAATGGTTACTAAAACGAAAGTTGGTTTTTTTGCACCCGCTGCCGGCGACAAACTTTCTTTTGACCCACAAACCGCTGCTTTGAAAAAAGTAGAAATTTTCCGAAACAAACCATTGAATGAGCGCATTGCCGGTTCTATAAAAGCCTTGCACATCGGTACGGTTTATGGTGGATTTACCAAGCTACTATATTTTTTGGCTTGCCTCATAGCTACCTCCTTACCCATAACGGGCACCCTTATTTGGTGGAATAAATGGAGGAAGAAAAACATAGGCAAAAGCCGACCTCTTTACAACGTCAATAAAAGAAAAGAGGGCATGATGGTAACTGAATAAATAAGTTACGGCATCAACTCACAAATGAGGTTCTCCCCAATTTCGTATTGCTTATTAGGTATGTTTTTGATAGCACTATAAAACGTGTGTGAGCTTTGGTGTTCCTTTGTATCATGCAATTCTATTGCTATAACACGGGTCTTATGCAACCAGTAGTCGTAATTGTCACGAAATAAATCTTCTTCTGCTCCTTCGATGTCTATTTTCAGTAAGTCGATATGTGAAAAATTGTTTTCTTTCATCACTTGCTCAAGGGTAACGGCAGCAATGGAATGTTCGGATGCGGTGTGGGTTACTACAGTTTGTAAGCCCCAGTTGCCCGAACCGGGATCTACAATATCCATTTGTGCTTCTTTGTTCCAAATAGCTTTGTTGAGGCACACCACATTTTGATAAGGTTTAGTGTTGCGCAACAAGTATTGAAAATTTCCTTTATCCGGTTCGATGGCTACTATCTTAGCTAGTGGATATTTGTTGGCAAAATACACCGCCGACAATCCAATATTGGCACCGCAATCGATGATAAAAGACGGCGATTCCTTTAGTGTTATGTTATACTCTTCAGCAAAAAATATTTTGAACAAAGTGCTGACATCCGCTTGGTAGTTGCTCAATGAAATAGGGTACTTCAATGTCGGTATGGAGATATTATTTATCTTATCCTTTTTAAATTTTGAACGAAATAAAAATACGGCAGCTCCCAGTCCGAAGCGCTCTTTTATCTTCCAATAATATCTAAGGGTATTTATCATTTTGCAAGTTCACAGTCCTTATTGAGGCAAAAAACTATAGTTGGTTTTCTGTTTTAGCTGTAGCGCGTCAAAAGTACAATTCTCTTTGAAATACTTTCGGCACTATTAATAACTAAAAATATGAAAGAGTCAAATGGGAGAAATGTCATTTGAACATCATTCTATTTCTGAAAAAATATCCCCCTATTTTTCCCTCTTAAGCCTGCGTTGTAATACAAATAAAATCGCTATTTTGAACCCCTAAACAGTTTCTATGAGTCAATCGTCTGCTGCTGCTAGCAAGCATCCCAAAGCCTTGCCTTTTTTGTTTTTAAGTGAAATGTGGGAGCGTTTTGGCTACTATTTAATGATTGGCATTTTTACGCTTTACCTGAAAGACGTGAAGCAAGGTTTTGCCATGACCGAAGCTGAGAGTGCCGATCTTTATGGTACGTTCATAGCCTTAGTATTTTTAACCCCCTTTTTGGGAGGGTTGATTGCCGATCGTTATTGGGGCTATCGGAAGTCTATCATTATTGGTGGCATCTTGATGGGGGTCGGGTACTGTATGATGGGCATCCACAATGAACTGGCCCTATATACCGCAATGACGCTAGTGATTATTGGTAATGGATTCTTCAAACCGAATATCTCTACTTTGTTGGGTAATGTGTACTCTACACCGGAGTACGTGCATAAAAAAGATGAGGGGTATAATATCTTTTACATGGGCATTAATATTGGCGCCTTCATTTGTAACTTCTTTGGTGCAGCTTTGTACATCCTACTCGGATGGGGATGGGCTTTTGTGGCTGCGGGCATTGGAATGTTTATCGGTGTTGCCGTGTTTCTTGCGGGCACTCGGCATTATGCAGCCTTCGATGTGAAAAAAGGAATGGCTCCCGGTGATATGCCTATGGGTAAAATAGTGATGCTTATTTTGGTGCCCTCTATCATTGCCGGTATTATCGGCTGGATGATTCCGGGTAATATGGTTGGCTCAGACAGTACAGATGCCTTCATCTTTGCATGTGTGCCCGTAGTTTATTTTTATTGGAATGTGTATCGTCGCTCTACCGAAGAAGAGAAACGTCCGGTGGGTGCATTGCTTGCCATATTTGCTGCCGTTATATTGTTTTGGGCCGTGTTTAAACAAAACGGATCAGCACTGAATACCTGGGCAGACCGCTATACCGATAGGGAAGTGAAAGGCACTACGGAACAAGTATTTGTAGGGTTGAAGCAAGCACAGACTATCAACTATCAAAAAGATTCGGTGGCTCAATACGATGAGCAATTTCGATTGCAGAAACAAGGAGACCAGATTGTAAAAGAATGGAATTACCCCGTATATTTTAAGAATGTAGCAGAAAGCACAAAACCCCAAGACGGCGATACGGTAAGCCTTTGGGCTACCAATCTCAGCCAATCTATCAATCCAGCCTGGGTGATTATTTTGACACCATTGGTCGTAGCTTTTTTCTCTTTTCTTAAAAGAAAAAACAAAGAACCTAACACGCCTACGAAGATTGCTTTTGGATTGCTGATCTCTGCACTTAGCTGCTTGGTGATGGTAGCGGCAGCATATGCCACCAAAAATGGTACTGAAAAAGGCAGTGTATTGTGGTTGATAGGTACCTATGGTGTGGTGACGATTGGCGAACTGTTGCTCAGCCCGATGGGCTTGTCGTTGGTGTCAAAACTTAGTCCGGTGCGCATTACGTCTTTAATGATGGGCGGATGGTTTTTATCCACTTCAATTGGTAATAAACTTTCGGGAGTGTTAGCCAGTTTGTGGGATACCTACGACCATAAAGCCAATTTCTTCTTGGTCAATTTTGGATTGTTGTTATTTGCAACCCTCATCATGTTCTTAATGCTTCGTTGGTTGAATAAGGTGATGCAGGAAAAGGGGATTCGATAAAATCGCACTCTTCAAAGCGTTTTATTTTGCCTCATTGCGGTACAAGTTCTCGTAAGATTCGATACAAGTATCCATAGAAAATTTGGCAAAAGCATCATGGCAATTTGCCTTCGCTTGTAGGTAATAGCTTGTATCCGTCATCATTTGATACATAGCTTCGTAGAGAGGGTCTATTAAGGCTTCTTTGTTTACAAAATCTAGTACAGTACCTGCATATTGGTCACGACTTTCGATATGCAACATGTTTTTTATTTCTCCCACATTCGTAGCAATAACTGGTTTTTGAAGGGCTAAATATTCAATGACGGAAGTGGGCAAGCTGTCTTCGTATGAGGGTAGCATGCCAACATGTAATTGTGCTATGGCTCGTAACGGCTCATTGGTAAAACCCATAAAGCGGATGCGGTCGTCGTCGTTAACTGCTTTCAATTGCAATAAATAATCACTTTCACCATAAATCAACAACCTAGCTTGGGGTGCTTGTAGTCTTTTGAACGCCGTAATAAGAGGCTCCCAACCTTTGTCGGGTATGCCACGCGCTATCATGCCAAAAGTAAATGTATTGTTGTCGGGTGCGCCATACATTGCTTCTTTATAGGGGTAACCATTGTACACTTTTGAAATCTTATTCACCTGCTTTGGGAACCATTTTGACAGTAGTTGTTGTTGCAAATCTGAAATGACCGCAACATGGTTCAGTCGGTTCATTAAAAATGTAATCTCCGGTATTCTTTTTTGCTGTTGAAGGGCAATGTTGTAATCACCATGAACTGTTGTTACCGTAGTACAGGATATTTTTTGGGCTACCCGCACAGCAACCAAATCGGCTTCTATTAAGTGTCCGTGCAGCACGTCCGGGTTTACTTTTTTACCATAGTGTGTGATGAGGCGGACATTCGCCAATTCAACCAACCTGTTTCTTCCCGATATTTTTTTAATCACCCTGTCAGCATTCGCAAGCAGTTTTATCCACCATCGGGGCAGCATGATTATTTTGATGTGCGGAAATTTCTGAACGATTCTTTCGTTTACGATATCTGCACGCATCACGAAGAAATAGACCGTGTGTCCTTTTTGCATCAGGGCATCAGCCAGCCGCAACGAAAACCACTCGGCACCACCGGTAGTAAGGGTTTCGGAGATAAGGAATAGCGTCATTGCCGATTCTTTCTGGTGGGTTAATAAAATAATCGAGGGTGTTTCTTTGGTTTAATAGGTTTGATTCTTTAATTGCTCATATGTAGATATGCGTACAATTTTTCCATCTTCTAATTCAAAAATCCGGTCGCAATAACGCAAGGATGTGTAGCGATGTGCAATGATTAATATGGTTAGGTTTTCTTTCCCTAATTCATATATAGATTGGGTAATTTCTTCTTCTGTTTTTGTATCGAGTGCTGAGGTTGCTTCGTCAAAGATCAACACACTGGCCCCTTTGTAAATAGCTCGTGCAATAGCGATACGCTGTTTTTGCCCACCTGAAAGATTATTACCTCGTTCACCCAATGCAGTTGATACACCTTCTGGAAGCTCGTTTACCAATTCCGTAAGTCTTGATAAACGCAAGGCGCGGTTTAGTTTATCCGTATCTATTTTTTCCGGTGGTACGCCAATGGCAATGTTTTCTGCCAACGTAGTATTGAGAATAAATACCTCTTGCCTTACGTAGCCTACAATTTGCCACCAGTCTCTTACATTGGATATGGTGAGTGGCTCTTCGTCTATCAATATTCTTCCGGAGGTGGGTTGTAGAAAACCTAAGATATTGTTGATGATGGTAGATTTCCCGGAGCCCGAACGACCAACAAACCCGATGGTTTCTCCTTTTTGGATGGTAAAGTTGCACTGGCTGATGACTTCTTTGGAGTTGGGATCGTAGCGGAATGAAACGTTTTCAAACAAAAGATTCTTTTCAAATGGCATAGCAGACCCTTCTTCCGGTTTGGGAGTAGGAACACCTGCAACAAAGTAGGGGTCATTAATAATATACTCGGTTGCCGTAATAGTGTTGAGTGCTATTACAAAACGATTCACAGAGGGGATGCTACGATAGGCAACAACAGAGAATAGGGAAATGGTCGTAACAATCTTATCTAAATCTTTTAAGAAAAACACTCCGTAAAGCAAGATGACAACTACACATACAAAGATGATGACTTCGATGATGCGTGTGGGTATAAACATTACAAAGTCTTTTTTGCCCTGAAGAATACTGTATCGTTGGGCGATGTCTTTGAATCGCTTTTTTAAATAATCTTCTGTGCCGGCTATCTTAATATCCATATAGCCTAATATCATTTCCTGCGCATCTGCACAGAGCTTTACAAAAGCGGAATTTCCTTCGGTACCGGCGGTTTTTATCATGTGCTTTACGCGCGCATAAAATATACCCATACCAGGAAACAAGACTACGATGAGCACCAAAAACAAGTGCCAATTCCAAAGGCAAATGATAATGGCTGTAATGGAAAATACCATTACTTCGTTAATCACGATTAATGCCGATATGGCTAAACTACTGGTGAGTGCGGCTTGCATGTAAGTGAGCTTGTTGACCCACTCTTGGCTGGGCGTGGTTTGGATTTCGCTAAAAGGTTGTTTGTAAATTTTGTCCAATACATTTAAGGAAGAGGTAACGAAAAAGTTTTTTACAAACCTTACTTGAAGATAGTTGACAAATAAGCCAAACAAATTTTTCAAAACGATTACCACCAAAAAGAAAGAAACCACGATGAGTAGCACATCATTCTTTGAAAAACCCGACAGAAAGGGGAGTAATGAAACAAATTTCTGATAAAAAGAATCGGTCAACACAATCCCAATTACCGGGATGATGGAGGCAAGCCCTAGTATGTCGGTGAAGGAGGTGATGAATGTTAAGATGAGCAACCAATGAAACTGCTTTTTTTGTGCAGCAGTAAACATGGCATATAGCTTCGATATAGCGGCAAAGGCTGCTGTCTGTCGTGGCTTCATTATTTATTATTCGTTGAAAGTACTATGCGTCTTGCTTGTTTAATAAGAAATTTAATACTCCTTTTTTCTTCTTTTTCAAGGGCTCTTGTGTATAATAACCACCACCATATTGATAGCTGTAACTATTGCCATATCCATACCCGTAGCCGTATTGTTTCAAGTACTCTACACCGTTAAATAAGATACCGGCATTTTTTACTTTATGATCGGCATACAAGGCATTCAAGAATTTGAGTTGTTCTTTTAAGGTGTAGGATTGGCGCACCACAAACATGTTTACATCCGAGAATTTGGAGAGCACCAATGCATCAGAAACCAATCCAATTGGAGCTGTATCTATTATCACAATGTCAAACATTTCAGACAGTTCTTCTATGAGTTGTTGTGTGGTAGGAAGGGTAAGCAACTCGCCCGGATTGGGAGGCACAGGGCCACAGTTGGCAACATATAAATTTTCATGTATGCCAGAGGGTTTGATGGTGCTGGCAATACCGCCAATACCGGCAAGATAGCCACTGATACCGCCATCTGTAGGTAGCCCCAAGTAATTGGAGAATTTCGGTTTACGTAAATCAAATTCCATGATGACTACTCGCTTGTTTGCCATCGTCATAGTCAACCCTAGGTTGAGCGAAATAAATGTTTTTCCTTCGCCACTCATACTGGAAGTGATGAGGTACACCTTCTTATTTCCACCGGCAGATATAAACTCTAAGTTGGCACGGATAAGACGGAACTGCTCGGCAACTGTGGTGCGAATATTGGGGCCTACCACAATATGCTTGTTATTACTAGACCCATCAGAACGAGATATGGCGCCAATAATAGGCATGGTAGTGATGGTTTCAATGTCGTTTTCGTTTACAATTTTATTGTTCAAAAGTTCTTTCCCAAAAATGATACTGATAGGAATCATCAATCCGAACGCTAGCATCATGGCATAAATATTATTGCGAACCGGTTTTATGGGCTCATCTTTCACAAAGGGTGCTACCACTATTTTGGATTTGTTTGTTGTAGCGTATTGATTAATGTCGTTTTCAATGCCCCGTTGGTAGATATACAAATACATTTCTGTCAGCATGGGATATTCACGCTTTGACTCGGCCATGTCTATTTCTGTACTTGGGTAGGTTTGCATTAAGACCTCTGATTGGTCGATGTTTTTTACCGTATTTTGAAGACTGGCAGAAAGAGAGCCGGCAATACGATCGCAAGCATCGGCTATTTGCTTTCTTTGTGCATCGATATCTTCCCGCAGTTTTAGATATGAAGGATTGAGTGGCGCCGTATTTCGTTCTACGCTCCCTGCTTTTTGAATCAAAAGATTGTAGCCGGAAATGAGTGCTGTAAGGTACTCGTCCTTTACTACTACACCGGCAATGACTTCATCACGCGCTCCGGCGCCATATAGAATGTTTTGTTTTAACTCGGCAATCGCTCTTTTTTGTAACGTTAGTTGTTCTGCTTGCTGCTCCAGCGATGTCTTCTGTGCCAATACTGTAGCGGCTTGCGCCTTAATGTCAACGATATTGTTTTTGAGTTTTATATCTGCTTCCAAAGAGTCTTTGCTTTTCAAATCATCCATGAAACGCATTTTGTAGCGCTCGATGATTTCGCGTGTACGCTCTGCAGATAGGTTGAGGTTTTCAAGTTCCTTACTTCTGTAAAAGTAGATAAGGGTATTCATAACGTCCAAGCCACGTTTCTTCAAATTATCGGTGTATTTTAATTGCAGTACACTCGTCCTACCATCGCTTACTTCTACGGTAAGTTTGGCAATCGTAGCATCTGTAGAGTTACTAAAAGGAGTCAACTTGATGATAATAGGTGTATGGTTTTTCAGGTATTCCATATTAGCCTCTTTACGATTCGATTTTTGAATCATAAACCGTCCATAGGGTCGTGATATCCATTGGTTGAAGGAGAGATGCTGCGAAATCACTTCCTCTATTTCGAATTTCTCATCATTGACACCTTTAATTCGAAATTGAAAAGGAGTACTACCTAAGTATCCTGCAGAATCGAATACAATTTTAATTGGAGATGTTTCATACACTTCCTCATCATTTACTCTCCCTTCGGTAAAGTATTGAACGTTTAGGTCTAACGAATCAACAACTGTAGCTATTAAATCCTGGGATGTAAGGATGTAAATTTCATTAAACAAACTTGGGTCTGAGTTGCCATTAGTTGAGGAGCTAACACCGCTGGAAAACTTCGTAAGGATACTACTTGCAGCACTCACTTCTTTGGGCTCTATCATAATACGGCTGCTGATAGGATAAATGGGGGTTGTGTACCGCAAATAGAGAAAAGCTATCAGTAATGATACGATAACAGACAAGACTATCCAATGCCAGTTAGTAAGCACAGAGCCTAATAACCTTCTGTAATCAATCGTATTGTTGATTTGTTTTATGATGTTGTTAGCGTTCGTTTGTCCGTTTTCCATCTATATTATTTATGTTTATACGGTACAGCTATTTTTTTATATTAGCAATCTGTACAATGCCATATACAGAGAGTACTGTAGATATTAACGTGGTTATTGCCGGTAGGTATAATCTAAAAAAATCATTGCCTTCTTGCTTACGAATTCGGGTAGGCTCTACATAAACAATATCATTTTGCTTGAGGTAGAAATAAGGGCTGTTAAAGACCTCACGACTGTTTAAGTTGAGGTGTACAAACTCTCTATGTCCTTCTATTTCTCTTATGACCATTACATTGTCTTTTTTGCCACTAATAGGTACATCGCCAGCAGCAGCTATGGCATCAAGGATGGTGATGCGATGATTGGGAGCTACAATAGTGCCGGGTCGAGTTACTTCCCCCAATACTGTTACTTTATAGTTTATAATGTTAACTTCTGCCACGGGGTCTTTTACATACTCCTTCAACCTTACGGTGAGTGCATCTTTTATTTGTCGAATGTTGTATCCACCAACTTTTATTTTCCCCAATACTGGGTAGTCAATATAACCTTCTTTATCTACCAAATAACCCTTGCTGACAGAGGTGGTCATTCCGGCAACAGGTGGCGTGATGCTATACGGAGTGCCTCCGTCATTAAACACATTGGAGGGAGATTGGTCGATGATGCTGCTAATAGTAGAAATGTGAATGCTAAGGATGTCATTCGGCTGCACAATTGCCTCATGCACTTTGTTCATTTGTTGCACCAATACACGCGGATTGGTGGGTGTGTTTTCTGCAAAATACACTGTATTCCGAGTGCTGGAGCAAGCAGTCATCAATAGTGTTATTGCCCCTAATAGGACACTGATTCCACGCATGTAGTTGTTGTTTAAGTTGGTTAGTATGGGCGCTTTTTTGATTGCTGCTTATTTATTTTATCCACATTTTTTATTCTGTCGTTCAAAGCCGTCTAATAATAAAAGCACTGCAAAATAAGAATGAAATAATAAAAAAACTAATTTTCCACATTGTTGCTAACTGTTTTCAACCGTTTATCAACAATTTATCAACATTGATGCTTGGTACTATGTTTGTAAAATTCGGTATTGTAACAAGTAATTGTTATTAAGCGTTTGTTATTGTGCAGGGTAGCTCGTTATCGAGGGGGTTATCGGGGTGTAAAGATTGTTTTATCAAATACCGCTGTTATGTAGTTTGTTGAAAAGGGTTGTATGAATAGAGGGATTATTTGGGCGAAAAATTAGTTCTGCTAATCTTTGTGTTTACGTTACTATTGCAATCATGTTTCTAAGACGGATGTCTATCAAGTCAATACTATTGTTATTTGTCTTTTTCTCAATTATTACCAACACAAGTATGGCACAACAACCAACTACACCTGTAGACATCAACAATACTTTGCTATGTGATCCCGATAGTGGCATTTGTGAACTGCCCACTAGAGACGCCACGGTGTCTTCCAAAATGATTTTGGAAAGCTCGAAGACGAGCAAACCTATTAAGTTGCTCTATTTCACCGACCCTATTTGCTCTTCTTGTTGGGGTATAGAACCGCAATTGAGAAAATTAAAACTGGAATATGGAAACAGTATTGAAATAGAATATCGAATGGGTGGTTTGCTGCCTGATTGGAGCTATAACAGCGGAGGCATCAGTAAGCCTTCCGATGTTGCTCATCATTGGGATGAGGTGAGTGTGTATTACGACATGCCTATTGATGGGTCGGTATGGCTCGAAGATCCGCTGCATTCATCCTATCCACCTTCGATAGCCTTCAAAGCCGCTCAAATGCAAAGCAATGAAAAAGCAATTTTGTTTTTAAGAGCCATAAGAGAAATGGTCTTTTTGCAAAAAAAGAATATTACCAAGTGGGAGCATTTAGAGGATGCAGCACGGCAGTCGGCGTTATCGATTTCTTCATTCAAAGAAGCGTATGAAGGCACTGCGAAAGCACTATTTGAGGCAGACCTACTCCTGTCGAAAGAAAAGGGTATTCGAGGTTTTCCGACAATAATAGTTATGGATACCAACGGACGCCAAGAATGGGTATATGGCTCGAAGTCCTATAGTGTTTACGAAAATGCTATTATAAAACTGTATCCAACTATTGCTAAGCAATCATACAACAAAGAGCCGATTACCCTTTTCGACCATTATGCTTCGCTTACTGCCAAAGAGTTCTCGGTACTATCCGGCATTCCAAGAAATGAGTGCGAAACGGTATTAGATAGTTTGGTAAAAGCAAATATGGTAGAGGTGCTACCAACCCCAAACGGAAACCTATGGTATAAAAAAAGAAATTAGAATAAACAGAATAGGTTAAGATTTACCCGAAATACTCTACATAAATTCTAGGTGTTTCGTATAATTTTATGGCGTGCAATTGAGCTCCATGCTGCTCGATATGCGGTTGTAGCTCCTTCCAAATAGCAATAGCAAAATTTTCTGCACTGGTGAAATTATCTTTTAAGAAATCCACTTCGAGATTCAGGTTTCGGTGATCCACTTTGTCTATGATGGTTTCCTGCACAATCTTTCCGAGAGCTTTGGCATTAAAAATATATCCGGTATCCGGACTCGGTTCTCCTTTTACGGTTACGTGCAATTCGTAGTTGTGTCCGTGCCAATTAGGGTTAGAACATTTACCAAAAACAGAAAAGTTTTTTTCATCATCCCAGTTTTTATTGAATAATCGATGCGCCGCATTAAAATGTTCTACACGAGTAAGGTATACCATGCCTATTTAATTATTTTGCAAAAGTACCATTACAAAAGGTTATTAAAAAAGACATCGAGATGAAAATACTACTCGTAGCAGCTACTTCGGCGGAGATAGCCCCCTTTCTAGATTTTTTGAATAGTCGTCATCAGATTCTTGCCACGAACCATTACCTCACGCCACACCACGATATTGAGATTGTTATCACCGGAGTTGGGATGGTAGCTACTACATTTCAGTTGACAAAAAAATTGGCTCAGCACCATTACGATTGGGTCATACAAGCCGGCATTGCCGGAAGCTATGATAAGCAACTAGCCTTAGGAGCGCTATGTTGGGTACAGTCAGATAGGATGGGCGATTTGGGAGCAGAAGACCATTACCGCTTTTTGGATATTTTCGACTTAGCATTGCAACACCCCAACGAAACACCTTACATGGATGGGTGCTTGTGGAATCCTTTATTAGAGCTCCCTTTTGGGCTTACTGCTATAAAAACCACTGCACTAACCGTGAACACTACATCCGGAAGCGAAACCACTATTGCTACTCGTAGTAATAAATACCGTGCCCAGCTAGAAAGCATGGAGGGTGCGGCGTTACATTGGGTTTGCCTGCAATATGGAGTGCCATTTTTACAACTTCGCAGTATTTCCAATTATGTGGAGCCTCGAGACAAAGACAAGTGGGATATACCGAAGGCAATTGAAGCACTAAATCAAAGTTTAAAGTCAGCATTGGGGTAAAAGAAAAAAATAGAATGTTCGAATATTAAATATTTACCTTACTTTTGCCGTCCCAAAAACAATCCGGCTACTGCTGTCATGGGTAATACTATGTCAAAAGTATCCAGCGTTGCTGCCGGAGAGTGAGGAAAAAATTATTTGTTAAACAATTTAAAGAATTATGGCAACAAAAAAAGATCTTCAAAGTTATGAGATCATGACCATCTTCACGCCGATATTGGCTGAAGAAGAGTTTAAAAATGCTCAGAAAAAAATCACCGATTTCATTGTAGATAATGGCGGTGAAATCGTCCACTCCAACCCTTGGGGGCTTCGCTCATTAGCTTACCCTATTCAGAAAAAAACTACTGGTATGTATTGGGTAGCAGAATACAGTGCTCCGGCAGATGTAAATGCTAAATTGGAAATTCAAATGAACCGTGATGAAAATATCATGCGTCACATGATTACCCGTTTAGACAAATATGCTGTAGAATACAATTCTAAAAAACGTAACAAAGGCGGTGAAAACTCTACAAAAAGTGAAAGCACTGCTGTAGAAGCGAATTAATAACCACTAAAAACCAGGAAACAATGGCTAAGCAAAACGATATAAAATTTCTTACTTCCACTAAAGTAGAAAGACAACCCAAAAAATATTGCCGTTTCAAGAAAATGGGCATCAAATACATCGATTATAAAGATGCAGAATTCTTGAAAAAATTTGTAAATGAACAAGGTAAAATGTTGCCCCGTCGTATTACCGGTAACAGCTTAAAATATCAACGCAAAGTGGCGCATGCTATTAAGAAAGCTCGTCAAATGGCTTTGATGCCTTATGTAACCGATTTATTAAAATAAAAAGAACGCTTGTTCACTTTCAAAAACATTAAACAATGCAAGTAATATTAATAAAAGACGTTGATAACTTAGGCGCTGCTAATGAATTAGTAGAAGTGCGCCCGGGATATGCCCGCAACTACCTGATTCCTCAAAAATTCGCTTTAGAAGCTAGCGAATCGAACCGTAAGGTAATGGAAGAACGTCAAAAACAATTGAAAAAACGCGAAGAGAAATTGATGTCGGAAATTAATAAAGTACGTGAAGTGCTTGCTGTTGGGCCGGTAAAAGTAGGCGCTAAAACAGGTACGAGCGGAAAGATTTTCGGTTCGGTAACGGCTATTCAAATAGCGCGTGCTATACGTGAACAAAAAGGATACGAAATTGACCGTCGCCGCATCTCTATTATCGATGAGGTAAAAGAAGTGGGTACGTATAAAGCTCAAATTGACTTCGGTAAAGACAATCTGGTAGAAATGCAATTTGAAGTAGTAGGTGAATAATAACACTTACCAACCTTTTTTAAAACGGCGGCACAATAAGAATTGTCGCCGTTTTTTTGTATCGCTATTTTATCGCCTTACCGCACCATCATTATTACGATAGTGAAGCATACTTGATGGGTACGTCTAAAAGATTTTTTCAAGGAATATTTGTCTTACCTTTGCCCTGTGCAGGATACACGACTATTACAGAAAAGTGAAGCCACGTCGTTGGATAAATTATTGGGCGAAACACCCACTATTATCAGCCATGAGTCCTTGCACATCAACCCATTTATCCAAGCAGACTTACTAACCATTAGTTTAACCAATCCAGATTGTATCGGTGAAGATGGAGGGCGTCTTTTTGTTTACCCTATAGCAGATGGTGAATATTGCTTACATCTTTTGATATTACCAACGGAGCAAAGTACCGACGAACCGGAGGTTTGCTGGCTAAAGTTTGCCCCCGAGTTTTTTCAACTTTTCGGCAATGAGACGTTGTTGGCACATGCTCCCTTTCGCTTTGATAAAACTATCGAACAACAGTTTTCAGTTTCAGGCCCTATAAAACTGCTCGTAGAACAATTGAAAACTGCTCCAGCTTGTAATGCCTTATTGCAAAGCATGGCACTCACAGAAATAGCACTACAAATCCTACGAAGGGTTATTGAAAGTATCACGTTGCCCTTCACTACTTGCACCGTTCCGGCATGTCGGTTTTTAACTAACGAAACAGAGAGGGAAAAAATATTTGATGCCAGAGCCATTATCGACAGTACTATTGAGCAACCCTTGACCATCAAAGAACTTTCAAGAAAAGTAGCCATCAACGAATGTTATTTAAAAAAAGGATTTAAAACCCTTTTTGGAAAAACAATAAACGAATACCAACAAAGCTTGCGTATCAACAAAGCAAAAGAGTTGTTACAATTAAAAGGACAAACCGTCTCTGAAGTGGCTAGTACATTAGGGTATAGCAGTATCTCTCACTTTTCTACAGCATTTAAGAAAGCAACCGGATTGAAACCCTGTGAGCTATTGGGGTAAATTTTTTATAGTTTCTTTGTACGGATAGAAGGTAAATGAGTGTCTATGGTCTAAAGAAATAAGGAGAGATAACAGTACACCTTTCCCTTTTATTCCTCTCACATTGCTCCGACACAAAAACCCTATTTCTCCTCATGAATAACAAGTTTACTATACTCCCCATACTGTTGTTGTCATTGCTTTTGGCAGGCTATATATGTTCTTTATTTTCGGTCATCAAGTTAAGCTCTGACTCCTTCGCATATATTGACGGGGCAAAAAATTTGCTCTTGCATCAGCAATACCGCTACGATGCCAATGCGGATAGTATTACCTATTTCCCTCCCTTGTATTCCATCGTACTGTCATTAGGCATGTGGGTGGGTGGCTTTACAGCTTTGCCGGTAGTTGTCGTCAATGCTATCCTATTTTGCTGGGGTATATGGCTTGTGTTGCGGTATCGAAGCAAGGATTTTTCAGCACCTGTTCCCTATTTGTTTTTCGCACTAATGGTGGTGCATACCATAGCTCAATATTCCGGTGGTGTTTTTTCAGAGGTGTTGTTCATCCCTTTATTTGTGGCTTGGTTAATCATGCAAGAAAGCAACAGCAGTAAAATATCTGCTCTACAAATTGCGTGGATTGCTTGCTTGGAAATCTTATTGGTAAGCACTCGCTATACCGGTATCTTGCTGATTGCATCCTATTATCTGGCAATGTTGGCGATAGATTTTGCCAAGCACCGTCGTCTTTCCTTTTTGTGGAAGCATAACTATCTTTTTCGTTTTGTGGCACCAGTTGCAACACTGTTTTTTTTCATTTATCTCCGCAAGTATATTGGTGGCGGCGGCGCACAACATGTATTTGAAATAGGTTCCGGAAAATATGCCTTGTGGATGTATCCGAAGCAGATGATTGAAGATATGGCTTCTTTTTTTGTAGGTGCGCCGTTTATCATCCTTTTGCATAAAGCGAAAGGGTCTTTGGTGGCATCCATTACCATTCTTACTTTTTTTCTTTTGTTGTTTAAAGTGCGGATGAACCCACGTGTTGGGTTATTTCTGCTTTTGGCGGTTTGCGTACATGTATTGTTTTTGTATAGTGTATGGGTAGATGATGGACTGTATGGACGTTACTTTTTGTGGCTTTACTTGACCGTTTTTTTGACAGCAAAAGTGGAAGCTCGTTTCCAACAATTTCCTGCTGTGAAGCCAGCCATTATGCTACTGTTGACGGTTTCCTTTTTGCTCAATGCAGCTAATAGTTATTATAAGGGAGTAAAGCTATCGGATAGTCCATCCTTTTCATATGTGATTCGATGGTCTGATCGATTTAAGACCGGTTATTTCAATTCCGATAAGGTTCATCCCCCCTCTTTCCAAATTACGGGGCACAATCGATGGGTACAGAGCCCTTGCTATCCTTGGAATATCCAACGGAAATAAAAGTTTCATTTATCGTATCGGTACTGCACTATTCATATTATTTTTACTGCAAAACTATACCCCTTGACCAAAGCACTTATCCGACTCCTTCGACCCCAACAGTGAGCAAAAAATCTATTCATCTTTCTACCTCTTTTTTTTAGCGGTCATATAAATGATTCAGCAAAACTCCTCAACTGTTTTTGGACGGCTGTGGGATTCTCCTTTTTAACAAGCGGAGTGTATTGTTTCAATGATATAATGGATGCCCCTGCTGACAAGTTGCATCCGACAAAAAAGCATCGCCCCATTGCTATGGGCATAGTTAGCAAGCAAAAGGCAGTAGTGCTCATGTTGCTGTTATGGACGGCAGGGTTTATGGTGTTGTTTGCAGCTACTGCTTCATGGTTAGTAACAGCTGTGGCAGGGGCTTATCTGCTATTGAATATTGCTTATTCCGTTCGCCTTAAAAACATAGCTATTTTAGATGTCTTTATCATTTCCCTGGGCTTTGTTATTCGCTTGCTTTTGGGGGGGATTTCAGGATCCGTTACCTTGTCTCATTGGATTGTCATCATGACGTTTTTGTTGTCACTGTTTCTAGCATTTGCCAAGCGTAGAGATGAAGTATTGATTCATAATAGAAATGGCATTATGGCACGTAGTAATATCGACCGATACAACATTGTTTTCTTAGATGCTGTATTACCTATTACAGCGTCTGTTGTAATCGTTTCTTACATTTTATACACTGTTTCAGAAGAGGTCATGCAGCGTTTTCAAAACCAGCATTTATACGTTACAGCTATTTTTGTGATTGGAGGTATTTTTCGATACTTACAGCTGACATTAATAGATTCTAAGAGCGGTAATCCTACAGCAGTGTTGTTGCACGATCGTTTTATACAGGCTTGTTTGCTGGGCTGGATAACTACTTTTACCGTGATTATTTATTGGAAAGATGTAATGATGTTCAATTAAGTTGGCAATAGTATTGCTATTATTTCATTGTAAAGCAAACTCTCGGCATACTAAATCACTATCCAAAAAACACAAAAGCCGCCGAAAAATTTCGGCGGCTTTTGCATGGGTATTCAAAGCAGGTATGTTGTACCGGCTTGCTTATTGTTTGGTGATGCGGATGGTTTGCTGGTGGCGGTTGTCCACATATTTCAG
>JAKQGX010000011.1 GCA_029573235.1 Bacteroidota bacterium
GATAGAAATCAATTGCGCAGCCATCCCCAGTGAATTGATAGAAAGTGAATTGTTCGGACATGAAAAAGGTTCTTTTACCTCTGCCATCAAACAACGTATCGGAAAGTTTGAGCAAGCAAATGGAGGTACTCTTTTTATGGATGAAATAGGCGATATGAGCCTCGATGCACAAGCAAAAGTGTTGCGTGCTTTACAAGAAGGAAAGATAACCCGTGTAGGTGGTGAGAAAGAAAT
Source organism: Bacteroidota bacterium (assembly GCA_029573235.1). Lineage (GTDB taxonomy): Bacteria > Bacteroidota > Bacteroidia > Chitinophagales > Chitinophagaceae > JAFIGV01. The sequence continues at coordinate 235 of JAKQGX010000011.1, forward strand.
AAAAGTAGATGTGAGGGTGATAGCCGCTACCAATAAAAATCTTATGGATGAAGTAGCCGAAAAGAAATTCCGTTTAGACTTATACCATCGCCTGGGTGTGATACTGATTCATGTGCCTTCCCTAAACGACCGTCGGGATGATATACCCGGGTTGATAACACTGTTTATAAATGCCATTAGCGAAGAATATAAACAAGCTCCCAAAGCCATCGATAAAGATGCGGTAAAGGCATTACAGCAACACCACTGGACCGGCAACGTAAGGGAGTTGCGCAATGCGGTAGAGCGGCTCATCATCTTATCCGACAAAAAGATAACCCTTCAAGAAGTAGAGCAATTTATTTTTATGAAATAGCTTTAGCTCTCGAGGAGATATGATTTTAAGGTTTTTTATACTTGGGTTTTAATACCTTTATGCATACAAAACTGTACATCAATATATGGATTCATTAAATCAAAACCGCGACACTTACCTTAACGCGGAAATTATCGACAGCCAAACCGGCACTCGTGGTATTGCCAAAAGTTTTATGGCTAATGTTTTCTTGTGGATGTTCGCTGCATTAGCAATTTCTGCTTTATTAGCCTATTTGTTTTCTTCCAGTCCGCAATTGCTTTCCTATTTGATAGATGCTGAAAGTGGTAAGCTGAGCCTCTTAGGTTGGGGTGTGATGTTGGCGCCAATCGGTTTTGTAATGCTCATGTCTTTGGGTTATGCCCGACTCAGCGCAACTGCTATTACTGCTTTGTTTTTGGCGTATGCGGCTATCAATGGTATCAGCTTTAGCTTTATCCTTTTGGCATATACTGCCAGCTCGGTGATTGGTTGTTTTTTATCTGCCGCTGCTATGTTTGGCATTATGGCGGTAATGGGTTATACCACTCAAAAAGACCTCACGGGCTTTGGGCGTATTCTTACAATGGGGCTGATAGGCATCGTGGTAGCCATGCTCATCAATATGTTTATGAAAAGCCCAATGATGGACTATGTCATCAGCATTATTGGGGTGATGATTTTTACCGGACTCACCGCATACGATGTGCAGAAATTGAAACGCATCGGTGCCGGCATTGAGTTTGAAGGAACTGCTGCTGCCGGTGTTCGCAAATTGGCAGTGCTTGGGGCATTGAGCCTTTACTTAGACTTTATCAACATCTTCCTTTTCTTGCTTCGTTTATTTGGCGGCAGAAGGGATTAATGATATTGGTTTTTAGTTTTCACAGAGGCTTGTCGTTGTTGATGAGCCTCTGCTTTTTTAGTCCTTTTACTCTTTACGAGAGCGTGAGTAGGAATCAAAGTAGTGTACTGAAAAATGGTGGGTGGATGTTTATTTATTGGTCCATCCCAAGGCTACTTTGAGTCGGTAGAGGGCTTTCCCAATGGGGCTTTGTAATACATAATGCAATGCAGTGAGCCGCCACTGCCAAAGCGTTTGTTTGAAAGAATAACCGTAATAGCTTCGATAGGCTTGATACGATTCTTTCATCGCTTTTAAATACTGTTGGCTACTGATACCCGAAGGGTCGAAGTGTGCCAGCGGGTAGGGAATAAAGCTGTTTTTTTCATGGGCAATGCGACAAAGGAAATCATAGTCCATAGCCATCTTCAGTTCTTTTTTGAAGAGTCCGTGTTTTTGGTATAACGCGCGCTTTACAAACATCGTTGGATGAAAAGTGCTTCGCATTCCTCGATACAGTTTGGATGCTTCAAAGGGTTTGCCAACGATAACCCATACACCGCCACGCAGCAGTTCTAATTGTCCGTGCAACCACTGCAAATCCGGTTGGGCATCAAACGCATCCGCTACTCGTTGCAATACGGTAGGGTCGTATAGCGTATCACCACTGTTGAGCAATAGCGTGATATCGGCAGTGGCTTTTTGAATGCCTTTATTGAAAGCATCCGCTATTCCTTCATCGGGTTCGGTATGCCCCATGCGGTACGGTGGCTGTGGATGTTGCTGTAGATACTCTTTGATACGATTGTCGGTAGAGCCATCTACAATGATGTGTTCGGCAGGGAGCAACTGCTGCTGATCTACCGATGCGCAAGTAGCGAGTAGCTCTTCCGGATTGTTGTAACAGATAGTAATGATAGCAATTGCCGCCATAGTCACATTGGAGATTCCTTATCAATCAAAGTGCTTGGGTATTGCAACTTCGGCAAAGGTATCGCACACATATTTTATTCGCTCTTCGTTGAGGTTGGCATGATTGGGTAAGTACAGTCCGTAATGATGCACGATATCGGCAACGGGCAAAGAGCAAGTGCCGTATTTCTTTATCCAAAAAGGTTGTAAGCCCATGCTGCCACAAATAAGCGGTCGTGTTTCGATCCCATTTATCTTTAAGTGCTCGGCTACTTCCATTCGGTTTTCTACTAAGGTGCCATAGGCAAAATGCGAAAGGAAGCTGGCATCACTTTTTTGCACCCAATAGTTATCTCCCAAATATTTTACAAAGTGTTGGTAGTTCTCACTTCTAATTTGCGCAATTGCATCTAGTTTTTTTAACTGCCCAATACCTAAGAAGGCATTTAAGTCGGTAGAGCGCAAGTTGAAGCCCGGATAATAAAAAGTGTATAAATCACGGAAGCTATCGATATGGTATGACTCTTTCCACTGCGATGCGTATGCCTCCGACACATCTCTGGCCCAGCCATGAGAACGAATCGAAAGCATCAGATTGTAAAGATCTTCGTCGTCGGTTACTACAATGCCCCCTTCGATGGTAGAAATGTGGTGGCCATAGTAGAACGAAAATGAACCGGCTTTTCCTAACGTGCCCAACTTTTTTTGACGGTATTCGGAGCCCAATGCTTCACAACCATCTTCGATGAGAAGCACGCCATATTTTTCGCAGAGCGCCATTATCGCATCCATGTGATTGGCATGCCCCAATACTTGTACAATGATGAGGAGTGCCGGATTTTCTTTTTGAAAAATACGTTCCAGGTGCTCAATGTCCACACCGAGATTGTTTTTATCGCTATCGCAAAGAAAAGGCTCAAAGCCCAATTGCATAAAGGGCGAAAGGGTAGTTACCCATGATATGGCGGGCACAACTACTTTTTTGTTTTTCAGATAACCACCTTCCAAAAGGGCGTAAGCCATCAGCAAATTTGCCGATGAACCACTGTTGACCATCACACTGTAGCGTGCGCCCATGTATGCGGCAAATTGTTTTTCGAATTCTTTGGTTAAAGGACCTTTGGTCAATTGCACTTTCGAGTTTATCCAGTCGGTTAATTGCAAAAGTTCTTCGGCAGAAATCGTGTCCTCCGCTAGTTTTACGATATGCTTATTCATTGTAGTTTTTTATTCAATTTTTTTATCGGCGTCACTAGCAATAATACAAACTTTAATAGTCCAAGCATCAAATAGCGAATGCCAAATAGTTTCACGAATTTATTAATCATAAAATAAACACGTGCTTCGTTGTAGGCATCGGCTATCTTTTTTTTCTTTTCGAGGTTGTTTACTGCATCAATGGTTATCGAATTCTCATGCTCTCGGAATATGGCCAGTGGCTCTTCTACAAAACCAAATCGCGAATAATCCATTGTGGACATCAACGAAAATAGCAAATCAGGTCCCACTCCTTTATATTCTTTTTGGGCAAAAGGAATCTTGCCGATAAATAAGTTATTCACCAATACCTCTTTTCTGAAAATGGCACAGCCAGGAGAAAGGAGGTTGTTCATTTCGAAATAATAGAGTTTTAATACGCTATAGTTGCCCGTGCGTTTGAAGAAACGTTGCAAATTAGCCGGCACAAATTGTTTTTCTTTTTCATGATACAGATGCACGTTTGAAAACACAAAGCCTGTGCGGTCGTCAAACTGTTGCATACATGACTCGATAAATGTAGGGGCTATCCAATCATCATCGTAGTTGATATGTATAAATTCCGAACGGGCATGTAAGATGGCATCCAACCAAGTGCTGTGTACACCAAAGTCGATATCCCTTCTTACATACGTTATCTTCCCTTCATATTTTTTTACCACCTCCGGAGTGTTGTCGGTGCTTCCGTGGTCGCATACGATTACCTCGCAGGGGTAGGTTTGTTGCAATGCCGACTCGATACATTGTTCGAGGTAGTGCGCCCTGTTAAAAGTAGGTATGACAATACTGACAGGTGTCTTATTCATGGATGTCAAGTGCTTGTTTCAGTTTGGAAGTATCGGCTACGAGGTATTGCACGGGCTCTGTAGTATCGTATGTAATATCTAAGGGAACCGTAGATAATGATTGTACAAAGTCTTTGATGGTAGTGCCTACACCAGTACCAATGTTGAACGTGCCAGTCGCGCCTTTACGTACAAGTGCAATAATCTTAGAACAAATATCAGTGGCATTACTCAGGTCTCTTACAGAAAGGGCGCCGCGCAACATAAACGGTTGGCTTAGGTCTTCGGTTGCCAATCGATTTTTGATGGAAGGATATAGAAATGGCATTTTTTGAGACTCGTGGTAAAAGCTGAAGATTCTACCAATACAAAAGTCCATCGGAAAGTCGTTGATAAAATTTGATGCCAGCACTTCGGCTATGTATTTGGTAGTGCCGTAATGGTTGATAGGTTCTATCGGGTCCGTCTCTTTTAATGGGGTATCGGCACTGCGATACACATGGCATGTACCGGCATAAAAGAAATATGGGCGTTGGTTCAGTTGTTTCAACACTTCTAATATATTCATGGTGCCTTGCACATTCACCATTACGGCTTTTTTGAAATCTTGGGTTACAGCAGTAATGGGTACCAAAGCAGCCAAGTGAATGAGATGTGATACTTGATTTTGTTGCAACCAAGAATGCAGTTCATTTTTTATGGTCACATCACCTTCAAAAAGGGAATATGACACCTTCAGCGCATCGAGTTGCTGCTTGATGATAGTTCCCAAAACTCCTTTGTGGCCGGTAATTCCAATTATCATATTGTTTCTAATAGTCGCAAATGTAAAATCAATTTTCTTGCAACCTCTTAAAATACCCATCTATTTTACCTAGTAATACTTGTCCTTTTTAAAATATCCGTTACTTTGTCCGGTGAATACCATTCAGATTTCCGTAGCTATATGTTCGTACAACAGGGCACGGTTTATCCTTCAAGCCTTAGACAGTTTATTTTCTCAAGACTTTCCACAAGAAGCTTTTGAAGTAATTGTAGTGGACAACAATAGTACGGATAACACATTGGAAGTATTGGCACAATACCAAGTGCAGCATCCTTCATATTCATTTCGATTTGTAACAGAGCCGAACCAAGGGGTAGCACACACCCGCAACAGAGGCGCCAAAGAAGCTCGCGGTGCTATTATTGCCTATTTGGATGATGATAGTATTGCACAACCCGGATGGCTAAAGACGACAGTTGATTTTTTTGCCTCACATCCGGAAGTATATTCTACAGGGGGTAAAATCACCCCTTACTTCTTAACCGAAATTCCCGATTGGTATTCAAAATATTTCTTTGGCTTGGTTGGAAATTTTGATCAAGGACCGCGCATCAAACAGCTCACCGGACAACGCTATCCATGCGGAGCCAACATGGCTTTTAGACGAGAAGTATTTAATGAAATCGGTTATTTCAACACGGATTTAGGAAGGAGTGGAAAGGGTTTATTAGCCAATGAGGAGAAAGATATTTACTTGAGAATATTAGCCGCCGGAAAAAAGGTTTATTACCTCCCGGAGGTACAAGTATTACATGCGGTAGAGTCTAATAAATTTGATAAAAATTATGTGCACCGCCATAGTATGGGCATTGGTGGTGGCGAGCGGCTACGGCTCAAAGGTCAGTCGATGGCGCTGGTGGTAAAAGGAATAGAGTATGTATTAAAATGGGGTTATGCCGTTGTGTATGGAATTGGCTTTCTATTAAAAGGTCAATGGAGTAAGTTTCACATGCTAGAGCGATTCCGCTGGTGGGTCATCGAAGGATTTCTATTTCCGGACAGGGCAAAGTAATTGCGAGTATTAGCACCTTCTTATTCCCACTATTCACCCATCAACACATATTGAATGATATTGGCACCCATTTGTAAAGCTTGCTTTCTTTTTTCGGGATTGTCTTGATGCACTTCAGGGTCTTCCCAACCATCTCCCAAATCGGTTTCTACAGAATAAAAACAAACCAATCGTCCTTTATAAATCAATCCAAATCCTTTGGGTGGTTTGTTGTCGTGTTCGTGAATCTTAGGTATCCCATTCGGGAAATTGAATTTTTGATGATAAATAGGATGTGAAAAAGGAAGTTCAACAAGGCTCAATTCCGGAAAAACTTTTTTTAATGCCGGTCGTACATATTCATCCAATCCGTAGTTGTCATCGATATGCAAGAAACCGCCGGCTTCCAAATACTTTCGGAGATTTTGTGCTTCCGCATCAGTCAGCGTCCAACGTCCATGTCCGGTCATGTGTACAAAGGGATAGTTAAACAACTCCGGACTTCCCACTTCTACTTGTGCTTCTTTGGTGTCAAAAGATGTTTTCAATTGTTGGTTACAAAAGATCGCCAGGTTTTTTAAGGACGTCGGATTGGCATACCAGTCGCCACCACCGCCATATACTAGTAATGCCAACTTCAGTGGTTGTGCTGATGCCACTGTAGATGCGAACAAAAAAAACACTAGCCATATTTTTTTATTGAACGACATGACAATTTTTTTTAGTAGTGTGTATAAGAGTTGAGGATACTAAAATAGGCACAAACACTCATGGCAGCCGTCTCGGTGCGAAGTCGGTTCTTGCCCAAGTCAATAGCGGCGCAACTTGCGTCGGTGGCGGCTTTTATTTCATCTTCTGTAAAATCGCCTTCCGGGCCGATAAGTATCAAAGTGTCTTTTGCCGGTTGCATGGCTTTGTACAAAGACAATCGAGGGAGGGATGTCTCACAATGGGCTATTAACTTTTGAGAGCAGGCAGCATATTGCTCCAATACCGCTACAACCGATAAGGGTGATGATAAATGAGGCAGATGGTATTGTTGTGATTGCAACATAGCGGAAACGAGTATGTTTTTCCATCGTTCTTCCTTGGCAAACACTCGCTCTGAGCGCTCAGCAGTAATAGGAATAATGCTATGCACACCCAACTCTGTCGCTTTTTCCAAAAGCCATTCATTGCGCCCAGCATTTTTTGTAAAAGCTACTCCCAGTATAAGATGTGGCGATGTTGGTGGTTGGTAGCCGGTATGTTTAATAAATACGGAACAAGACTTTTTTGAAGCGGTTTCAATAATAACTTCTGCACGAGTTCCTTTTCCATCGGTCAAGGCCATTGCCTCGCCGGTTTTCATGCGTAGCACTTGCACAATATGCCGTGCTGTTTCTTCTTCCACTGCAATCGTGGTGGATTGCAATAGCGTTTGTGACGTATAAAATATAGGGAGCGTTGCCATCGGCAAGCAAGGTAAAACAAATGTGTTTATCGCAATACGATTTGATTTTCCTTCATGGCTTTTCGAATATTCAACAAGGCATAACGCATTCTGCCCAAAGCCGTATTAATACCTACGCCGGTAGCTTCTGCAATTTCTTTAAAACTCAAATCGCCGTAGATGCGCATCACCATTACTTCTCGTTGTTCTTCGGGCAATTGTTGTATCAACTGATGTACGGTTTGTTGCGTTTGTGTTTGTTCTAACTTGGATACCGGCATGGATGCATCTGCAGGTGCCAGCAACGCAAGTATGTCTTCTCCATCTGCCGTCGTAATTGGAATTTGCTTTTGCGCCTTTCTAAAGTAGTCCATACAAAGGTTATGTGCCACGCGAAGCGCCCAAGCTAAAAACTTTCCCTGTTCAGAATACCGCGCTTCATTTATGGTATGAATTATTTTCAGAAATGTGTCTTGAAACAAATCATCAGCCAAGCTTCGGTCTTTTACCAATAGAAACACGGCAGTATATATCCTGTCTTTGTGACGAAGAATCAGTTTTTCAATTGCGCTTTGCTCGCCTTGCAGATACGCTTCAATTAACGCAGCATCTGATATCTGAATGGTAGTTTGCATCATTTCTAAATAGTCCTTTTAGTATATGTTTGGGAGGAGATATGGTTTTCCTCGAAAAAATATTAGGTAGAAATGTGCTTATAAATAGAATCTGTTTGTTTGATGAATAGTGGAATAACCTGCAAAAAAGTTAATTCCTGCTAAAATTCCAAATATTATGAAACCCGTAGCAGATAATAAGACGAAATGTGCAGGCAAAAGGTTGGGAGATTTAATAAAAAATGTCGCTATTATTTGTGTTATCGGTTCCACTCATCATCCGGAATGGTGGGTATTTGCTCGGTTGCTTCATCGTCTTCTCTATTGCCGGTGCTGCCATAATGAGTGGTGCCGGCTCGTTCCTCGCTGCCCGGGTCGTAGAATGCACAATCTTTAAACCCTTCCGGTTCGGTAAATTTCGCTGCCTCGTCAATACCCAATGTTTTGTCGGCATATACCTTTTTCATAAAGAGAGCAAAGATGGGCAATGCTGCCGCAGCCCCTTGTCCGAGGGCTTCGCTACGGAAGCGTAAGGCTCTGTCATCGCATCCTACCCATGCACCTGCCAGCAATTGCGGTGTGTAGCCAATAAACCATGCATCCGCTTGGCTATTGGTAGTACCGGTTTTACCGGCTATTTCGCTTTGGATACCGTATCGATTACGAAGGCGTTGCGCTGTACCATGATTCACCACGCCTTGCATCATTTTTACCATAGTGTAAGCCGTAGAAGCAGGTATCAATTCTTTTTGTTGCGGTACAAAACTCTTAATGATATTACCGTTTCTATCTTCAATCTTGGTGATGTACAAGGGGCGTGTGTTCATTCCATTGGTCGGAAACATGGTATAAGACCAAAGCATTTCATACAAAGAAACATCCGATACGCCCAAGGCTATAGAAGGTACCTTGGCTAATTCAGCCGATATACCACAACGATGTGCATACTCTACAAAAGCATCAATCCCTACTTGGTTGATGAGGTACAGTGCGGCATTGTTTATAGAAAGCGCCAGAGCTTTGCTCATGGGCAACGAGCCGTACTTAGAACCGCCGGCATCGTAGTATTTGGGCTGAAACCCCGGAAAGTGTTGAGGGGTTGTAGATACCGCACCACAAGCAGAGAAACCATTGTTTACGGCAAAGGAATAGAGCAATGGTTTTATGGTAGAGCCTACTTGTCTTCCCGAGCCAATGTCCACGTGGTCATATTGAAAATGGGTATGGTCGATGCCGCCCACCCAGGCTTTTACATCGCCGGTATAGGGATCCATCACCATAAAGCCGGCTTGCAAAAACATTTTCATGTACTTGATAGAATCAATGGGGCTCATGGTAGTGTCAATGCTGTGCGATTTGTTCCAGGCAAACACTTTCATCTTTACCGGTGTGTTCATTTCCCGCATCATTTCAGCATCCAATTTTCCTTCTTCTTTCATCATCCTCCAGCGTTCGGATTGTTTGATGGAACGTTGCAGATTCTCTTTCAAAGTAGTGTTCCAAATGCTGCCATCTCTATAGCCCGATTGTGATATGAATAACTGTTGTATCGACTTGATATGCTCTTCCACCGCTTGCTCTGCATAGCGTTGCATTTTCACGTCGAGGGTGGTATAGATTCTCAAGCCATCTTTGTAAATGTTGTATTCTAAATCGCTATTGGGTTTTTTAATACCCTTTAATAGAGCTTTTACTTCTTTTTCTACCTCTTGTCTGAAGTAAGGTGCTGTGCCTTCATGGTAGTCGAGCTTTTTATATTTTAGCTTGATGGGCTTGTCGATGTACTTTGCCAAATCTGCCGAAGAAATAAACCCATACTTATTCATTTGTCCTAGTACTACATTTCTCCGAACCAGTGATTTGTCTGGGTTTCTGCGCGGGTTGTATAAGGTGTTTCCCTTCAACATCCCAATCAATACTGCGGCTTCATCAACGGTGAGTTTGTCGGGTGCTTTACTAAAAAAGGTAAGGGAAGAATTTTTGATGCCATATACATTATCTCCAAATGGAACCGTATTCAAGTACAGGGTAATGATTTCATTTTTGGTAAGATTGGTTTCAAGTTTCACCGCCAACACCCATTCTTTTAGTTTGATGAAGGGCAAGGTGATTAAGTTAGGATTGCGACGCGGGAATAGGTTTTTCGCCAATTGTTGCGTAATGGTACTGCCGCCACCTTCTTTTCCCAGAAACAACAATACCCGCAATAAGGCTCTGCCATCAATGCCGGAGTGTTCATAAAAACGGGCATCTTCCGTAGCTAATAATGCATTGATAACATTGGGAGAAATCTCTTCAAAGGAGCTATTAGAGCGGTCTTGTACGAAGTAGCGCCCCAACAAACTGCCATCGTTTGCATACACCTCAGAAGAAAGGGCACTGCTGGGGTTTTCCAATTCTTTCATAGAAGGCATGTAGCCCAATACGCCAAAGTTGATTAGGATAATCATTAAGTTGAATAAAAGGATACCCATGCCAAAGGCACGCCACAACAAACGCACGGAGCGTTTTCGAGGAGTCGCATTATTGTTCAATTGAGCCATAAAACCCACAAGACTTTTATAGAGGTAAAAGTAAAAAGTAAATTAGACTTTTAAAGCCCACGCATATTTTCACTGCAATATAAAGGTTGTAGCCGTCTCATTCTTTATAAAAAACATCATTCATCATTTGTTGTCTTTACAAAATAATGTAGGCTTCTCCATGGTTTTAAAAAGCCGATCATTCGAATTTTCCATGGAAGAGTAAGGCGTACTTGTTTTAGGAAAGGCAATAGGAAGTTTTGTACCGCATTTATTTCAATTGGTTGTAAGGGCTGCTGGGCATATTTCTGTTTCAAGTATAGATTCATAAATTGGGTAAACCCATCTCCGAACTGCGGTGCTACCACACGTTGTGCGTATTGCAAAGGTGTTTCATCTTTTCTTGTGACTCCTACTTGATGCAGATAGAATGTACTCGCTTTGTATGCCCAATAGGATTGTTGTTGCGGATGCGACACTCGATAGCGCAATCTATAATATCGGAAGATGGAATAGGGTAGCAATAGCAACAACAAGAAAGTAGTTCCCAATGCTACTACCGTATTTCGTAGTAGGTGTTTTATGATGGATGAAGCCTGTATCTCATTCTTGTTTTTTTCGATGGGAGGCTTTTGCTGCATCACTTGTTTTAAATATACTTCGTCGATGGGTGTGGGATGTGGAAACCTTTGGGTCAGCGCATTGGCACTTTCGCTATTGCCTTTGCTCAGTTGCTTCATTGCGGCAGCATACGATACGGCGGTGGCAGTATCTCCTTTTACAATAGCACTTATGGGCACCGATATACTATCTATCCGTATCGCTGCTACTTTCAAATCCATCTCCAAGTCCACGGTGGGGTTGAGGGTATATTCTTTATCATGAAAGACCATGCTGTTGACGCGAAGGATCATGTGTTTTTTTAGGGTATCAATTTCCTTCACTACACCCTCTGCTGCCAACCACGCTTTGGGTGGCTGTAGCGGTGGTGTTCCATCGGGTTGCGGACTTTCTTCGGCTTCATCGTTGCCCACTGTAGTATCAAAATCGAGCCAGCCATACCCCGGGAAATACACTTCTACCCAGGCATGTGCCTGATCGGCATAATACCAATACCAGCCTTTGTTTTTATCGCTCCTATCCACCGTAAGAAACCCAACGGTGATACGAGAGGGAATACCTAATGCTCGCAACATAAACAAGGTGGCACCGGCATAATAAGCACAATACCCTTTTTTATTCTCAAAGAGAAAATACATCAACTTCGAAGCACTAGGAATATCGGGTATGCCCGGATTGTCGGTATAGGTAAAGCGTCGTTCGCCGTTCTCGTCTTTCGATAAAAAATAATCTCTAATGGCCAGCACCTTATCTACCGGGGTGGTGGCGTGCTGTGTAATTTGTTTTGCCAAGTCGGTTATCTTTTGATACTTGACATCCTTTGGCATTCGCGTATAATATTCCAAGAAGGATTTACTTGTTTGATGGTAATCAACAACGTTTCGCAATACCTCAAATCGCTGCTCTTGAAAAGCTTTTATGGAAGGGTTTTCAGCATTGTAAATAAAGTAGGCGCTGTTTAGTTCTGATACATAACTCTTGGCACGAAAGGCAGAAATATACTGGTCTTTAAAATCCTTTTCGATGGCGATGGGTTGCACAAAAAAGCCGGTGCTGGGTGCCAAATAGGTAGCCGGCGAAAGGGCTTTATTATACACTTCTACCTCTACTGTTTTTCGTAGTTTGTCGCCCATGGCATTTCGTATTACGCTGCTGTCGTATTGGGTAAAAAACAGTGGAATTTTATTAGGTTTCGGTTCAAACAAATCGTTGTTGGGTATCAGGCTATCTCGTTCGAATGTTTCGGTAAGCGTATCGAAAAGGGTATAATGAAAGGCAGTGAGGTAAAGAGGATTAGGGACATCGGAATCCGGAAAAAAATTATCGATATGAGCCGCAAATAACAGCTCGTTGTTTCTGCCCAAAGATCCCCGCAGCCGGGTGTATTGCTCCAATTCAAACGTACCGTCTTTGTTTTTCTTCAACATGCTGTGCTGCCCTTGTTGTCCGCCACCACCATAGTTGTCAACCGTTTCTTTAATTTCTTGCTGCATGAAATACACTAAACCGCCCAGCAACAATACCGCGAGTGCGATGAAAAACAACAACCGTCGAGTGAGGAACCACCATAGTTTCTTTGAACTTTCTCGATAACTATACAATTGCTCTGTTGTAAAAACCAGGTAAACCGCATACAGTAAAATTGGGCTGAGGGAAAACAGCAGTTGCTCTACGGTGGTAATCTTGCTTTGGGCTATTAGTAATATGAATGCTGTCAAACACATTGTTGCTACTAGTATGGAGAAATATCGCAGACGCATAAAGCCCCAGCCCATCAGCCATCCCAATAGAAATAAGAAGGAAAAAGTTCGGAATTGTATTGCAATAAAAAAAGCATCAAACTCGCCGGTAGCCAGGTTGTCAATGCTTTTATAAACCAGCATGAGCGCAATGGATACGAGTAGAAAGGGCACTAAGAAACGAAATCGGAAAGCATAGAAAACAGCACTCAGCACCATGCCGCACAAAAAGAAAAGAGTCAGCAGCAAACTCAAATTGCCGGCAGCCGGTAGCGAAGTGAGCAGTCCTGTGGATGGGTCGCCAATGATGCCGAAATATTCACTTGCTTGCCAAAACAGAAAATATCCTGCAATGGCCGTAGGTAGTATCAGAAAGATAACTTTAGCCAATAACTCATTGACCGGTGTGATTCGCTGATGGCTCATGGGCGGATATCAATGAATAAATGTAGTTGAAAAATAGCGATGCAGGTTGTTAAAAATAGAAAGCCCAAAACCGATACGAATCGCCATCTATATAGAACTTTTGTGTGGTTGATACATCACGTTGTTTTATTACACCACCGCATACAACGGATAAATCAACATAAAAAAGAATCCTAAAATACATAGCTCAAATGGCGAACGTAGGCAGAGGAAAACAAAACAATTACCTTTGCGCCATGCGGCGATTGTTACGGATTCTATTGAAAATAGGAGGGGTTGTATTGGGCGTTTTCTTATTGTTGTTACTCACATTGACGGTCTATATCTATAAGGTATCAGACTTTCCTGACCCGGCTGTGACCGACACTTCATCGTATGCACTGAAGCCTGAACTCATCGAAGGCAGCCTGTCCTCCATCGGGAAAAATTGGATTCGCAAAAATGAATACGGACTTTATGAGATGTTCGTGGAAGGGAAACCTTTGGAGCGCGGTGTAATAGAAGGCAAATTATCACAGAAACTCATCACCGACCAAGAAGTCGCTTTCACCGATGAAATCAAACGGATGATTCCTTCGCACCGTTACCTCAAATTTTTGAAATACGTGATTGGCTTTATGAACCGTGGGCTTCCCGATCATGTAACACCGGAATACCAGCAAGAGATATATGGCATCTCCAGAGCTGCATCATCTCAGTTCAATTGGATAGGCGATAACTACGACCGCATACTGAGCTACCATGCTGCGCACGATATTGGTCATGCTTTGCAAAACATGATGTTGGTGGGATGTACTTCCTTTGGTGCTTGGGGCGGCAAGACCGCAAACGGTAGCTTGCTGGTTGGTAGAAACTTTGATTTTTGGGTGGGAGATAAATTTGCCGAACACAAGATTGTAAGTTTTACCAAGCCCGATAAAGGACATGCTTTTGCATCGATTACTTGGGGTGGCTTTATAGGTGTAGTGAGTGGTATGAATGACCAAGGACTGACCGTTACCATCAATGCTGCCAAGTCATCCATTCCTTTTAATGCAGCAACACCGGTATCATTAGTTGCCAGAGAAATATTGCAATACGCCGCCACCATTGAGGAAGCCATTGCCATTGCAAAGCGAAGGGAGATGTTTGTGTCAGAGAGTTTTTTAATAGCCAGTGCCAAAGACCACAAAGCCGTAGTGATAGAAAAAACACCCAACGAATTAGCCGTTTATGACCCCAATGAAGAAGCGATATCCTGTACCAATCACTATCAAAGTACTGCTTTTGAAAACCAAGAACTCAATGTAGCGCAAAAACAAAATAGCGCTTCTGTATATCGTCATCAACGATTGGAAGAATTACTGCAAGCACAATATCCATTGACACCTCAAAAGATGGCAACCATCCTTCGAGATAGACGAGGATTACACAACCGAAACATCGGAAATGGAAATGAAAAAGCCATCAACCAACTCATTGCTCATCACTCTATCATATTCCAACCCGATAGCCTTCGTTTTTGGGTGAGTAGCAACCCCTGGCAATTGGGCGCTTATGTATGTTACGATTTGAAAAAGATAGAGAACCTGAATGGGCTTCATAAAGACCAACCAGTTGCTATCAGCAGCCTTACCATTGCACCCGATAGCTTTTTGCTCACGAAAGACTACACTGATTATTTGCAATTCCGAAAAAATAAATGGGCACTCTTAACCCATCAACCGGTTGATACCGCCGCTACCATTCATGCTAATCCATTCTTTTATGATGCCTACCGAATCGCAGGTGATTATTGTATGCGGCAAGCTTGGTATGCGCAGGCAGAGGCTTACTACAGTCATGCGCTTACTTTAGAAATAGCCACCGTAGAAGAACGAAAGAGCATAGAAGATAAGCAACAAACCTGCCGGCAAGCCCTGAATAAGAAATAACCGTATTTTCCTTTGGGATACTATTTTTGCACCAACCCGAATAAGCATCATCAAGCATGACCACACCTAAATATGAAGACCTTTTTGTAAAGAACAATGCTTGTGTACTCATTCCTACTTATAACAATGCACGCACCATTACGGCGGTTATAGACAGCATTCTTACCTATACATCTCGCATCATTGTGGTGAATGACGGCTCTACAGATGAAACGTCATCGTTGTTGGCACGATACCCACAATTGACGATTGTGCAGTACGAACAGAATCAAGGTAAGGGTTATGCCTTGCAACAAGGTTTTTTGAAAGCCGCATCTTTGAACTATCAACACGCCATTACTATTGATAGCGATGGACAACATTATGCCGATGACCTCATAGTATTCTTAAATCAATTGGAGCAAACACCCGATGCACTATTGGTAGGTGCTCGCAATTTGAATCAAGAAAATGTACCTACAAAGAGTTCATTCGGAAACCGCTTTTCAAATTTTTGGTTTTGGGTGAATACCGGTATTCAGATGCCCGATACGCAATCGGGATACCGCTCCTATCCTATAAAGAAGATTGCCGGCAAACGATATTTTTCCCGCAAGTATGAATTTGAAATTGAAGTGATGGTACGCGCATCATGGAGTGGCGTACCCGTGATGGCTGTGCCGATTTCGGTGTATTACCCAACTGCTGAAGAACGCATATCTCACTTTCGTCCGTTCAAAGACTTTAGCCGTATTAGTGTGCTCAATACCGTATTGGTGCTTATTGCGCTGCTTTGGATAAAACCTAGGAACCTATTTTTATCCTTGTTGAAAAAAGAAGGATGGGTACAACTGTGGCGTTCATTATTTCAAAATCCGCAAGAAAGCAGCCATAAGAAAGCATCATCGGTAGCCTTTGGGTTATTCATGGGCATCGTACCTGTTTGGGGTTTTCAGTTGGCTATCGGCATTCCACTTTCCCTACTTTTTCGTATGAACAAAGCCCTGTTTTTATTAGCAGCGAATATCAGCATTTTCCCAATGACCCCTATCATTTGGATGGCGAGTCTCCTTACCGGCAAGCTCATTTTAGGGAATCATGAATGGTCGCTGGATTGGCACAACATTACATTGGAACGGGTGAAAGCCGAAGGCATTGCTTTCTTTTTGGGAGGTACTATACTGGCCATAGTAGCGGCCATTATCGGCTATCTAATCAGCTATCTCATCTTGCTGTGGATTCGTCGCCACCAATCGTATCGATCCTCGTAACCCTTTGCCAATAGAGGGTTTTGTTTCTTTTGAACGGCTGCCAATTATTAGTATGAAGTTAATTGCATACATCACTGACGCAAAAGACCTACAAAAAATATATTTTTGCAACGAATCAAATCGTGAACCGAGTGAACCAAATATTGCAGCCAAAGGGCTACTTAGTAGCAGTGGGTGGGGCAGAAGATAAAGGCACAGACTTAGAAAAAGGTATCATTGAGCGCAACCGTCTTAATTTTTTCGAATTAGGAATTCTTAGCAATATCATCAACCTGATAGATAGTACGCAGAAACCCATCGTCGAGGTGGTTACTACTGCTTCTTCAATACCCGATGAGGTGTTCGAAAACTATCAAAGCGCCTTTCAAAAATTAGGAGTTGAAAACATCAATCATATCCGCATCCGCAATAGAGAAGATACCGCAAACCCAGAGTTTTTAGAGCGCTTGACCAAGGCAAATTGTATCATGTTTTCGGGGGGCAATCAGTTGCGACTTTCTTCCATTTTTGGAGGAACTGAGTTTCTACAAATACTAAAAGAGAAATACTACAACGAGCACTTTGTGATAGGAGGTACCAGCGCCGGCGCCATGGCAATGAGCAATACCATGATCTATGAAGGGAACGCATCGTTGGCTCACCTCAAAGGAGAAGTGCGTATCACTACGGGCGTAGGGTTATTGCAAAATGTAATTATTGATACCCATTTTGACAAGCGCGGCCGCTTCAACCGATTGGCGCAAGCAGTAGCCGGCAATCCGGGTACCATTGGTATTGGGCTGGGAGAAAATACCGGTGTCATTGTAAAAAATGGATACGAGCTCACGACCATCGGGTTGGGTTCTGTCATTATCATCGACGGAAAAAATATTGACTACAACAATATTGCTGACATTGCATTTGGTGCTCCTATTTCCGTTGGCAACATCCTCGTTCACATCATGTCGGCGGGTGATGTATATAGCCTTCAGGAACGTAAGTACGAGGGAAGAAATGTCATTGTTCCGGTTGAGGATTAAAAATTCTTTATTTTTTTAAAAGGACTATTGCATCTTATTTTTGGTTGTTCTAATTTGTGGTATAAAATTTTATACCATGTTGAAACAATCAATTTTATTAGTAGCATTCATTTGCTATTCCATTGCCGGTTGGGCAGTTTCCTGGAAAGGACAAAGTTTTAATTTCCCTAATGGTCCCAAAGAGTGGAGCGACCCCATAACTTATGAGATTCGCAGCGAGAAAATGGAGAAAAAAGGCGACGCTGCCGTAAAAGTAGAAATACGCGTGAGGGCTGTAAAAAAGATAGCCATGGGTTGTCGTTACGAGCTAGAGATTACGAATAAGGATACAAGAGGCATTCGCTTTGGCGTGCATAACATGAGCAACAAACTTAGCTACAAGCTAAAAGAAGGTGCTTCGAAAACAGGCATTATCGATTCCTTTACAAGAGGCTGCAAGGGTATAGAAAGTTGTGGCGATTGTGCATGTGATTTCTATCTCGATGATATCAGCCTTATGAAGTAACCATTTCATTTTTTTAGAAGCACCTTCTTTTTTGAGAGGGTGTTTTTTTTATTCATTTATATTTTATTTGAGATATTGTTTAATGTGTTTTTGTTTATAACTTGAATATAAATTCATTACTATGGCCATATCAACTGCACAAAAAAGCAAAATACTTCGTGTGATAAACGTATTTGAAACCGGCTCGCAAGAAGGGAAATATGATAGTATCAGCATCTATAAAGACGGTACTGTCAATGGCAATAAGGTCTATCAAATAACCTATGGTAGGAGCCAAACAACGGAGTTTGGCAATTTGAAAAGAATGATTGAATTATACATCAACCGCCAAGGACTTTATGCAACGGCTTTCAAAAAGTATGTGTCCAAAATTGGCAAGTGGCCTTCTTTGAAAGACGATAGCACTTTTAAGTCTTTATTAAAAGAAGCTGCAAGGCAAGACCCTATTATGCGTTCTACACAAGATGAGTTTTTTGACATGTACTATTACCAGCCTGCATATGATTGGTTTATTGGTCAAGGATTCCAAATGGCACTGAGTTTATTGGTTATTTATGATAGCTTCATTCATTCCGGAAAGGTGCCTGATTTTCTACGGAAACTCTTTAAAGAACGAACGCCCTTTAACGGAGGAAATGAGAAGGTATGGATAAAACAATATGTTGATACACGACACAACTGGCTCAAAAACCATAGTAATTCCTTACTTCAAAAAACCATTTACCGCACCCAGTGCTTCAAAAACCAAATTAACTCCAACAATTGGGAGCTATCTCAAACGGTAGTGGCCAATGGAGTGCCGGTATCGTAAAAGGCAAATACTATTTTCTGGAAGGGGCTCTTTTGGAGAAAAGCAATAAATAGACTACCACCAATAGTATGGATGTAAGGGTAGAGGCAGCTATTTTCAGTGCAAGATACCCGGGGTTGCGTAGGCTCCATATTTCAATGAGGTAGAACGTGAAGTGGTGAATAAAGAGCAGGAATGCACTATAAGTCAAGAACGGTACCCATCCCATATTTTTGATCCCCGGTACTTGATCGCCATATTCCGTAAGGTGTTTAGGAAGTAAGGCATTCAGCACATTGGTGCGGAGATAGGCAATCAATACACAAGCAAATGCGTGCATGCCTGCGGTATTGGTAAATACATCTACTGTAAGCCCGGTAGCAAACCCTATGAAAAGCAATGCCCATACCGGCGTGCTCAAGGGTAGCAATAAGATAAACAGTGGGTAGATATAGGGAATGAAAACAGGGAAGCCGCTGGGAGATGACCACCATTGCAAAACAATCTTGTCCAATAGAAGCGTTTGCAAGAGTATGAGTATGCAGAACCTTAAAAACTGTTTGAGTATTATGGGCATTATTTAGCTTTTAAGAGTTTAGTGGAGTCTTCTACTTTTAGTTTTTCATTCCACTTCGTATTTTCTACAACATATACATATTGCAGGTTTCGGAAGTTGGTGGCCGAGCGAATGTAGAGGTATTGTAAGTTGTTTTTCTTCACTATTTTTTTCTTCACAACTTTACCGATTAGCACATTGGGAGGAAAGAAGGAGTAGTTGGTAGTAAAAACACTATCACCAATTTTTACCGGTATTTGTTGTGGTATTTCTTCCATTATCAGTAAGTCGGGATTACCTACTTCCCATTTTACGGAGCCAATAGTTCCATCGGCTAATTGGGCACTTACTTTTTGCTTCACATTTAAGATAGAAAGCACTGCTGCGTAATTGTCTGAGGCATACATTACGCGCCCCACCGTACCGGTGCCCGACAATACTGCCATGTTTTTTTTGACACCTTGCTGTGTCCCCCGATTGATGGTGATGTAATTGTTGGTAGCGTCAATTGTATTGTTGATGACCCTTGCCGTGTGATATATATATTCGGCGTATTGCACTTTTTTTGTAGTGTCTTTGGGGGTAACGACAGCCGTAACAGTACTGTCAACAATTGCATCTGTAGAGTGCTTCTCTGCATCCAACAACATCCGCAGTCGGGCGTTTTCTGCCAGCAAGCTATCGTTCACTTTCCGGAGTCCAAAATAGTATTGGATATCTTCTCGTTTTTGCAGAAGCGCGCCAACTACCGTGTTTGCTGATTGCAATACAGTCACTCCTTGAAGGGTATTCGTACGGACTAAGAGTATAATGCACACTATTTCCAATGCAATAAACAGCAAAAGATTGGAAAACCTCTGTAAGAAAATGAAAAAGTTGCGCACTCGTTTGTTTTATCGAATCATCTGAAAATACGTATCGTTAGCATCCGGATGACGGTCAATGGATACCATCATTATTTCATCAAAAATGGCAGCTTCGAAGTATTCTTCAACGCTAGCCCGGTGCCTCGTACTACGGCGCGTAGCGGGTCTTCGGCCACATGTACCGGCAGTTTTATTTTTTGAGAAATTCTTTTATCCAGCCCACGCAACAAGGCTCCACCTCCTGTAAGGTGCAAGCCTCTGCGGTAGATATCTGCGGCTAGCTCAGGTGGGGTACTTTCTAATGCTTTCAAAATGGCTTCTTCAATTTTAAATATAGATTTATCAAGTGCCTCGGCCACTTCTTGGTAGGATACCTGTATTTGTTTTGGTATGCCCGTTACTAAGTCTCTACCGTTTACAGATAGGTCTTCAGGAGCTTCGTCTTCTAAATCTTTTAAGGCAGAACCAACATGGATTTTTATTTGCTCTGCGGTGCGTTCACCAATCATCAAACTGTGGTAGCGGCGCATGGCTTCGGTAATATCAGCCGTAAATTCATCACCGGCAATACGTATCGATTGGTCGCAGACAATACCTCCCAATGAAATAACAGAAATACCGGTAGTGCCGCCTCCAATGTCAATAATCATATTACCTGTAGGCTCTTCCACATCGATACCGATACCCAACGCTGCTGCCATCGGCTCATGAATCATATACACTTCCTTTGCTCCGGCTTGTTCCGCGGAGTCTCTTACGGCACGCTTTTCTACCTCGGTAATGCTGGATGGGATACAGATGACCATTTTCCAACTGGGTGGAAACAAGGGCTTCTTGGGATACACCAATTTTATCATTTCGCGAAGCATACCTTCAGCAGCGTCAAAGTCGGCTATCACACCATCTTTTAAGGGGCGAATAGTTTTGAGATGCTCGTGTGTTTTTTCGTGCATCATCATCGCTTTCTTCCCTACCGCAATTATTTTATTGGTAAGCCGGTCTTTGGCAACAATTGAAGGCTCGTCCACTACTACTTGGTCGTTGTGTATGATGAGCGTATTGGCTGTGCCAAGGTCAATGGCTATTTCTTGTGTTAAAAAGTTAAATAATCCCATGTTATATCAGGCAAATATGCCTTGTCCTAAATTAATAAATACAAGTGCGCGAATTTACACATTGTTTTAAAGTTTCGTAAAATTATCTTCTTCAAAAAATGGATCAATCGAAGTGAGGTTTCCTTTGAAACTGAATAATAAAGTTATTTTTATTGCACACCAAGATTAGGGCATGCAAAAACGTCTGTGTATGTAATATTGCTCGATACTATTTTCTAACCAAAAGCTATCTAATGAATATTTCAAAAATTTTGATGGGCATCAGTGCGTTTATACTCTGCTTTATGGCTGCCTGCAAACCTTATGACCCGGACGGAAACTATCCTCCCAAAGAGGTGGAAGGATGGGTGCCCATTTATGCAAAGAAATTGGATGTGAACACAACCGGTGCAAAATCGATTGAAAATGGGGGAAAAATTTACATCAAAGGGAAAATATTATTTCAAATAGAAACGGGAAAAGGAATCCATGTCATCAACATAAGTGATCCTTCAAATCCGGAAAAAATAAAGTTTATTGAGATTGCAGGCTGTCAGGAATTGGCGATGATGGGAAATGTGTTATATGCCAATAGTGTGAATGACTTAGTAAGTATCAACCTTGCAGACCTTGACAATATCATTGTAACCAATCGAATTGAGAATGCATTTCACATGGTCAATAAATATCACCCACCGGTTAGAGGATGGTTTGAATGCATCGACCCTTCAAAAGGTGAGGTAGTCGGATGGGAAATGAAAACGCTTTATTCACCTAAATGCTTGTACTAACCTTGTTGGCACTAGTTATTACAGCAGCAACATAATGTTTGCTAAAAGTAGTGTCAACAGCCTAATGATATTGTTTATAAAAAATAAAAATCACTCTTTGTGAAAAACATACTTTCTCTAATCGGCATATTAGCACTGCTTGCCGCAGGTTGCTCCAAAGACCAAAATGTAGCTACTCCAGACAATGGCATACATAACGCTACCGGCACCGGAGGCTCTCTGGCACGTTTTACCACTACACGCAACCACTTGTATGTAGTAGATGATCAAAAACTATACACCTACAGTCTTGCCAATCCACAAGAACCGAAACTGGTGAACACCCTGCCCATAGGCTTTGATGTAGAAACGTTATACCCCTACAACGACAAGCTCTTCATTGGCTCGCAGATTGCGATGTATGTATTTTCCATTCAATCCCCTGAGAGTCCTCAACTGTTGGGTACGGCATCGCATATACGTGCTTGCGACCCGGTAGTGGCAGATGATTACGTTGCCTATGTAACGGTTCGTTCGGGTACTACTTGTGGTGGTACCATAAATGCATTGCTGGTTTATGATATTAGTGGCAGTCTCTTGAATCCCACATTGGGCAAGCAAATCAACCTCACTAATCCTTGGGGATTGGGGATGAAGGGCAATAGACTTTATGTTTGTGATGGCTCATCCGGGCTTTTCATTTTCGATATTTCGGAACGAAACAATCCGGTTTTTATTAAGAAAATATCGGGAGAAACGTTTTATGATGTAATCGTAACGGACGATGTTTTGGTTTGTATGGTGAATGGGGGCACTGCCTTATATGAATGGGGCAGCGATGATAATTTAGTGAAAGTCGCCACCATCAAGTAGTATAAAAAAAGAGAGGGGTAATCATTACCCCTCTCTTTACTGTATGAATAGTCCTATCGATACTAGTTGCTCCAACTACCAATATTGGTCATACCCCAGTGGTCGGCACTGGCATGATGGAAGTCTTTTTGATACCTAAGCGGTATTTCTTTTAAGAAAGAACCTACCGGATACGATGGAAATATTTCTTCGTACGTCAGCATGGATTGGAACGAAATACGTCTGTATATATGAGAGCGGGTAATATTTTCTTTTTTCTCCAAGCCGGAAGCCCCCAATAATTCTACCACGCTTTCCACTGTTTTTTTGTGATAGTTGGCTACTCGATGTTTTTTGTCTTCCACTACTAAGCCTACGGTAAGTTTAGGGTCTTGTGTAGCAACTCCTGTAGGACAACGGTTGGTATTGCAAAGTAGGGCTTGGATGCAACCCACAGCCATCATCATAGCACGAGCCGTATAGCAAGCATCGGCACCTAAAGCCAGTGCACGAACTATATGGAAACCACTCGTAATCTTACCTGAAGCAATAATCTTAATATGCTTACGAATATCTAAACCGGTAAGGATGTTGTGAACAAAGTCCAGCCCATCCAGCAACGGCGCCCCCACATAATTCGAAAACTCTTGCGGAGCCGCACCGGTACCTCCTTCAGCGCCATCTACCGTAATGAAGTCAGGGTAAATATCCAGTTCTATCATGGCTTTGCAAATGCCAATGAACTCGCTTTTATGTCCAATACAAAGTTTGAAACCTATCGGTTTGCCACCGGATAAACTGCGCAATTTTTGTATAAATTGAACCATTTCCTTAGGAGTACTAAAGGCCTTGTGATAAGGTGGCGAATCAACTTCAATATGGGGTTTAATATGGCGAATGGCCGCAATTTCCGGGGTGTTTTTAGCAGCAGGTAATATACCGCCATGTCCCGGTTTGGCACCTTGTGATATTTTTATCTCTATCATCTTCACCTGCGGTGTCTGTGATTTTTGTTGGAATAAGGCTTCGTCAAAATTGCCATCTTCTGTCCTACAACCGAAATAACCGGTACCGATTTGCCAAATGACATCGCCACCATGCTTCAAGTGGTAATGGCTTAAGCCTCCCTCACCGGTATTATGAGCAAAGCCACCAATTTTTGCACCGGCATTCATTGCTTCAACCGCATTGGAACTAAGGGCACCATAACTCATGGCAGAGATATTGAAAATGCTGCAAGAATATGGCTGCGTGCAGTCTTTGTTTCCAATCATCACACGGGGATTGTGGTCCAGTGTTTTAAAATCTTTGGGTGCCATCGAATGACACATCCACTCATATCCTTCTGAGTACACATCTAGTTGTGTACCGAACGGCATGGTATCGTTATCGCGTTTGGCTCGTTGGTATATTGTAGAACGGTCAATACGATTGATGGGACGTCCGTCAATATCAGACTCGATAAAGTATTGATAAATCTTAGGGCGCAGTTCTTCCATCACGTAGCGCAAACGGCCTAATACCGGGTAGATACGCATGACAGAGTGCTTGGTTTGTACCATATCGTAGTAGCCCAATGCCGTAAGGGCAACGATGATAGCTAGGATAACGTACCAGTTGGGGTTGAGGTACATTGCCAATAGCAGTGTAGCTATTATCATCAAGGTGGATGCGACAACAAATATTTTTCTCATGATCTATTTTTTATGACAATTACAATACAAAGCAATAGAATTTTTATGGATTTCTATATTGATGTATCCTGTTGCTTGTTATTATTAGTGGTTTATTACGTTGATAATTTTGATTGTTTTTTCTCCTCCGGGTAATGCCCAACGAATGGTCATTCCTTTCTCAAAGCCCAATAGTGCAATGCCAAGTGGTGAAGTAACGGATATCTTCCGTTCTTTAATATCGGCAAGATGAGGAAGCGTTAGCATGAATTTCATTACTTTTTTTGTAGCCATATCTTCTACTTCAAAACTAGAGTTGAGCTTGATAATACCGGCAGTAACCTTTTCGTCTTCTACGATATCGGCTCTATCCATTTCGGCTACCAAATCGTTCATTTCTTTCGTCTTCAAATGTTGTGGGCAATTGGCAATATATGATTTCACGGTGTTGTAGTCCGTGTGACTGATAATTGGTTTCATGGCAAAATATGTTTAACAATATAGGCGAGTACCTCACTCTCCGATAGTATGTGTTCTATTGAAATGGGCACACTATAGGAAATGGATACACCAAATATTATTTGTTAATAAATAGAAATAGAATAGCCTTCGGCTCTCCCCCCGCCTATATGAATAGAAAACGATACATAAACGGAGGGCTACTTAATAAAGGCCTTGTAATGTGAAAAGAATAGAAACAGCCTTCCCTCACACAGGTGATGTGTTGCTTTAGGTTTGGTATGGGAAGGATGTACTAACATGGTGACGCGAATGATGGCAAAAGTAACCCTTTTTAATGGAATGGGCAGAAATCACCGTTATAGAAACGTTATAGCATCAATGAAATGGCTGGTTTCCCCCATTGAGCTTTGCTTGCATAATGGTATTTATTACCGATTCTTTACTATAATGATTGTTGTATATTTAATTCAAATTAATACTCCTTATGAGAGCAGTTTTAGTATGTATATACCTCATCTTTATGGCGGCTTCACTATCCGCCCAACCCGGTATCAAGTCGAGTTTTAATACCAAAGATGCTTCTTTTGGACAATCGGCAGCGGCAGACATAGACGGTGATGGAAAGTTGGAAATAGTATTTGGTTGCTATAGAAACGACAGCATGATATATGCCCTCAATGCCGAAGATGGCAGCCTGTTGTGGAAATTTAATGCAAAGTCGGCAACGGCAGAAGGTTGCAATGATGTAGCACCTATCATTTACGATGTAGATAATGATGGGCAGTTGGAGGTTATTGTGCCCGGATCTTGCAATCCTAAAACCTTTTGTTTGGATGGAAAAACAGGTGCGGTAAAATGGACGTGCAATACAAGAGGCAGCGACTCACCCCCTACCATTGCTGATATCGATAACGATGGTAAGCCCGAAATCTTGCATGGAGAATTTGGAGGTTATGTGATTTGTATGAACGCCAGCAACGGTACCGTAAAATGGGAGATACCCGTGGACACCAAATCGTGGATACAAACAGCACCCAGTATTTTAGATATCGGCAACGATGGTGATTTAGACTTTGTAGTAGCTACTTGGAATGCCACCAACCGACAAGACAATAAGGTGTATGCCTATAGAGGGAAAGATCAAAAGCTCTTGTGGACGCATGCTTTGTCGGATGTAGTGTATCATGGTAGTGCCATCGGAGACTTGGACAATGACGGAAAGCAAGAAATCGTCATAGGCTGTTACAACGACACCTTGTATTGCCTTCGCTCGGATAGTGGTACCGTACAGTGGAAGTATAGTTTGGGTAATTACTATTACGTTGGTGGGCCCGCGCAAATAGCCGATTTAAATAACGATGGTCGTTGTGAGGTCGTATTTACTGCATGGTATGCAGTAGTGGCACTTACATGGGATGGAAAGCTCTTTTGGCGATACAATATCCCTAATTACAAACAATCATTTAGAGGAGCCGCCATTGCAGATATCAACAACGATGCGTATCCCGATGTGGTGTTGGGTACCGATGGTGGCGATGTGTTGGCATTGAATGGGAACAATGGCTCCCCTATTTTTAGTATGAACCTTCGCAGTCATTACGGCGATTCGTTGTACAATATCGACCATGCACCATTAGTGTCCGATTTTGATAAAGATGGAAAGATGGATGTCTTCATCGTGGGAGGTCATGCAGAGTATCCTAATTTTTATAATGACTTTGGTAGGGCTTATATGTTATCTGTAGCAAAAGGTAACGGGCCTGATTGGTTGATGTTTCAGCAGAATATCAGAAGAACCAGCAATGTATGCCAAAGCCATCCCAGTGCAGTAGTAGCCTCTCATAATAGCGGTACTTCAGTAAGGATTGCCCCCAATCCTTTTTATGATAATACGACCATAATTGTAGCATTGGAGCGTCCCGCCACAGTTCAGTACCGCATTCAAAACATACAAGGAATAGAAGTCGGCAGCATGTCACCAACACTACTTGCAGCCGGTACGAACCCACTCATATGGAAGGCTCCGCCTCACTTGCCCACTGGCATCTATTACTGCACGTTGTTGATAGATGGTGCCATTACTCGCTTGAAAATGCAAGTGCTGTAAATGTTTTCCCATATCGATTGATGGTTGCCAAAAAACAGAAAGAGACACCTAGGTATCTCTTTCTTATAATGAATGATGCATGAAGACTAACGGCTCATCTCAGCATAATACTTATGGAAGTAAGGGAGCGTTTCAATGCCTTTGTAGAAGTTTACAACATCGTATTTCTCATTAGGAGAATGGATATTATCGTTATCCAAACCAAAGCCCATAAGTACGGTTTTTAATCCTAATACTTTTTCAAACAATGCAATGATAGGAATGCTGCCTCCTCCTCTTGTTGGGATGGGGTCTTTCCCAAAGGCTGTTTGTATGGCTTTAGATGCAGCTTTGTAGGCAATGCTGTCAGTAGGGGTTACTACCGGCTCGCCACCATGATGCGGGGTTACTTTTACTTGTACAGATGCCGGTGCGATGCTTTCAAAATGTTTTTGAAATAAGGCGGCAATCTCATCCGAGTTTTGATGTGGTACCAAACGCATAGATATTTTAGCAAAGGCTTTAGACGGCAATACCGTTTTGGCACCTTCGCCTGTATAACCGCCCCAGATGCCGTTTACATCCAATGTAGGGCGGATGCCGGTGCGCTCTAATGTAGTATATCCTTTTTCGCCCCATACGTCATTTACCTTCAAATCATCTTGGTATTCTTTCAGGTCAAACGGAGCATTGTTGAGTGCTTGACGTTCGGCATCGGTGAGGTTTTGTACCTTATCGTAAAAGCCGGGGATAGTAATGTGGTTGTCGGCATCATGCAAAGAAGCAATCATTTTACAAAGGGTGTTGATAGGATTGGCAACAGCGCCACCATACACACCGCTATGCAAGTCTCGATTGGGTCCTGTTACTTCTACTTCCATATAGGCTAGTCCGCGCAAACCTGTTTCGATAGAAGGATGCTCCATGCTTATCATGGATGTGTCGGATACCAAAACGATATCGGCTTTTAGTTTTTCTTTATTGTTTTCTAAGAAAATACCCAAATTTGATGAGCCTACTTCCTCTTCTCCTTCTATCATGAACTTCACATTGCAAGCCAGTGTTTGGGTTTTGTGCATCACTTCCAATGCTTTTACATGCATAAACATTTGCCCTTTGTCGTCGCATGCACCACGCGCATATATTTTACCATCTCTGATTTCCGGTTCGAAGGGGCCGCTTTTCCATAGTTCTAAAGGGTCTGCAGGCTGTACATCATAGTGCCCGTAAACCAATACAGTTGGGGCATTGGGGTTTACCATCAACTCGCCATATACAATCGGGTGTCCGGCAGTGGGGCAAATTTCTGCTTGGGTACAACCGGCTTTTAGCAAATTATCTTTTACTGCTTCGGCGCATCTGGCCACGTCATTTTTATAATGGCTATCAGCACTCACCGATGGAATTCGGAGCAAATCCAACAATTCATTAAGAAAGCGATCTTTGTTTTCAGATAGATAATCATTCCATACTTGCATAGTATTGATTGT
Source organism: Bacteroidota bacterium (assembly GCA_029573235.1). Taxonomy (GTDB): domain Bacteria; phylum Bacteroidota; class Bacteroidia; order Chitinophagales; family Chitinophagaceae; genus JAFIGV01. Next base: position 28,864 of record JAKQGX010000011.1, read on the forward strand.
TTTTTTTGATTTAGTAAAGTCCCAAAAGTAACCAATACCCAGCAAATACGGTGGCAGCAATTAGAAAATTACACGTGATAATTAGGGGTATTTTTTGCATCAGAAAAGTACTGTTTCCAAAACGTGCAATGCTACACACGCTGAATACAGATAACCTTCATCTCCCAAAATCATTAGGATGTTTTCTTAATTTGCAACCTTATGAGCCAAGCCTCTCGCCCCAAAGCTGTATTGATAGAGCTGTACGATTCGCATGATGAAACCCTGTATTCCCAAATAGCATTTTTGAAAAAAGGAGGGTATGATGCCACGCTTATTATCTCAAGAAAAAAACAAGAGGAGGCCGCCTACTATTGCACCGATGAACCGCTGTTTTTGACAGATTGCACCACGCGGAAAGGGTGGCAATTATGGAAAGAATTGTGGCGCATCCGTCAATTTATCATCCATGAAAAATTTGAGGTTGTCATTCTGAGCACGGCACATGGAAGCACCATTCGCAATCTATGCCTCTTGCCCTTTCCCAAATCCATTCGCTTTTTCGGCATTCTGCACGGCGTGAATAAATTAACTGGAAGCACATCTCAAAAGCTGATTTCTACGAGGGTAAAAAAATATTTTCTACTCAGCCATTATATGGAGCAGAAAGCCATGAAGGTACCACACGGAGCCTTGCAGTTTCGGGTGTTTTATCCCATGTTTCATCCCTCGTATCCAACGGTGCCGATTGCCGAAAAAAAGCCGGGTACCTATTGGGTTTGTGTGCCCGGAGCGGTAGAATACAAACGCCGAGACTATCTCAGCCTCTTACAACAATTTGCCGCCTTACCGCAAAAACCTCCGATAACCTTTATCATTTTGGGGAATGGCAGCCATAAAGAAGGTAATGGAAAGGAAGTACAACAAATAGCCAAAGAATTAGGCATCGCCCATCATTTTATCTTCTTCCATGAGTTTGTAACCAATGCGGTCTTTCACCACTATTTACAAGCATCCGATGCAGTATTGCCCCTGATACACCCCATCAATGCCGATATGGAAAAATACCTTGAGAATCAAATTAGCGGCAGTTTCAACTTGGCGTACTGTTATCATTTGCCCATATTGATGCATCGCTTTTTTAGCCGTTACGAAGCCGATTTTAAAGACAACAGTATTTATTATGATTTAGATCAGTTGGGAGAAACACTCTATTCACTTCCTGCTTTGCTGGAAAACAAACACCACCTATTTTATACTGAAAAGCAATGGTCGTTTGACTACCAAGCGGAGCAATACCTTTCATTTTTATCGTAGTGCTGGTAGCCATTCCATTCATAAAAAAATAACCGCAAGCAAGCGCCTGCGGTTAGTGATGTATTGCTTTGCAATATTCGGAAGGGCAACGGCAATTAGCCAATTGCTTGCTCCAAATCTTTAATCAAGTCGTCCACATCTTCGATGCCCACACTCAAGCGAATGAGCGAGTCAACCAATCCGTTTTTAATGCGGTCTTCACGAGGGATGGATGCATGGGTCATGGTGGCAGGATGCCCAATGAGCGATTCCACACCTCCCAACGACTCTGCCAATGAGAAAAGCTCGGTGCGCTTTAATACTTCGTTGGCAGCTTCGATGCTGTCATTTTTGAGGGTAAAAGAAATCATACCGCCAAAGCCTCTCATTTGTCTTTTGGCTACTTCATGGTTGGGATGGTCTTCAAAACCACACCAAAATACCTTTCCTACTTTAGGATGCGCACGAAGCCACTTGGCAATAGCCTCACCATTCTCACAATGGCGTTGCATCCGTACGTGCAGGGTTTTGATACCGCGCAATATCAACCATGCATCGTGCGGTCCGGGTACCGCACCACAACTATTTTGTATGAAGCGCAGCCTTTCTTCCAGTGCTGCATCCTTCATAATTAAGGCCCCATGCACCACATCGCTATGTCCGCCTAAGTACTTGGTAGCCGAATGCAATACGATATCGGCTCCTTGGTCTAACGGGTTTTGTAAATATGGTGAAGCAAATGTATTATCTACCACCATGATGATATTATGTTGCTTGGCAATAGCCGCTACTGCTGCAATGTCCACGATGTTCAGCAAGGGATTAGTGGGCGTTTCTGCCCATATCATTTTGGTGTGCTCATTGATATACCCGCGAACATTTTCGGGGTTGTTCATATCAATAAAGTGAAACGTAATGCCGTAGTTGGCAAATACCTTGGTGAAGATGCGATAAGTGCCGCCATAAAGGTCGTTGGCAACAATTACTTCATCGCCGGGCAAGAGTAATTTCGCAACGGCATCCGTAGCTGCCATGCCACTGCCAAAGCACAAGGCATACTTGCCATTTTCAATACTGGCTAATGCATTTTGCAATACCGTTCTTGTGGGGTTTTGCGTACGGGCATATTCATACCCTTTGTGGTCGCCGGGGGCGTTTTGCACATAGGTAGAGGTTTGGTAAATGGGCGTCATAATGGCGCCGGTGGTAGGGTCGGGTGCTACACCTGCATGAATGAGTTTGGTAGCAAGCTTATGCTGTTGATTATTCATTATCTGTTTTTTCAAATTTTTCGCAAAGGTATATACTGAAATAAAATATTGTGCGAAGATTCACACGGTACAAGTAGCCGGTATGAAAGTGCTTTTCGCTAAGCAAGCTCGGGCAATATTAATTGGTCTAAATCATCAATGCCGGGTGTATTCAAGCAAACAAAACCTTCGGCATATTGGGTGCCGATGCGCTTGCCCAACAGCGCATCCCGATAGCGTATTTGCTCCAAGAATTCGGCTGTGGCAATATAGGTTATCGGCTCCTCTGACTTTGTTTGATGAAATTGACTTTTGTAGCAGCGGATGGCATCCATTTTCTGCTCCATTACGGTGCTGATGTCCACGATGATATTCGGCTCATGCATGCGGTCTTGTATCATGTGAAAGACCCTCTTAGGTCGCCATGCTGCTTGCAATTGTCCTTGTCTTGTGGTTTCTATTTTTCGCAATCCGGATAGGAAACAAGCATCAGCAATGAGTTTTCCGGCACGCCCATGGTCGGGGTGGCGGTCGTCAAGAGCATTGGCAATAACTATGTCCGGTTGGTAATGTCGGAGGTACGTAATAAGGGTGCGTTGGTGCGATTCATCATTTACAAAAAATCCATCTCGCATACCGGCGTTTTCACGAACAGATAGTTGCATGACTGCTGCTGCATCCTGAGCTTCTTGTAGCCTAAGCTCGGGAGTGCCACGAGTACCCAGCTCGCCGCGGGTAAGGTCTAACACGCCAACCTGCTGCCCTTTTTGTGCATGTTTCAACAAGGTACCCGCGCAACCCAGCTCTACATCATCGGGGTGTACGGCGATGGCTAAAATATGTAGTTTGTGCATAGCTCGCAAAGTTCTAGATGTAAAAGGAAACCCCCAAATAGCCATCATAGAAAAGGAGTATAGCCCTATTCTGCAGCACTTCCTTGATGTTGAGAAAGCGAAAGGGTAGAGGGGTTTTCATTTTTGTTTTGTAATGGGTATTGGTTGGCTGTTAATTACAAAAGCGATTTTTTATGAAAATCCTCCAACCTTTTTTAGCAATGGAGGTGTCTTGTATTTTTGTTGCTTGCTTTTAAGAAATGTATTACATTTATCCGATTAAATTTCTTTAGTAAGCGCTACTGGTTTCCATACCATGTTGAACGAACAAAAATTTTTTATCGATTTTATGAAAATGAGATTTACGTTTTGGGCTGCAGCCGTGCTGTTTTTTACTGTGTTGCACACCTACAAGAGCACCGCACAGACTGTACCTATTGTTTGCCCCACCAATATTGATTGGGAATTGGGCGATACCACCAATTGGACGGCTGCTACCGGTGGACCTGGAACAACACCGGGAGGGGTAGTAACTGGACCATCGGCACCACCACCACCACAAGTGCCGCAAACGACTATTACAACTCCGGTTGCTGGTTTTGTAGCCGGACGACAAGATATTAAGACTCCTGCTATGCCCAACGATTTTTACGGTGGGTTTCCGGTAGTGTCTCCTTTGGGAGGTAATTTCTCTGTAAAATTAGGAGATAGTCTAAGTGGTAATGGTGCAGAAAAAATTTCCTACACTTTTACCGTACCGGTAGGGGTTGATAATTATAGTATAGATTTCCTGTATGCGGTAGTATTGGAAAACCCTGCTGGCCACGACCCTGAAGAAATGCCTCGCTTCACAGTGTCGGTAAAAACAGCCAGTGGCGGCACGGTAAGAAACGGTTGTTATGATTTGAACTTTGTAGCCAATTCAAATCTACCCGGCTTTTTTGCATCCCCTAATAGAGCCGGGGTGCTTTACAAACCGTGGACTCGACATACCTTAAACCTTAGTGGTACTGCAGGGCAAACCATTGTTGTAGATATTACTACAGGAGATTGCTCTTTAGGAGGTCACTTTGGTTATGGATATTTTGATGTATTGGGTTGCCAAGAGTTTAAGGTGGTTATGGATTCTTGTAACCTCGACCGCGGTGGTGCTTACTTGTCCGGTCCTAATGGTTATTGGAAATACGAATGGTACAACAATGACTATTCTGTATTGGTAGATACCGGTCAATATGCCGCTTTCCAACCGATAACTACTACTCCACAAATTTATAACTTGGTACTCACCCCATACCCATCGGTAAGCCTTTGCTTGGATACCATAAAAACAGTTCCATTAGCGAATATCAACTTGGAAAAACACGACGTGTTTTGTACGCTACCGAATGCCGGCATACCGATAAATGTAAATCCGCAAGGTAGCAACTTAACCTATGCTTGGACAGAATCTAATGCCGGTAGTACATTGAGTTGTACCAATTGTTCGAATCCTATTGCTACTACACCTACATCTAATTTTTACACGGTGAATGTGGTAGATGACCAAGGATGTAGAAAGTCTGAAATAACCTTTGTGGGTGTGAATGAAAACACATGGGATGCAACCAATGATTTTGTCTTTTGCCATCCCGGTTATACCACGCTTAATATTAATGCTCAGGGACCATTGCCACTGACACCGGTTACTTGTGGTGCAAGCGCCACGCCTTGTGCAGCACCTAATTTTGTAGATGTACAAAGCCTGTATCGCGGTACGGGTTACATTACCCGTTTTGATACCTCTACATTAAACAATCCATTCCCGGGTCAATACACTTCCGGTCATATGCAATTCCTCTTGAAACGAGATGATATGTGGGGCTCCGGCTTGCGTTACGGCACCATATCCGGTATTGGTTTTGACGTAGCGGACCCGAATGGTGCAACGCTTGATAACTTTACCATCTCCTTAGCCTGCACCAACCGTAGCTCTATGGGTGGTGGTTTTGTACCGGCTACAACACTCACTCCGGTTTATACCGCATTAGCACCGGTTGTTGCTACTACCGGATGGAATGATTTCACCTTTGATGTTCCTTATAATTGGGATACTGCACAAAGTTTGGTTGTGGATATATGCTTTACCAATGCGACTACTAATAATCCGGCTTTAATGGTAACTGAAAACACCAATTCGGTAGATGCCATTGGTGCATTCTCAACAGCTGCCGGTATGAATGTTTGTAACGGTGCTATTGCCTCAGTAAACCGTACCAGCAACAATCGACCTAAAATGCGCGTCAGCTATTGTAAGTCTCCGGACAGACCATTTGATTATACTTGGACTCCCGGTACGTATATGTCTGACTCTACAGTGCAATCGCCAGTTGTTTACATCACCAAAACTACTTCGATACAAGTAACCGGTATTGGTGGTAGCGATTGTCCAATGAAGGATAGTCTTACGATTACGGTGCCTATTCATGATTATGAAATATTCCCGAAAGATACTTCCATTTGCTTGGGTCAGCCATTTGGGTTGATTGCTGCTGGAACCTTCTCTGGTGTTTCTTGGTATGAATATGATAGCGCAACCAATGTATTCACTACACCTACAACGCTTTCATGCTCCGGTTGCAACGATCCGAACACCATTCCTAACCCTACAGCCACTCCTACAGATACCGGTATGTACGCTGTAGTATATACAGATAAAGATGGTTGTCAAGATACCTTATACATGTATGTTACAGTACGTCCATTGCCTCCGGTTACAGTACTCAATCCTGATACCGTAGTGATGGCTTTCGGTACCCAAGCCAATCTATTAGCTTCCGGTGCGTACTTATATACTTGGATGCCAAGTGGAACCCTTAATAATCCGAACTTGGTAAATCCTATTGCTACACCGCAAGCACCTACGATGTACTATGTATATGGGGTGAATGAAGACGGCTGTCGCAATATTGACTCAGTATATGTGGACATTGACTTTAGTGCCAACTTGTTTGTCCCTACTGCCTTTACACCGAATGGCGATGGTAAAAACGATCTGTTCAAAGTGTCGAATGTAACCTTCCAACGCTTACAAGAGTTTAAGATATATAACCGTTGGGGGCAAGAAGTATTTAGCACCAATGACATCAAAGTTGGTTGGGATGGTCATTGGAGAGGGCAGCCCCAAGATATGGGTGTGTACCAGTACATAATAAAGGTAGCTATACCGGATGGTACCATAAAAACCTATAAAGGCAACGTAACCTTGGTACGGTAAAATCCGATTACGTTGTTTAAAGAATAGAGCCACCGTTAAGGTGGCTTTTTCTTTGGAAATATGCTATTCAAATAGTTCGTTATTCATTGTTATAAAATGATTCGTACAGTCTGGTGAATATCATGATACGGCTATATATCAAAGGTCAAAATGGACGGAGATACCCCAACCCCATCTATATTAATAGTATCTTGCAAAGGCTATCGTTCTATCATATATGACACAATACAATCAATACATAGAGCTGACTCAAAAAGCAGCTGATTTCAATAACGCAGCAGCCGTTTTAGGATGGGATCAAGAAGTATATATGCCTCCCAAAGGCTTTGCCTTCAGAGGTAGGCAACTCGCAACCCTCAGCGCACAAGCCCATGAAATGATGACCTCCGAAGCCTATGGTGCATTGCTAAAAGCATTATTAGAAAGTTCTTCGCTTAAAGAGGAAGCCATACGCAACGTGCAAATTAGTTGGGAGGACTATGAGAAAAACAAACGTATTCCTGTTTCCTTTGTATCGCAGCTTACAACGCAAACTACCCAATGCTTTGGTGCCTGGATGGAAGCAAGACAAAAAAATGATTATTCTCTTTTTGCCCCGCAACTCGATAAAATGATTGCCTTAAAACGACAACAAGCCGATTATTACGGCTATCAAGATCACCCTTATGATGCCTTGTTGGATGATTATGAGAAAGGTGCAACGGTATCGCAACTGGATGTCGTTTTTCAACAAGTACAAAAGCAATTATCACCACTCGTAGCAAGCATTGCGGCAAAGCCAATAATAGACGACCATTGTTTTCATCAGCATTATGATCGGCAGAAACAATTTGATTTCTCGATGCAAGTGTTGCGCCGAATGGGTTATGATTTTGACGCCGGAAGGCAAGATTTTTCCGAACACCCCTTCACGACTTCTTTTTCGCCACAGGATGTGCGCATTACTACCCGTGTGGATGAAAACGATTTCAGTTCGTTGCTTTGGAGTAGCATTCACGAAGGAGGTCATGCATTGTATGAACAAGGACTACCGACGGAACAATATGGGTTGCCATTGGGTATGCCGGCTTCACTATCCATCCACGAGTCGCAATCGAGGTTGTGGGAAAATGGTATCGGAAGGAGCATGGACTTTTGGAGCTATTTCTACCCGCAGTTACAAGCCCTATTTCCTGATTCGTTACAAGAAGTGAGCCTGGAGCAGTTTTATAATAGCATGAACCGTGTGAGCCCATCTTTGATACGGACAGAAGCCGATGAACTCACATACCATTTTCATGTGATGATACGCTACGAAATCGAGAAGGCATTACTCAGCAATGAACTGCAAGCTAAAGACCTCTCTGAAGTTTGGAATGCCTACTACCAGCGATATTTGGGAGTTACACCTACTGATGATAAAAGCGGCGTTTTGCAAGATGTGCATTGGAGCCACGGAAGTTTTGGGTATTTCCCCACGTATTCGCTGGGCAGCTTTTATGCCGCACAATTTTTAGCTACTGCAAAAGAAACCATTCCAACTATCACCACCGATATGGCAAAGGGTGATTTTACCCAATTGCTGAATTGGTTGAGAATGAATATTCACCAACACGGTAGGCGGTATCGCAGTGAAGCATTATGCCAAAAAGTGACCGGAAAGCCGCTTGACTTCAACGTCTTCTTAAATTATGCTCAAGAAAAATATGCGGCTATTTATGGACTAAAGCAATAAACCTAAGTGATGAATGACCTCCAATTGATACAGTACAAATCACCGCTCACCCCTGCTGAACTTTCCTTCTTAAAACAAAAAGAAATGAAAGATCGGAAGCAGTTGTACAAAATTATGGGACTGTTGATGGTATTGTGTTTCTTGGCGCCCTTTGCGGGTGCTTGGGTTCGTGCTTTAGAAGGAGATGAATTGGCCTTTTCGATTGCTAATTATTTTTTGGGAGTTGTTTTTTTATTGCTCTTTTGCAGCCTAGCCGTATATTGGACGTATCGAAAGTTTTTGTACAAAGTACAACAAGACATCCACCACGGGAGCAAACTGATAGACACCGTTACCATTACCCGCAAGCAATACATGGTGGCAAACAATGCCTACTATTTCTATATCACCTCTGCCATCAAACTGAGTATTGAAGTGTCTGAAGAAGACTACCGCAGGCTACGCGAAGGCGATGAAATTCGCATAGAATACACTGGTTACTCACATCAATACTTAGGGTATATTTGTTAAATCTGAAAAATGAGACATCGCCTTCATAATATTTTGCTTGTTTTTGTTGTTATTTTGGCTCCTCATATACTACAACAATATCCATGCGATTAGCCTTTTGGAAAAAGTCTCCCTCAAAAGGAGATAAGAAAAAATCAGTGATGCGGGAATGGTTGGATGCTGCCATTTTTGCTATCGTTGCTGCTACTATTATCCGCACCTTCTTTATTGAAGCCTATACTATCCCCACGGGCTCTATGGAAGGAAGCTTATTGGTAAACGATTATTTGTTTGTAAGCAAGATGGCTTATGGACCTCGGGTACCCATGACACCTTTGTCAGTGCCGTTGGTACATAACACCATGCCCCTAACTGGTGGTAAGTCATATAGCGATGCGGTGCAATGGAAGTACCGCCGTTGGTGGGGCTTCGGAGATATTAAACGCAATGATGTGGTCGTGTTCAACTTTCCACATGGTGACACGGTGATGAAAGAAAATCCTAATGAAGACTATTATGCCAAGGTAAGAGAGATGGGACGCGATGCCGTATGGGCTACTTATACTATTGAGGCAAGACCGGTGGACAAAGCAGACAATTACATTAAGCGATGCGTGGGATTACCGGGTGATGTATTAGAGCTGAAAAACGCTCAATTATTTGTCAATGGAAAGCCTAGCGAAGTATTGCCACATTCCAAATTGCTGTATCAAGTAATAACCAACGGCAAACCACTAGATATGGAGCTGCTCGAGGAAAATGATGTAGAAGTAGTGGGCGGCAATGGAAATATGTATTTGTTGTTTGTAGAAAACGATTGGGCAAATACGCTGAAGAAAATGACAAATGTCGTATCGGCACAGCCCTTCACTAAAACTCCGGGCGATGTGGGGAGTGTGAGAGAATGGACCTTCCCTCAAGACACAGCCCACTTCAAATGGAATGTAGATAACTTCGATGCATTAACCATTCCGAAGAAAGGTACCACCGTAACCCTCACGCCACAGAACATAGCCCTATACCGACGCATCATTTCGGTATATGAAAAAAATACTTTGGAGGAACGCCCGGATGGGTTTGTGATTAATGGAAAACCCTCCAACACATATACCTTCCAGATGGATTACTATTGGATGATGGGAGACAATCGTCACAATTCGTTAGACTCTCGCTTTTGGGGATTTGTACCCGAAGACCATGTGGTGGGCAAAGCCTCTTTTGTGTGGTTGAGCTACAAAGAAAGTCTCTTCAGCCCTCGATGGAGCAGGTTGCTACGTTCGGTTAAATCATTGGAAAAATAAAAATGACATCCACTACAACATTCACTCTCGGGTGAATGTTTTTTTTGCTTTGAAGCAATTTGAATCCGTGAAAAGCCACAAAGATTGCGTACGTTGTAGGTGCAATATTTTTAATAACCCCATCTACTAATTACTGTTTAAGTTTTATTTTTGAACCAAAAGCTACTTCATGACAGCAACCAACGAAAAACAAAAACCACTATTTACTGAAGACAATATGTCCGCGGTTGATGCCATCTCACAGGCGCAGTATATTGCATTTGCTCCCTATATTTTTCAAGCCTCTATATTATTGCGAGACAAAGGCATTTTGAAAGCTGTTGACGATGCCAAAATGAATGGAATAACTATTGAATCCGTTATCGAACAAACAGGGCTTCGGCACTATGCTGTTAGGGTGCTGCTGGAAGCCGGCTTGGGTATAGGCTTGGTGTATAGAAAAGTAGGAAAATACTATCTGACAAAGACCGGTCACTTTTTCATAAACCACCCCATGTCTATTGCCAATACCGATTTTATGAAAGACGTTTGTTACGATGGCGCACAAGACTTGGAAGCATCTATTATTACCGGTAAGCCGAAAGGCTTGCGCCACCTTGGCGGGTGGGAGACTATCTACCAAGGATTATCCCTATTGCAAGAACCCGCAAAGACGAGTTGGTTTAAGTTTGACCATTATTATTCTGATAATGCTTTCCCCGAAGCCTTGCCCTTATTATTTGCCTCGAAGCCTAAAAAGATAATGGACATAGGTGCGAATACAGGTAAGTTTTCTTTGGCTTGCTTAGCCTACGACCCTCAAGTAGAAATTGGGTTAGTGGATTTACAAATTCAATTAGATGTTGCAAAAAAGAACATTGAAGCAGCCGGCTATGGCAATCGTGTACAATACCATCAAGCCAATATGCTGGACGATAAAACCGTACTACCTAAGGGGTACGACATCATCTGGATGAGCCAATTCTTAGATTGTTTTGCCGACGATGAGATTGTAGCGATTCTAAAAAAATGCCATGAAGCCTTAGATGCCAATGGACGTGTTTTTATCAACGAAACATTTTGGGATGTACAACGTTTCCCTGCATCAGCCTTCAGTTTGCAGATGACCTCACTTTATTTTACTACGATGGCCAATGGCAATAGCCAGATGTACGATAGCGAAGTGTTTATAAAATTAATTGATGAAGCCGGATTTACAATTGTGAACCAAACCAATGAAATAGGCTTGAGCCACACCATTCTCGAAATTCAAAAAAAATAACCCATTCTCTTCCCTTTATAGAAACAATACCACAATCATGCACGAAGAAAATAATGTAGATGTCTTAGTGATTGGTGCCGGACCTTCAGGAACCATCGCTTCTTCCATAATCAAACAAGCAGGATATACCGTACAAGTAGTAGAGAAAATGCTGTTCCCTCGATTTGTAATTGGCGAAAGCCTTTTGCCCCGATGCATGGAAGCATTGGAAGAAGCAAAGTTTTTGGATGCCGTAAAAGCAAAAGCCTTTCAACAAAAAGACGGAGCCAAATTTGTGATGAACGACGGCGCTATTTGCGATTTCAACTTCAACCAACAATACACTCAAGGCTGGGACTGGACTTGGCAGGTACCTCGTTCCGAATTTGACAAAGTACTGGCTGATGAATGTGAGAAAATGGGTGTGCCTATTTCTTATGAAACCGAAGTAACCGATATAAAAATATACAACGACCATTCTATTACTACCGTGAAAAAAGCCGTTGGTACTACAGAAACCATTCGGGCAAAATTCATTGTAGATGGCAGTGGCTACGGACGGGTTATTCCACGTCTTTTTGGATTAGAGCGCCCTTCGTCATTGCCGCCACGTAAGACTATTTTTTGCCACATGAGCGACCCCAAGCGTGCCGAAAATTATGAACCCGACCGCATCATAGTTTACGTGTATAACAAAACTACTTGGGTATGGATTATTCCTTTCTCCAATGGCAACACATCATTAGGTTTTGTAGGCGACCCTGATTTTTTTGACCAATTCAATGGGGATATTACGCAGCAATACCAACAGATGATAGCCTCGGTACCGTATTTGCAAGAGCGATTTGGTGACGCTGTATTGCAATGGGAGCAACCCCGTCAATTGCAGAGCTGGAGCGTAACTACCGATAAGTTTTATGGAGATGGTTTTGTACTTACCGGCAATGTTACCGAGTTTTTAGATCCGGTTTTTTCGTCGGGTGTAACACTGGCAGCAGTCTCCGCACAGTTGGCAGCTAAGTTGGTTATAAAACATTTGAAAGGAGAAACAGTAGATTGGGATAGCGAATACATGAAGGTGATGCAAAGTGGGGTAGAAGTTTTTCGCACCTATGTGAACGGTTGGTACAACGGAGATTTGTATAAAATATTTTTTGCCAAAGACCCCGATCCGAAAATTAAAGCACAGATATGCTCGGTGCTTGCCGGATACGTTTGGGATCAAAGCAATCCTTTTGTGAAAAGTCACGAAAAGAATGTACGCACCTTGGCGCATTTCCTCGAAACACACAATACGGCTCATTAAGTGAAATCAGGTATCACATCCATTCATTCAGTACGCATTAAGGATCAACAAGTCACTCGAAATGGAGTGGTAGTGCTTGCAGAACCTACTATTGATGCTACTGCAGTTTATCGTAGCATAAGCATGAACTATCCTAAATTTTTTAAAATGGATAGCCTTTGTAAATGGGCGATGGTGGCTGCTGAGTGCCTTTTGAAAGATGCCGAAGACTATTGCTATGCTTCCATCGAAAAAACGAACATTGCTATGGTTCTAATGACCCGAAACGGTTGTATAGATGTAGATAAAAAATATTGGGAAACCACTGCCGCCATTGCAAGCCCAGCACTATTTGTATATACCTTGCCCAACATTATGTTGGGTGAAATAAGCATCAAGCATGGCTTTAAAGGCGAACAGCTAACCCTTGTCAGCAATCAATATGACAAAGATTTATTGCAGTTTTGGGTATCGGATGTGTTACAAAATAGAGGAATGAAGGCTTGCCTTGCTGGATGGGTGGATGTAGAAAACGACAAGGCATCCATTGCATTGGATTGGTATGTGCAGGAAACTTGATGAGTGTTATTCAATCCTATTGCCACAGAGTTTGCCTTCTTCGATAGTGAAAAAAAATTGGTTCATTTAAAAAAACATTCCGGCGCTTGCATTCAAAATCATACATCGTAAATACAGGTATTATCACTGCCATCGGTAATAATGCTACCGTATGCTTACAATCCTTGCAGAAAGGCGAGAGTGGCATTTCATATCCGTCGATATTAAAAACACACTGGCAAGATACCTTTCCGGTAGGCGAGGTGAAAATGAGCAATGCAGAACTGGCTGCTTTCACCGGTATCCATGAGCAATTGCCCCGCACGGCGCTATTATCAGCTATTGCCGTACAGGAGGCATGGGCGCCTTACCGTCATGAGGTAGGAAATCTACGGGTGGGTTTTTTCTCTGCCAATACCGTTGGCGGCATGGACTTGACAGAAGCGGTTTATGATGCAGTAAAAAATGGAGTGGTTAAAGAACATCATGCACAATTAAAGTACCATGAATGTGGTGCCGTTACCGAAGCAGTGCGTCGTCATTTTCAGCTTGATGGTTTTTGTACCACCCTTAGCACCGCCTGTTCTTCTTCTGCCAATAGTATTATGATGGCGGCACAAATGATAGAACAGGATCTACTGGACGTAGCCATTGCAGGTGGTGCTGATGCGTTATCCCGTTTTACACTGAATGGATTTAATACCCTCATGATTTTGGACAAACAACCTTGTCGTCCGTTTGATCAAGAACGCCAAGGGTTAAACCTGGGTGAAGGTGCCGGTTATGTATTGTTGATGAATGAGCGTGCCATGAAGCAATATCAAGTGACACCTATTTGTACCGTGAGTGGATATGCCAATGCCAATGATGCCTATCACCAAACCGCCTCATCGCCGGAAGGAATAGGTAATAAATTAGCTATGTCGCATGCACTTCATAAAAGTGGATTGCAACCGCAACAAATAGATTATATCAACTTGCACGGCACCGGCACTGCTAACAATGACAGTTCCGAAGGAAAGGCTATAGAAGTATTGTTTGATGGACAAATACCGGCTGCATCATCTACCAAAGCATTTACAGGACATACGCTGGGCGCGGCTGCAGGGGTAGAAGCCGTCTTCTCTACCTGGGCTATTCGTGAGGGGATCATCTTCCCGAATCTAAGATGGCAACATGCAATGGAAGATATCTCTTGGCAACCGGTAACAAGCCTGCGCACCCAGCAACCGGTACGTCATGTGTTGTCCAATTCATTTGGCTTTGGTGGCAATTGCTCGACCCTTATCTTTTCCAAAACATAAACTCAAACCTTAGTGCCGGCAATGCTATGGTAATGTTGAAATCTATCGATATGATGAATTTGGCTTGCGAAAGCACCGGTGTTTCATCTTTCTGAAAAAAACAATCGTATGAAGCTATATATCCACAGTGTCGGAATCATTAGTGCAGCGGGTAATAACAATGCCGATGATTTTTTAGCAACAATACCTGCTCAAGAAGTAGGAGCGATCTGGCTTTGCCGCGAACCTGATTATTCGCATTACATTCCCACAATGCAATTAAGACGCATGAGCAAAGCGGTGCGCATGGGTATTGGTGCTTCAAAAATTGCCTTACAAAAGGCTGGAATTGAAAAACCGGATGCCTTTTCGGTGGGCACTGCCTATGGTTGTTTGCAAGATACCGAAGTGTTTCTATCAAAGATGGTGAACCAGCACGAGCAGATGCTTACTCCAACCGCCTTTATTCAATCTACACACAATACCGTAGCCGGGCAAATAGCCTTACTACATGGTTGTAACGGACATAACCTCACCTTTGTGCATCGCGGACATTCTTTTGAACAAGCCATGATTAATACAGCATTGTATCTTGGCGAGCATCCTCAACACACCGTATTGGTGGGCGGTATCGATGAACTGACTGCTACGGCAGATGCAGTTTTGCAATCTTTCGGAAAGAAGCATAACGCGGAAGGTTCTAGCTTCTTCACGGTGAGCAATCAACCCTCGCCGGTTTGCGTAAATGATATTACTACCCTTACTACAAAAGATACTGCTTCTGTTGCGGAAGCCATAGCAGCAATGCTCCAACGAAACCAATGGACGATGGATGACATTGATGCAGTATTGGTGGGTGTTACAGGGGATGCAACGGTTGATGAAGCTTATGAATTATTGTCACAACTAATCTTTCAACAAACCCCGCAACTGTCGTTCAAAAATCTTTGTGGTGATTATCCTACGGCTACGGCTTTTGCCTTAGGGCTGTTATTGGAATGCCGGTACAAAGGCTTCCCCGGCGAGTGTATCATCAACCAAGCACCCAAGACTATTGGCAAAACAATGATGGTATCAAACTACGACGATTTTTGGAGCATTTGGTTGGTGCAATGTGAAGGGTAATAACATGCCTATTGAAAACATCGAAACCGCTTTGTTGGCAGGATATCTGTTTCTAACTATATGAAAGGCTTCCTTCTTATTTGTCAGAAAGATTTCAATCCTTGATGAATTATTTCGATCATTGCAGTAGTTTATTCTATTGAAAAATGCCATCATCTCCCCTGCCATCGGTTCATAACAACCCATCAACACTACAGGCATGGCTTGCATTAATCCGTTGGAAGAACTTACTCATTATATTAATCACCCAATTGGTCGTATGGGCTTGTGTAATTGTACCGGTGAGCAAACTCTGGAAAGGCGTGCCCGCATTGCTGTTGACACCACTGCACTTTTCCATGTTAGCTACCTCAACAGTGCTCATAGCGGCTGCGGGTTACATCATCAACGACTACTTTGATATCCGCATCGACCTCATCAACAAGCCGGATAAAATGGTGTTGGAAACCCACATTCCGAGACGCATGGCCATCATCATGCACAGTGTTTTCAATGTGATAGCCTTGTTGTTGGCAGGTTATGTGGCGCATCAGCGTTCCGCTTACGAGTGGTTGCTGTTACAATTTTTTTGTACCGTGTTGTTATGGTTTTACTCTACCCAATTCAAACGAAAGTTTATGATTGGTAATGTAGTAGTAGCCTTGCTCACAGCACTCACCATTGCCACATTAGTAGCGTACGAGCCCGCCTTGCATCTATTTATCAAGAAACCCATTTTCGAAAAAGAAAGCTCCGGATTACTACATCTCAATCCGCTTGCCTTGTTAAGCATGTATGCCTTCTTTGCCTTCCTGCTGACGTGGATGCGTGAAATAGTAAAGGACATGGAAGATATAAAAGGTGATGCAAAAGAAGGATGCGAAACCATGCCCATACGATGGGGGCTGAAGAAGACCGCCGGATTTACACAAGCTTTGGGCATCGTTGCACTATTGCCTTTGTTGCTTTCTTCGATAGCCTTGCTGCAAACCGCTCACTATTTACTCGGAGGCTATGTGACGGTTACATTGATTGTACCACTTGTTTATTGGCTTTTTTCGTTGCAAAAGAAAGCCACTACCGAGCATTACGCACGTTGCAGCAAACAATTAAAATGGATGATGGTAGCCGGCATTGGCACCTTAATTATTAACCTCATTGCAGAATGGATTCAATTATTTTAGCTTCCCAATCGCCACGGCGCAAACAACTTTTAGAAGCTGCAGAGATACGCTTTACCATAGATGTAGCCGATGTGGATGAAACCGAACCGCCACATATAAACGTAGAAAAAGTACCGGAATATCTGGCTGAAAAAAAAGCAGCAGTCGTAGCGCAAAGAAATACATCAGCAATCGTTATAGCCGCAGATACAGTAGTCATCTTAGATAACGAAATACTCGGCAAACCGCGCGACGAAGCGGATGCGATGCACATCTTAAAAAAACTTTCCGGAAGAAAACATATCGTCGTAACCGGAGTTTGTTTACAATCACCCCAAGGCAAACATTCTTTCTCGGTGACTACGGCAGTATATTTTAGAGAACTGACAACCTCGCAGATACAGCATTATGTAACCCATTACCAACCGATGGACAAAGCCGGTGCCTATGCCATACAAGAATGGATAGGCATGGTAGGAATTGAAAAAATTGAAGGTGATTATTACAACGTGATGGGATTGCCGATTGGAGAGGTATTAAAAGTACTTCGCTCCATGACAGTAGCGTGACAATAAAAAAGAAACATACCATAGCTTTGCATCCCGTTAAGCATCAGGGTTAGATATCCTTCATTTCGATAGCTGTTGTAGCAACAATGCGGTATTATCTAAATATAGGATTCGGCAATGGGCTTACTTTCGTAGCAAGAAAACATCCAACTATAACAATAGCCATGAAAAAAACAGTATTCGGTGTGTGCGCATTTATGTATGCCTTCACGTCCATAGCACAACAGGCAGCCAATAGCGACAAGTTAACGTACTCCGATGAAAAGCATTTTAAGAACATTCGTCAGTTGACATTTGGTGGTGACAATGCAGAAGCATATTTCGGTTTTGATAATGACCATATCATCTTTCAACGAACCAGCCCAAAAGATGGCGTTGCCTGCGACCAAATTTTTTATGGCAAACTGCCCAAAAAGGCAAAAGATAAGTTCCACTATAAAATGGTGAGCACCGGCACCGGACGTACTACCTGCGCCTATCTTATGCCGGATATGAAGCATGTGCTTTATTCTTCTACGCATCTTGGTTCAACAGATTGCCCACCGGTACCGGATAAGAAAGCACTAAAGAAATATGTATGGCCCATCTATGACAGCTATGATATTTTTGTGGCAGACCTCAATGGTAAAATCGTAAAGCAATTGACACACGAGCCCGGCTACGATGCAGAGCCGATCGTTTCTCCCAAAGGCGATAAAATTATATTTACTTCTACCCGCAATGGCGATTTGGACCTTTACCTGATGGATATTGATGGAAAGAATGTCAAACAAATCACCCATGAGTTGGGCTATGATGGCGGAGCTTGGTTTTCGCCCGATGGTAGCAAAATAGTATGGCGTGCATCTCGCCCTAAAACGGATGAAGAAATAAAAGAGTATAAAGACCTTTTAGCACAAGGGATGGTAGCCCCTACCAACATGGAAGTTTTTGTTGCCAATGCGGATGGTTCGGATGCCAGACAAATTACCCATTTAGGACAAGCCAACTGGGCGCCTAACTTCATGCCGGATGGCAAGCGCATCATTTTTAGTTCAAATCATGAGTATAAAAAAGGATTTCCTTTCAATATTTATGTTATCAATTTGGATGGTACCGGTTTAAAGAAAATTTCTCATGATGGTGGTTTTGATGCCTTCCCCATGTTTTCTCCCAACGGAAAGAAAATTATTTTCAGCTCCAACCGTAATAATGGCGGTACACACGATACCAATGTATTTATTGCGGATTGGGTAGAATAAGTTGCTACAATCAATTCTTAGTAGTTCCTTTTCTATAAAACATAGCGGCTGTCCCGATGGGGCAGCCGCTATGTTTTATGTTGATGTGAGTATGTTCTCAAGTTGCGAATAGGTGCAAAAGAAAAGAGATGCTATGATAAACATAGCATCTCTCTAAAAAGTATTATGAGAAAAAATTGGGAATTGCCTTTATCCAGCTTGTTCGGCTTTAAATTTCTTTACCGCTTCCGTTAGTTTGGGTACAATTTCCAACGCATCTCCAATAACGCCATAGTCTGCCGCTTTAAAGAAAGGCGCTTCAGGATCTTTATTGATAACCACAATGGTCTTGGAGCTGTTCACACCGGCTAAGTGTTGAATAGCGCCGGAGATACCCACAGCTATGTATAAATTAGGACGAATGGTACCACCGGTTTGTCCTACGTGCTCGTGGTGCGGGCGCCAATGGCTATCAGCTACCGGGCGAGAACAAGCAAGCGCAGCACCGAGTGATTGAGCTAGGTTTTCCAGTACACCCCAGTTTTCAGGACCTTTCATACCACGACCACCGGATACTACCAACTCTGCTTCAGGCAAGGGTATTGAGTCTCCGGATACGGCTTTTACTTCTTTTACTTGTACACCAAAGTCTTTGTCGTCAAAGGCTACCTCTAGTTTTTCCACAGCAGCAGTTCCTTCGCCTTTTTTCACAGGAAAGCTATTTGGCATTAGGGTTACTACCTTCTTGTCGCTTGTTATGTTGATATGCGAGAAAGCCTTACCGGAGAATACAGATTTTTTAATCACGAAACCTTTGCTAAGGTCGGGTTGTGAAATAGCGCCGGCTACCAAACCTGCTTTCAATCGGGCAGCAAGGCGTGGTGCTACAGCTTTTCCGGTTACATCGTGTAGGGTGATAACAATAGCGGCACCAGCTTTTTCAACGGCTGTTGCAATAGCTTTTGTATAAGCTCTGCTGTTCAGGTTATCCAAGCGGCTATCCGCTACATGCCACACTTTTTGTGCACCGTAAGCACCCAATTGTTGCATCGCACTTTCATCGGCACTGCCCAATACCAAGGCGGTAGCGCTGGTGCCCATGCTCTGAGCCAGTGTGGCTGCATATTGCACAGCTTCGAATGTTTTTTTCTTAAACGTATTTTGAGAATGTTCTGCTAATACTATGATAGACATTGTATGAATATTTTGTAGTGAAAAATTAGATTACTTTGGCTTCGTTGTGAAGAGCACTCACCAACTCATTTAAGTTATCGATGGTAAACATCTTCACCCCAGTTTTTGCTGGTGGCATTTCAAAACTGTCAATAGCAGTGAGGGGTTGAATAGCGGCAGGAGCTACTATTTTCAACGGTTTGGTACGAGCAGCCATGATGCCGCGCATGTTGGGGATGCGAGCTTCTGCCATACCTTTTTGGCAAGAAACCACTAAAGGTAAAGTAGCACTGTCCACTTCTTCGCCACCTTCTATCTCACGATGGATGGTAGCCACACCTCCGGCAATATCTAATTTGCTGGCAAAGCCCACGTAGTTCATATCCAACATTTCTGCTAGCATTGCACCCACCACTCCATTGTTGTAATCGATAGTTTCTTTACCACAAAGTACGAGGTCGTATCCTTCGTTTTGGGCATAGGCGGCTATTTCAGCGGCTATCACGTAGGGGTCGTTGCTATCGGTATCGATACGGATAGCTTCATCGCCTCCAATGGCTAATGCCTTGCGGATAACGGGTTCGGTATCTGCCTTTCCTACGGTGATGAGGTGTACGGCTGCAGCTTGACCGCCTTCTTTTAACTCCAATGCACGAACCAGTGAGTACCACTCGTCGTAGGGGTTAATAATCATCGTAACACCGGCTGTGCTAAAGCTCGTATTATTATCGGAGAAAGCAATTTTTGATGTTGTGTCAGGTACCTGACTGATACAAACTAATATTTTCATTACAGATAATATTTTTTAAAAAGTTGGGCAAAATTAAGGGAATTTGTCCGGCTTGCCAATGAGCCTAGCCGATATACTGTTTTTCGAAAATTATTTTTCGGATTTAGGTGTTATCTTTTTTTAGAGAAGAAATCTTTCATCAGTTGGATGCATTCTTCTGCCAATATACCTTCTATAATTTTTGTTTTGGGATGAAACGGATGTTGGGTTCCGGTTGTTTTTTTATATCCGTTTTTGACATCGGTGCCGCCAAATACAACCTGTCCTACTTTGCTCCAATAGAGCGCACCACAGCACATGAGGCAGGGCTCTATAGTAACGTATAGGGTAGCGTCCATGAGGTATTTACTGCCCAGTTGGTTGAAGGCCGCTGTGAGGGCTATCATCTCGGCATGAGCGGTAGGGTCTTTGAGTAGCTCTACTTGGTTGTAACCACGTGCTATGATCTTTTGATCCCAAACGACAACGGCGCCAATGGGTACTTCATCGGCATCAAAGGCGATGCGTGCTTGACGCAGGGCTTGTTGCATATAATACTCGTGGCTGTGTGTTTCCATGTGGGTGGTAGAAGGTTGTTTTAAAAAAATGCTGCATCGAGAAATGTAGAGGAACGGAGCGTCGCAACGGATGTGGCTCGGAGCGTTGTGGCTGACCCCAAAAAAAATAACACATGCTACTATTCTACTCTTCGGATATCAGCGCCAAGAGCGTTGAGGCGCTCGTCGATGCGTTCGTAACCGCGGTCTATTTGGTCAATGTTTTGAATGGTGCTTTTGCCTTGTGCGCAGAGGGCTGCAATGAGGAGGGCAACGCCGGCGCGTATATCTGGCGAAACCATAGTGATGCCTCGCAGTTTTATTTGTCGGTCTAAACCGATGACTACCGCGCGGTGTGGGTCGCAGAGTACTATCTGTGCGCCCATCTCGATGAGTTTATCAACGAAGAATAAACGGCTTTCAAACATTTTTTGATGGATGAGTACAGTGCCTTTGGCTTGTGTGGCTGTCACCAATACGATGCTTAGTAAATCAGGGGTGAAGCCTGGCCATGGATGGTCGTAAATGGTGAGGATGGAGCCGTCTATAAATTTATGAATACGGTACGAATCTTGTGCCGGTACGTGAATGTCATTGCCGTTGATATGAAGGGTAATACCGAGTTTTTGAAAGACCTCGGGGATGATGCCGAGATGCGCTACATCGGCATCTTTGATGGTGATATCACTTTGTGTTGCGGCAGCCATTCCTATGAAGGAGCCGACTTCAATCATATCTGCCAAAAGGCGGTGCTGGCAGCCGTGAAGAGAGGTAACGCCCTGTATGGTGAGGAGGTTGGAGCCGATGCCGGAGATATGGGCTCCCATAGCATTGAGCATACGGCAGAGCTGCTGTACGTAGGGCTCACAGGCGGCATTGTAAATGGTGGTGGTGCCGGCGGTGAGCACTGCAGCCATCACTATATTAGCCGTGCCCGTTACAGAGGGTTCTTCGAGGGTGATGTCATTGCCCTGCATCTGGCTTCCTTCCAACATAAATAAGCTTTCATCAGCATCGTAGTTAAACTTGGCGCCCAAACGTTCGAAGCCGAGTATATGAGTGTCCAATCTCCGGCGACCTATTTTATCACCTCCGGGCTGTGGTATGTGCGCCCTTCCAAAGCGAGCCAGCATGGGGCCGGCAATCATAACGGCGCCGCGCAGTTTTCCGGATTTTTTCTTGAAGTTTTTATCGATAAAGAAATCGGGGTTTACTTGGTTGGCTTGCAGCACAAGCGTATTGGGTGCAGGACGCAGCACGGAGACGCCCATATCGCCCATTAATTCAATGAGGGTATTGACATCTAATATATCCGGTACGTTGGTGTACGTAACGGGTTCTGCTGTGAGCAAGGCAGCGCATAATACTTGCAGCGCTTCATTCTTGGCTCCCTGTGGTCGGATGGTTCCGTGTAGTGGTTTGCCACCTCTTATTTCAAATGCACTCATGTATCAAAGTAAGTATGAAAAACTAATAATTGCAATCCGGAATGGAGAATCTTATCGTTCGGTTTGGGTTATCGGGAGTGGCTTTTTATTTCGATTTGTTTTTATATTTTTTGTTTTTGCCATAGCCACCGCCACCGTTGTTGTTGAAGTTTCTATTCCGGTTGTTTTTGCCGTGCTTATGGTTTCGGTTGTCGAAATGTACTTTGTAGCCGCCACTTTCATATTTAAGGATGCCGTTACTTAACGCTGCCAATTCGTTTTTAATCATATCGTCGTGCACGGGTTCTTTGTGCCAATTGGTATAAGCGAGTTTCATGTAGTAGCCGATGATTTGCGTAAAGCCTTGTCTTTTTTCCGGGTCAGGTTCGGCAATCGCTTTTTCGATGAGTTGTGTCAGGTTTTTACCTACATGTCGGTTGCGTTGGTTCGCCCTGGGGTAGGGCAGCACCTCCGGTTTTTTTAATACTTCTTCTCGTAAAGGAGGCGGGTAAGGTCCTTCTACTTCAAGCTTGAAATCGGTCATTTGATAAAGATGATCCCACAATTTGTGTTTATAATCTTCGATGGTTTTTAGATGAGGTGTAAGGGTGGACATCAGCTCTACGATGGCTGTGGCGTTCCTGAGCCGCTTGTCTTTATCTTCAATCGTCATCAGGTACTCTACCATTCGTTGTACGTTTCTACCGTATTCCGGCATCAACAATTTGCTGCGTGAAGTATTATATTTCATGGATGTGTATGAGTAGTTTTTTTGTTTGTGTTTAGTATTGTTTTATCAATAGAATTTGTAGAAGTGTATTGGGGAGAATACGTATGTAAACCGTGGTATAAATGGATGAATGATTCCGGGTGCGATGCACGAAGTATCAACAGATGACCTAAAAGCAATATCCCAAAGAGTAGCACGTCTTATTCTGTATATTGTAGAAGATGGTAGGAGAATAATAGTGCCGAGGCAATGGTGCGAAGGTAGGTAAAACTATGAAATGGTGTTGTGCCTATATTATTAAAAGGGAGGTGCCACATCAACTATGGGTACTGCATGAAAGTATTTGTTGATATAAAAAAACCAGCCACTCTAAAAAGTGACTGGTCTCATTCTGTGAGCCCAATGTCCCAGATTTCGAACAAATTGAGCGATGATCTATTTGAAATTCAACTAACAAGTGCAATGATGTTATTAAAAAAGCATTTGCAAGGGGATATAAAATTAAGTTTTTTTCGTGGTCGGTTATTGATTCGAAGTTGAATTAGTTCAATTTGTTGATTTGAGAGGAGACTGAGGTCCGTATTTCCGGATAGGTATTGTCTTATTATACCGATTTGGTTTTCGTTTTTTCCTCGTTGGTGAGGGCTGTTGGGGTCGGCGAAATACCAATGTACGTGAAATTGTTTTGCGATATTTCGGTGATAGGCGAACTCGGTTCCGTTGTCAGAAGTAAAGGAACGAAAGGAGTAATAGTTTTTGATGGATTGAAGGG